>JASHQY010000077.1 GCA_030038885.1 Thermoplasmata archaeon | reverse complement strand
CCGATGATCGCGTAGCCGCCCGGGTCGAGCGGGTCCTCGCCGTACTCGACGAGCTTCGCGCGGTACTCCTCGTCCGAGAGCGCGACCTGGCCGTCGGCCTCGATGTTCGACTTCGAGAGGTTGCACTGGCGGCTCTTGACCATGATCGGGAGGTCGCCGATGTGGACGGTCTCGCTCGCGCGCTCGACCCCGTTCTCGACGACCGTCACGTCGAGGTAGATCGGCGCCTGGTACGTGAGGTTCCTCAGGCGCGCCTCCATCGGCGTGAGGGTCGGCTTCGAGCCGACCGGCTCCTTGACGAACGGCTTGCCGATCCGGATCGTCGGTTCGGCCGACGGGCTCACGAAGCCGCGCGCGTCGCGCCGCCGCCCGACCCGCACCTGGATCGAGCTCTTGGTCTTCTGGACGTCGAGCCGGACCATCCCGTGCTCGGTCGAGTCCTCGCTGACCCGGGCCTCGTCGACGATCCGCTGCATCCGGGAGTTCGGGTTGTCCTCGGTCGGCAGGAAGTCGTTGAAGCTCGCCAGGTGGTGGTTCACGATCGACCGCTCGCGGAAAAAGGCGTCTACGATCTCGCGCATGGATTCGTCAGCTCCCCCCGAGCGAGGGCACGATCAGCCGGTACGCGATCGCCTCTCCCGCGGTCGCGCTCGGGCGATGGATCCGGACCAGGCGTCCGGCGAAGTTCTCTCCCGCGTCGCGCCCCGCGACGAACTTGGGGTCCGTCTGGAGGCCGGGGTCGCTCGCGAGGATCTTCGGCAACCGCTCGGCGACCGTCTCGAGCGTCTCGAGCACCCGACGGGTCTCCTCCTCGCTCAGGACCTCGTGGCGGGGCAGGAGGTGGTGCGCGACGAACGGCCGGGGCGGCTTGGGGGGCACCGCCGGGGCGGCGTGCTTCTTCGACCGGCGCGCGGGGCTGGGCGTCATGAGGATCCTCGAGGAGCGGCACGGGCCCGGGGGGACGCTCGGAACGGCCCCGCGGACCCCGCGGGGCGGCTCGTTCGAACCCCCGACCAACTGGTTAAAAGCCAGCTGCTCTTTGTAGGGCCGGCGGGAGCTCCGCACGGCCAACCTAGCTGAGCTACGGGCCCGATCCCGCTCCGAGCCGGTGCGACGGGTTCGGCGTATTTCAGCGTATCCCCGATCGGACTCACTGGAGGCTCTCCAGGTTCGAGATGATCGACCAGATCGCGGTGCGCCCGTGGGTCGGGAGGTTCGGATCGTTCGCGAGATCGTCGAGGACGTAGACCGCGCTCGCGATGCGGACGTCGAGCGGGACCCGGGGCTTCGCGAGCTCGTCCCGCGCCGACTGGGCCCCGCGCCGGATGTTGCGCGGCACCGAGGCGTCGTCGGCGAGCTCGGCGAGCGAGGCGAAGATCCGCTGCACCGCCGGCGAGTCGGGGCCGCTCTGGGGGACCGCCGGCGACGCGGCGACGCTGCCCGCGGCCGACGGCGGGGACGGCGTCATGCGGGCCGCGCCTCCCCGGCCTCCTTGTAGGCCGTGACGACGAGCAGCGTCTTCGTCTCGCGGATGCCGCGCACCGTCGGCAGCCGGTGCAGGACGAAGTCCTTCAGCTCGTCATAGTGCGGGAACCGGACCTTGAGGAAGATGTCGGTGTCGCCGGTCACGAGGAAGACGTCCTCGACCTCGGTGAACCGGGCGACCTCGCTCGCGACGGTGTCGGCCTCGGCCGTCTCGACCTTGAGCGCGATGAGCGCGACGACATGGTCGTCGCCCCAGACCTTCGTGAAGGCGCTCTCGACGGCGCGGCTCACCGGCGGCTTCGACCCCGTGGATTTCTCCGTACCGACCCCTCCCGACGTAGTGCCCCTTCGCTGGACTGCGGATGCCCCGTGCCCGTCCTCGGCTACGCCACCGGGGCGGACTCGAACTCCTCTTGGAGGTCGTTGATGACCTGATCGATCACAGACCCCGCCGAAGGGTTCCGATACTCGCGGACGCCCCCGGCTTCGCTCGACACGCGCGCGACGAGTTCGGCCGGTCCCCGGAGAAACTCGACACTACAGATGAACTCCTCCATCGACGGCCCGGCCCCCACCGCGCCGACGGGCCGAAAAAGTCCTCCTATAAATGGTTTCGCACGCCGCCAGCTGGGTCCCATAATTCACAGGGCCTCCCGAGCGGCTTGGGCGCGGGCCAGTAGATCGACATTCCTGGCGATCATCCGCCATCCGGTCTCGCGTCGCTGCATCACAGCGCTCCGGGCCCGGAGGAACGGTCCCTGGTGCCGTTTGATCGCGGAGAACGCGCCCTCCACGTTCGCTCGGAACCGATAGGTCTCGCGGAAGACCTCCGGGTGGTGCCGGTAGCGGAGGATCATCCTCCGCCACGCGGGGTGACCCCGTGAACGGGCGGTCCATCGGAACTTCGGAGGGAAGAAGGGCTCCCCTCCGCGCTCCGCCACATAGGTGACATTCCGCCGGCCCGCATACGCCGCATCCCCGAGGACGGGACCCAGCGGGGCCTCCACTCGGTCCAGCAGGGCCCTCAGCATCGGGCTGTCCGCGGCGTGGGGCGCGGTCAGCGCCCACGCGCGGATCAGCCCCCGCCCCTCGCCCCGGCACTCACTCACGACATGGAGCTTGCGGAACTGGTGGACCGAGAGCCGTCGCCCGAATCGGAACGAGAACCACTCTCCCCGCGCATGCTCCCCGAGCCCCGTCGAGTCCGCCGCAAGCGCTCGAACTCCTCCGCTAGGGGTACGCTCTTTTTTTTGAAGGCGGCGAGCACCTTCTCGTTCAGCTCGCGCAGCCACACCTCCGAGAACCGTCGCTCCGCGCGCCAGAGGGTCATGCGGGAGGGGGCCTCCTCCAGTCCGATCTGCCGACGGAGGTCGGAGGCGACCCAGAGGTTCCCCTCCGCCTGGCGGTAGTCCCACCCCATGGCGTGCATCAGCCCGAGCGCCTTGGCCATCGGTTCCCACGGGAACCGCTCGGGTCGCCCTCGTCGGTGAGGGCCGGGGCGACCGACGTGCGGTTGGTGACTCCATCCCCGAGGTCTGGGCATCTCGGGGAGGATCTCTTCGAGCAGTCGGGTGACGATCTCCAACTCATGCCGACGGACCCGATCGTAGGCCCGGTACGCGGCGCGGCGGTCTTCGGGCATCTCGAGGAGAGATTCCGGCCATTTAGACCCGCCTCCGCTCCAGTGGAAACAGGCCCCTCACCTCGATGGCCTACCCCTTCACCGAATTATGGGACGCAGCACACGCCGCCCGGTCCGTCCGGGCCCGGGGGAAGCGCCGGGCCCGCCGGACCGCCGATCCGGGCCGGGGGCCGGGGCCGAGCGATCGGGGCCCCGGGCTCAGCGTTATCTGCCGGCTCCGGTCTCGCGCCGCGAGGCGTTCGGAGGTGGACCTTCCCTCGCGGTCCGTGCGGCTCGAGGTGCGGGTCGAACTGAAGCCGGGAGTGCTCGACGCCGAGGGCGAGAGCGTCGAGAAGTCGCTGGGCCTCCTCGGGATCCGGGGCGTGCGGCGCGTCGCGACGGCCCACGTCTACGACCTCGAGTTCGTCGACGTCACTCCGGCCGAGGCGCACCGCCGCGCCGAAGCGGCGGTCGATCGGCTGCTCGCGAACCCGGTGATCCACCGGGTGACGATCCGGCCCCCGCCGGACTGATCCGATGACGACGTCGTCGCACCCGGCGCCGCCCGCCTGGGCCGAGGGGGTCGCGACCGTCCCGATCCGGGCCCGGTCGCGGGCCGAGCTCGAGCAGCTCTCG
>JASHQY010000076.1 GCA_030038885.1 Thermoplasmata archaeon | reverse complement strand
AATCGATTGCCCTCCACATGTTCCATGTCCCGCGATCGGGGAGGCGGACATACGATAGCTCGACTCAAAGGTGACTGACGAGTAACCGTCGAGCGTGAACCCATCGGGTGCGCTGGTATTCATCTCGCCGGGAGGCGCGAGGAGTACCCGCTGAACGAGGGTGCCTCCCCCCGTCGCGATTTGATTCGGAGAAAGTTGTGCCGAGACGGTCGCAGTGCATGGAGCCGCGGGCCCGGAACCGAGCTTCCAGACCGAAGACAGCTCGTAGGCGTCCCAGAAATTGAGCGAAAAGAGACCGACCGTCGACCCGTTCGTCCCGTTCACTGACCCCGCCACTCCGGGCACGATCGTCCCGGCAAAGGTTCTGACCGCGGTAGCATTGGCGGTGCCGTTGAAGGGCGAGTTCAGAATTCCCACTGGTGTCCAGAGTACCTCGTCAGCGATTTGCCGACCGAGTTGGCAACTCCCGTGATACGCCAGTCCATATCCGCCAAGGAGTGGCAATGAAAGGATTCCCACCACGATTCCTACGGACAGCAGTCCGATCCAGAGGGACCGCCTCCGCGCCCGGCCTCGAACCTCCTGGGGGAGGCCCTGGTTCACGCGGGGCTCTGCGCGCCGGCCCATGGATGCGGCCATCCAATCCGCGCACTAGCTGTAGGGCCGCTCGCCTCCTAAATTCTTCGGTGCCTTTGGAACTCGAGGAGGCCTCCTCCTTGGGAACATGCGGCCCAAGCGCAGGAACGCACCCCCCTCACTCGGAGGCAGCACGGGCGTTACTCGTCGATCCCTCGGGAGCTTCGCCCGGACCCGCAAACTCACGCTCCAGCTGGATTCTCTCGTGCCGCTTCCGAAAGCCGAGCTGCTGGTTCACCGTCCACATCGGAAGGTTCAGGGAATCGTTGGACGTGTCGATCCGCCGGTATCCCTCCTGCCGGGCGAACTCGATCAGCAGCAGCTTGAGGCAGCGCGCGAGCCCTCGGCTCCGGTACTCGCGGCGAGTCCCCGTGTAGTGCTGCTGCAGCACTCCGGGCTGGGCCGGGTCGGCGCTGCCGAACGACGTGCCGACGTAGCGCTCGCGATCCTTCGCGAGGTACCATGCTCGGGGGAGGGCGTTCGGTCCCTCCAGGTAGAATCGACGGAACTCGTCGAACGGGATGGCGGATCGCGGGCCGAGCACCGGAACGTCGCGTCCGGAATCGGACACCAGCTCGTGCACGTTGTGAAGGACCCGAGCGTCGTCGGCGCCCTCTTCCGCCAGGGTGGTGAACGTGATTCCCTGCGCGGACGCGCTTCGAATCAGACCCGGCAGGCCGGTGGTGTCGGCGTCCGCCACGTCCAGGCTGGACCGCCAGATCCGCCGTCGCTCGACGAACCCCTGCCGCGCCGCGAAGGCGCACCCCGGTGGCGAGTCCTCCGCGACCTGGACTCGGAGCCCGCGCAGCCCCCGTCGCTCCGCTTCCGCCACGAGCGCTCGGTACAGGCGGGTCCCGATCCCTTGCCGCCGCCGCGCGGGGAGCACGTCGCACGAGACCCATTGGAAGACCGGATCGTCCATGAACGCGATGCGAAACAGGGAGCCGCTCCCGACGATCGCACCGGTCGGCCGCTCGGTGACGACGACGGCGAACGACTGGGAGAGATGTTGGAAGGTCGCGTACAGATGGCGGAGGTACTCGGCGGTGACCGGATGATCCGGTGCGCTCGCGCTCAGCACGGCCGCGACGCCGTCGAAGTCGGCGTCCCGAAACGCCCGGAGTTCGTAGCGGTCTTCGTCCACCATCGGACGTAGAGAGAGCCCTCCGGCTCACTTAGACCCGCCGTCGGCCGATCGCCCGCCGACGCCGGTTCCGTCGCGTTCTTCGGCCCCGTGGATCGATCGATCGGAGAGGGGGAGACGTTCGAGGGATCCCGAGCCCCGAGACGATCCGCCGGATGGGGGTCGCCGGTCCGGGATCGATCCGACCCCGCGAGGAACGACGCGGCGCGACCCTCGTCGAGATCCTGGGCTCGACCGACCGCGGGCCTCCATCGGACATCGGGCGTTCCGATCGTCCGGCGCCGGAGTAAAGAGCCGGGTGCCGCTCGGAGGGCCATGCGCAGCCCTGCCTCCCCGGACCGCCCCGAGCGCGTCACGATCGTGCTGGCGCGATGGTGCCCGCACTGTGTCCCGCTCTCGGTCACGAACGGACAGCGGCTCGCGCGACGCCTCCGCGTGCCGCTGCGGATCCTCGACATCGATCGGCGGACCCAGGAGAGGGCGGCCGACCGGCTCGTCGCGGCGCACGGCGACGCATCGCCGGACTACCTCATCCCCCAGGTCTTCCTCGAGTGGTCGGGCGGCCGGGTCCAGCACCTCCTCACGGGGTTCTCGGAGCAGGTGCCCCGCACCGCGCGCGCCTGGCGGGACCTGCTCTCGAGCGCCTGGCTGCGCTCGGTCGTCGCGGGAGGGCGGACGTGACCCGGCCGGGGGCGCTGCCCGGCGTCCTGCGGCGCGCGCTCGACGCGCCGGGAGGAAGGTGCTATCGTCACTGCGACCAGCCGATCCGCTCCCGACGGCTCGCGAGCGCGCTGCCGGGCCGTTGGGAGGTCCGCGCGTGTCCGTCCGGGGTCGTGTCGGTCACGTCGTACGCCGAGTGGACGCGGCGCGACCCGACCGCCGCGGTGCGCCGCGCGCTCGGACGCTGGACCCGGCCGGCCTCGCTGGTGCGCGCCTGGGATCTGCGGCTCGCGACGCGCCGTGGCCCCGAGCTCGGCCGGGACGCCGAGCGCCGGCTCGCCGCGACGCACCCACCGAAGGGCGTGCGGGTCGTCTACTGGCGGGTCTACCCGTTCCGGGCCCCGGACGGGAGCGAGCGACGCCTCCTGGTCTGCTTCCGTCGGACGCACCGGACCCCGGTCTTCTTCGCGGCGGACCCGTCCGGGCCACGGTGGGGCTGCCCGGTCTGCGCGCGCCGCCGACCGAAACGGCATCGTTCCTGAGCCCCCGCCGCTCGTGGCCTCCCCCGGTCGGCGGTCGAGGGCGTCGGAACGCCGACGGGTCCCCCTCGGTCGGCGGAGGACGACGCGGGCCGGCTCACCGCGGCGTCGGGGCGGCACCGCCGACGTCCTGGCCCCCGTCGACCGTGAGCAGCGTGCCGGTGACCCAGCGGCTCTCGTCCGAGAGCAGGTAGCGGATCGCGCGAGCGACCTCCCACGCGGCGGTCGCGGTGGTGTCGGTCAACGGGATCGGCCGGTCGGCCGACGGAGGATCGAGGGAACCGAGGTCCGGCGACATGTTCCCGGGGAGGACCGCGTTGACCCGAACGCCGAACGGCCGGTAGTCGTGCGCGAGCCGGGGGACGACGTCCGCGAGCCCGCCCTTCGCGATCGTGTACGCGACGCTGCCGGCCCAGCGGACGACGCGGCCGGCGGAGACGAGCACGACCGATCCCGCGCGCCGCTCGACGAGGTGCGGCAGGGTCGCCCGAGCGACCCGGTACACGGGATCCAGGTTCCGTTGGATCGCCGCGGTCCACTCCTCGTCCGACATCCGGTGGAGCAGGGTCTCGCCCCCGTGCCAGTGACCGGCCAGGATCGCGACGGCGTCGAGCGGTCCCAACTCGGCGATCGTCTCCCGCACCGCCCGGTCGACGTCCTCCGCGACCTGCAGATCGGCGGTCCGCGTGCGGAGCGTCCAGCCCCGCGCGCGGGCGTGGGCCGCGAGGGGATCGAGCGCCCGGACGCTGCGGGCGACGGCCATCACGCTCGCGCCCTCCGACGCGAGCAGGCAGGAGACGGCCGTGCCGAGACCGGGGCCGACCCCGGCCACGAGGACCACCTTCCGCGCGAAGGCCATCCCCTCCGTCGAGCGCCCGCGCCCTATCGCTCTTTCGATGGAGCATCGGGAGGGGGCACGCTCCGGTCGGTCGACGTCCGGGGTCCCGCAGGCCGCGGAGGGGCGGCCGACGGTCCTTCGGCCCCGGAGGGCCGGCGCGGCGGCCCGCCCGCTCTTGTACGCGGTCGGCGTGCCCGGCGTCGATGTCCGCCGCCGATGGCCGAGTGGATCTCGCGCAGGTCGAGCAGTACGAGTTCACCGTGGCGTTCGCCGACGCTCCGTTCCCGGGACTGACGGTTGACGAATCGCCGCCCGCGGGCCGGGACCGCGGGCCGAACCCCACCCAGGCCCTCGCGATGGCCATCGGGCACTGCATGAGCTCCACGCTCGTCCATACCCTCGCGCGGGCCCGCGTGCCGGTGGCCCCGCTGAAGACCACGGTGCGGGCGACGATCGGCGCGAACGCGCAGGGCCGGCGCCGCGTGCGCGAGCTCCACGTCGAGATCCGCACCCGGCCGCTCGACGAGGCCGACCGGGCGCGCTTCGAGGAGTGCGTCGCGATCTTCTCGGAGTTCTGCACGGTGTCGGGCGCGGTCCGCGAGGGCGTGCCGATCGTCCACACCGTGCGGCCGGAGTAGGCGCTGCCGGGGACCGGCGGGGCGCGCTACGACGGGGCCGGGCCGGCGAGCAGGGAGTCGAGCAGGCCGATCGGGGGGCAGCCGAAGCCGAGCAGCGCGTCGTGGAACCGCTTGAGGCTGCCGGCGAACCGGTCCGAGAGGAAGCGGGAGCGCGCGTTGAGGATCGCGAGCTTGCCGAGCGTGTAGCAGAAGTACTCGGGATTGAACGTGCCCCGGATCGCCTCGCGTTCGGCCGGGAGGTGCTCGAAGTGGGCCTCCCGCTCGAACAGCCGGGTCGCCTCGGCGAGCTCCATGCCGCCGGTGTGCAGGCCGACCGACACGAGCAGCCGGCAGTCGCGGAGCAGCGCGTCGTGGATCTGGGCGATCTCCGCCGCATGGTCCTCGCGGTGGAGCCCCTGCTCGATCGCGAGCTGCTCGGCGTAGTGGGCCCAGCCTTCGACGAACGACGGCGAGAGGTAGACCTTGCGCACGAGGCTCCCCGCGGTCCGGTGGAAGTGGAGGAACTGGAGGTAGTGCCCGGGGAAGACCTCGTGGACCGTGATGTTCCGCAGCAGCGAGCGGTTGAACGAGCGGAGCCACTCCTCCTGCTGGACGGGGCTCCACGCCGGGTCGACCGGGGTC
Organism: Thermoplasmata archaeon; assembly: GCA_030038885.1. GTDB lineage: Archaea > Thermoplasmatota > Thermoplasmata > Lutacidiplasmatales > UBA184 > Lutacidiplasma. The sequence goes on along the minus strand of JASHQY010000076.1, from coordinate 1,298 downwards.
ACGTAGTAGATCCCGTCGGTCGGTCCCGAGTCGAACGGTCCCGGCGGGTTCATGCTCGCGGTCGAGAGGGCGCGGCCCCAGACCGGCGTCTCCTCGACGCGGCAGACCGCCGGCTCGGGGATCGTCACGAGGTCCCGGTCCCGGACGAAGTTCCGGGTCTCGTCGACGAACGCGCGCGCCGTCGTCAGCACGTCGGCCGCGACCGGATGGTCCCGGTTCAACCGCTGGAGCAGGTCGGGGACCGACGCGGCCTCCGCGCGCGCGATCTCGTCGAGCCGGGCCTGGTTGCGCGCGAGGTCCGCGGCCCCGGCCCGGCGCATCTCCTCGATCGGCGCCTCGATCCCCTCCCGCACGAAGAGCAGCCGCTGGTAGCGGTGCGGGCCGAGCGCGAAGTCGGGCGTCGATCGGGGGAGGCAGTCCTGCCGCAGCCACTCGAGGAACTCGCGCACGCGGGCCTCCGCGGTCGCTCGGGCCGCGGAGAACGCGGGGACCAGGCCGGCGCGCGCCGCGAACGGCTCGGCCTCCGCGAAGTGCGGCGAGAGGCCGCTGCCGATCGCGAGCGCGAGCTCGACGAACGGTCGCGGGAGGGGCGTCCGAAGCCGCCGCCGCCCGTCGTCCAGGATCTTCGGCACCTGCTCGAGGATGCGCACGATCGCCCGAACGCGGTCCTCGACGGGGGCGTACTCGCGCACCAGGTACGGGGTGAGGCCGACCGATCCCACGTAGGCCATCGGGTTCCGGTCGAGGTCCTCCGCCTCGCGCAGATCGAACAGCGGGCTCTCGAGCAGGAGGCGGAGCAGGAAGTGATCGATCCGGCGGGCGTCGGAAAGCCCCGCCTCGTCGAGGCGGCTCAGCTGGCCGAGGAGCGCGTCGGCCCGCACGGTCCAGGACTCGGTGGCCCCTCGGGAAAGGTCCGGCACCAGCCCGTCGTAGCGGTGGAGCCCGAGACCGACCGCGTAGGACGGTTGGAGCTCGAAGAGGTGGTCGACGATCCGCTGCTCGAGCGCGTCCAGTTCCGCGGACGCCGACGAAACGTTCGGCATGGGTTATCGGCGTCGGGAGCAGGGAGGGTTCAAAACGCTGCGCGTCCACTCGACGCTCGGCCGCGCGTCACTCGACCCACGTCATGCGGCAGGTGGGGCACCGTCCGGCCTCGAGCGGCGTGCCGCAGACGAAGCACTGCGAGAGCGGACGCGGGGCGATCGGTCCGGGTCCCGAGTCCGCCGGGATCCGTTCGGGTAGCGGCGGCGGGGGCGATCGCGGAGGGGGCGCGGGGGGCGGCACCGCTGCCGGGGCGG
>JASHQY010000075.1 GCA_030038885.1 Thermoplasmata archaeon | reverse complement strand
CGGCGCCGGCGGCGCCCGGGGACGACCACCGGGAGCTGGCGCGCGTCCGTGCCCACGCCCGCCTCCGTGCCCGGCTCCGGGGTGCCGTAGAGCGGCTCGACCGTGAGCGGATGCTCCTCGAGCCAGGCGACCCCCTCGATGTACGCGGCGAACGCCTCGAGGCTCGTGAAGAGCGGGATCCCGAGCTCGACCGCGCGGCGGCGCAGGATGTACTCGTCCTCGAGCATCCGCTCGAACTTCTCCTGGGTCAGCGAGAGCGGGACGTTGAGGAGGAGGTCGATCTCGCCCCGCTCGAGCGCCTCGGTGATGTTCGGGTGTCGGTCGGGCTCGCTGACCTTGTGGAGGATCCGGACCCCCCGGACGCCGCGGGCCGCGAGGAACGCCCCGGTGTCCTCGGTCGCGGAGATTTTGAGGCCGAGCGCGCGCACGCGGTGCGCGACCGGGAGGAGCGCCTCCTTGAGCTCGGGTCCGCCGACCGACAGGAACGCGGTCCCGCGCCGGGGGACGAGCCGGACGCCGGTCGCGACCAGCGCCTTCACGAGCGCGTCCGAGAACGTCGAGCCGAAGCATGCGACCTCGCCGGTGGACTGCATCTCGACCCCGAGCAACGGGTCCGATCCCGCAAGCTGGAGGAACGAGAACTGCGGGACCTTCACGCCCCAGCGGCCCGGGGGCAGCGGGGCGATCCCGTCCCGGGAGATCGGGCGGCCGAGCATCGCGCGCGCCGCCTCGCGGAGCAGCGGGACGCCGGTCGCCTTCGCGAGGAACGGGAGCGAGCGGCTCGCGCGCAGGTTCATCTCGATGATCTGGTAGGCGGCGTCCTTGACGAGGAACTGCACGTTGAACGGACCGCGGATCGCGAGCGCGCGGGCGAGCCGGCCGGCCGCGTCGATCAGCTGCGCCTGGACCGCGGGCGCGGTGTGGCGGGGCGGCAGGCAGAAGATCGCGTCGCCGGAGTGGACGCCGGCGCGCTCGACGTGCTCGAGGACGCCCGCGACCAGCACGCGCGCGCCGTCCGAGATCGCATCGAGCTCGACCTCGTCCGCCCCCTCGACGAACTTCGTGATCACGACCGGGTGCTCCGGCGAGACCCGCGCCGCCTCGGAGAGGAACCGGCCGAGGTCGGCGCGTCCCCAGATCACCCGCATCGCCTGGCCGCTGAGGACGTACGACGGTCGGACGAGGACCGGGTACCCGACCTCGTCCGCGAACCCGCTCGCCTCGTCGACGGTCGTGAACGCCCGCCACGCCGGCTGCGGGATCTTCAGCCGCTCGAGGAGGCGGGCGAACTCCGCGCGGTTCTCCGCGGTGTCGATCGAGTCGGCCGACGTCCCGAGGACCGGGATCCCGCACATCTTCAAGAGCGGCGTGAGGTTCTGCGCGAGCTGGCTCCCGACGCACGTCACGACGCCGGCGAACGACTCGAAGTCGACGAGGTCGCGGGTCCGCTCGAGCGTGATCTCCTCGAAGTAGAGCCGGTCGGACCGGTCGTAGTCGGTCGAGACGGTCTCGGGGTTCGAGTTCAGGACCGCGACCCCCGGCACGCCCTCGGCCTTCAGCCCCGCGACGAGGTTCATCGTCGACCAGTCGAACTCGACGCTCGACCCGATGCGATACGGCCCCGCGCCGACCACGAGGACCGAGCCCGGGCCCATCGGGCGGACATCGTCCGCGTCGGCTCGGTAGGTGAGGTAGAGGTAGTTCGTGCGGGCGGGCCACTCCCCGGCGAGCGTGTCGATCATGCGGACCCGCGGGCGGACGCCCTCCGCGAGGCGCCGCCGCCGCACCTCCTCCTCGTCGAGGCGCGTCGCGCGGGCGATCGCGCGGTCGGAGAGCCCGAGGTCCTTCGCGCGGCGCAGGAGGGGGAGCGGCAGCTCGCCGGCGGGGACCGCCCCGAGCGCGCGGTGGGCCGACTCGATCTCCGCGAGGCAGTCGACGAACCAGCGGTCGATCCAGGTCGTGCGGGCGATCGTCGCGGGGTCGATCCCGGCCCGCAGCGCCTCGAGCACGCGGAAGAGGATCTCGGGGGTCGGCCGGGCGAGGTCCGCGAGGATCGCGTCCGGCGCGCGGACCTCCGCCGGCGGGACGAGGTCGGCCCGCGGGTCGCTCATCCGGACCGCCTTCGACATCGCCTCGGGGAACGACGCCCCGATCCCCATCACCTCGCCGACCGACTTCATCGCGGGTCCGAGGCGGCGGTCGGCGCGCTCGAACTTCTCGAGGTCCCAGCGGGGCAGCTTCACGACGACGTAGTCGAGCGCGGGCTCGAAGCACGCGGTCGTGACCCCGGTGATCCGGTTCTTCAGCTCGGGGAGCGTGTAGCCGAGCGCGAGCTTGGCCGCGACGTAGGCGAGCGGGTAGCCGGTCGCCTTGCTCGCGAGCGCGCTCGAGCGCGACAGCCGCGCGTTGATCTCGATCGCGTAGTACTCCTCGCTCGTGGGGTCGAGGCAGAACTGGATGTTGCACTCCCCGACGATCCCGCACGCGTTCGCCGCGCGGATCGCCGCGCGGCGGAGCATCTGGTACTCGGCATCGCTCAGCGTCTG
>JASHQY010000074.1 GCA_030038885.1 Thermoplasmata archaeon | reverse complement strand
GAGCCACGCCCCGAGGATGTGGGAGAGCTGGGGCGGGCCGTGAGATCGCGCGGAGCCGACCTCGGGATCACCTTCGACGGCGACGGCGACCGGGTGGCGTTCGTGGACGGACGAGGCCGCTGGGTGGAGCCCGAAGTCGTTGCGACGTTGCTCCACCGTCATCTGTCGAGCGAGGGCCGACCGCTGGTCGCATCGGCCGACGCCTCCCAGCGATGCGAGTCCATGGTGGAGACCGTGCGATCCCGCATCGGGAGCCGGTACGTGTCCGCGGAAATGCGGCGTCACCGGTCCGACGTCGGGTTCGAAGCGTCCTCGCACTTCTACCTCCGGCGCTGGGGACCCAACTCCGACGGCATCTTGGTGGGGTGCGTGGTCGCCGATCTCTTGGACCGTGAGGCCACGCCCCTGGAAACGCTCGTTCGGGCGTTCGGCCCGATCGTACGCGATCGGCAGCAGCTGGGTTTTGCCGGCCGGCCCGCAGCGGCACGCTATCTTCGCCGCCTGGTCGCCGCAGTCCGTCCGCGACTCCGTCCGGGGATCGACGGTTGGGTATTCCGTCGCGTCGAGGGAACGGTTCTGCTCCGGCTCTCGAACACCCAGCCCGTGATCCGGCTCCTGCTCGAGCCGAATCGCGATCACTCGCTCGCGGCCCTCCGACGCGCATGGGACCAGGCTCGTGCGAGCGCGCCACCGATGCGGACCTCGCGTTAGGAATCCCCCTCCGCCGGCAAGAGGGTCGCCTTCGGGGGTGGCACCGCCCGACCGCGCTCGTGGGGCACCGGGCGCCGGGGATTTGCGGCAGGAGGCGAAGGACTCGTTCTCTCGTGTAACTCATAAGAAGGGGAAGCTGCGTGCTTTCGGGGAGGAGCCTTGTCGGTTCGCTCGGACCTTTCATCCGACACCACGGCGCTCTACGCCCCGCGCCTACTGCTCGTCTCGGCCGCGCTGACCGCCGGATTCGTTCTCTCCTCGGAGTATCGCGTCACGTGGGCCCAGGTCCCGCTCGGCATCTTCGTTCTGTTCTTCGCCCCGGGGTTCGCCCTGGCCGCGTTCATCCTCGGGAAGCGCGCGTTCCCGTCGTACCCCGCGAACCTTGCCGTGATCGTCGGCCTGAGCGTGGTCTTCAACGTGGTGTTCGGGACGGTGCTGCTCTACTTTTCCATCGGGCCCGTGGATGCGATCGGGGGGGCGGTCGCGGCCCTTCTGTGCTTCGCGGCGTCGGTGGCGCAAAGCGCTCACCAACCCGCGCGCCGGTCCCGGCCGATCGCCCGCCGATTGTGGTCGTCGTTGGGATTCGCCGGATTCTCCGTCGGGCAACGGGCCGCCGCCTACGCGCTGCTCGCGGGCGTGCTCGTGACCTTCGGCGCGATCGGGTACATCGCTACGCTCCAGCCCGCAGCCGCTCCCAATCTGGCCCTCGTCGTCGTGGGGCCGGACGGAACCACGAGCACCCTGCCGCTGGGCGGAGCGGTCAACTCGACGATGGCGGTGATCGTGGAGGTGCGGAACAACGCCACCGCGCAGACGCTGACCCTCTCCGTGAACGCCTCGCTGATCGGGCAGAACGGTACGAACTACACCAGCATCCCATGGGCGATGCCGTTGTTGCTCGGCCCGCTGACGGCGTCGTCCGAACCGCTCAGTCTTTCGAAGGGAGTCTCCGAATCGGTGGACGTCTCGTTCCAATTCGAGGCGGCTGGCGACTACGTTGTAGGATTCTCTCTGACCTCGCCGGGCGCGACTGCGCCGGTCCGGAGCACGACGCTCTCCATCGAGGTCACGTAACGGTCCCCCGGACCCTCGAATCCGGCAGACCCCCCGGCCCGGTCCGCAGAACGACCCATGGGTCCGCGAAGGCGAGCTCCCGACGTCCTGGGGAGCGGCCCGAGCGGGGACCGGCCCCGACCCGGCTCCGGCAGGTCCGTGGGCTTTAATTTGGCGAGGCCCCCTGCGCTGAACGCCGAGGTGGCAGAGTGGCTAATGCGGCGGACCGCAAGTCCGCTTTTCGAGGGTTCGAATCCTTCCCTCGGCTTCTGCCGATGCCCTGCGCCGGGAGAGGTCGCGTGCTCTCGCGACCTCGAGAGCGAGCGGGCATCGTGAGAGCGCCGGATCCCCCCTCGTCCCTCCAGGCCGCCGCCGGGGTATCGCAGGGTCCGCCACAGTCCCGAGGATTTTAACGGAGCGATCGATCGACCCTCGCCCATCCGCGCCCCTCCGGGTCCTCCGACCGATACGGCCCTTCGGGGCCCGTCGGCCGCCGTCTCGGTACGGCCCTACGCGGGACCTTCCGCGCCGGCGGACCGACGGAACGAGAACCGCCGGAAGAGCGTCGCGAGCCCGAAGTACACCTTTGGAGCCTCCCGGGGAGCGAGTCGCGACAGGAGTTGGAGCGGGATGAGGTACACGAACGCCGTGTTCCGGCGGCGGAGGCTACTCGTGAAGAAATCGAAGAAGTCCCGCAGGCGGGGGCTCCAGTCGGCCGTTCGTGCAAACAGGCTCCGGTGGAACCGAACGTACACCATGTCTTCGCGCATCCATTGCTCCATCACCGTGCCGGGCGCGAGTCCGCGAATCAGCTCGAGCACCGCAATGTTCTGCGCATCCATCTCGGCGATCCGGTCGAGCGAATCCAGAGAGTAGTGGAGGACGTTCGACCAGCTGTCGTGGTACCGGTAGCGCGTGAGCCTCGTCGGATCCGCGAGGAACGCACGACCGGAAAGGAGGGCCGTGCAGAGCAGGATCCGATCCGACCACTCCGCCTCGCGGCGGTCGAAGGAGTCCAGGTAGGGCCCCACCCAGTCCCGACGGATGCTGACGCAGCTCGAATTGAACCCGAGATCCAGCGCGCGGATCGGTAGGGGCCGGGTCCGACCGTCTCCCGCCGGTATATAGACGCGCTCGGTCACCTGGGGAAATGGGCTGTGAGCATAGGGCTTGCCTTCGTCGTCGATCACGAAGAATTCGTTGTGAAGGTAGCCGAGCGTCGGATCCGCCGCGAAGGCCCCTTCGACGAACGCCAGCTTGTCCGGGGTGAACAGGTCGTCATCGTCCATGAAGCAAAGGACGTCTCCCTTCGCTTCCTGGAGCACGGTACGGAGCGTTCGGGGGCGCGAGCTCGGGGGTGAGGTGAGGTTCCGCACACCCTGGGCGGAGAGGTACGCATCAATTTCGGGGTCGTCGAAGTTCTTGAAGACGAGCACCTCGAAGCGATCCCGTGGAAGCGTTTGATCGAGGACGGAGGCGACTCCGCCCTTCAGGTAGTTCCGTCGATTGTAGGCGAGCACGATGACGCTGATGCTCGGCGGTGTCGCCATGGCCAAGGACCAAAGCACCCGAGCAGGCTTCAATCTGCTGACCGCCCCCGGGCGGACGGCCACCCTGGGCGGTACGACGCCCCTCTGCTACCCCACTCCGGGGGCGGTCCGGACGGCGCGAGAATTCGGGACGGACGTTGCCGCCGGCTCGGCGTTGGACGCGTAAGGTGATGAGGCGGGCAGTACTCAACGACGTGACGCGAGGAGGGCGGGTGAACGGCGGGCACCGCTACCCAAGTTGACCGAGCCGGGCGGAGAGTCCATCGAGATACCCCACGGGTCGATCCCGTGGGTCTATGCGAGCACGGTCTCGCTGACGGTCGCTGGCGCCCTGTTCTTTCTCTACATGGCCCGGGTGCTCCCCTTGGGGCAACTGGGGGCCATCGTCATCCTCCAGGCGTTCGCGATGATCATCAGCGTGGTGGTCGCGCTCGGACTGAACGCAGGGTACCAGCACTTTCTTGCCTTCTACCGCGCCCGAGGAGACCTGTCGATCGCTCGAACTCTGGTGGGGACCTCGTACGTGGCCGCCGCCCTGCTGTTTCTCGCGACCCTCGGAATCACGGTGGCGCTCTCGAGCGGGCTGAGCCACCTGTTCTTCCACTCGGGCCAGTACACGCTCTCGATCGAGTACCTCGGGATCTTTTCGGGGCTGGTCACGGCCGCGCGGGTGTTCCAGGGTGTGCTCCTCGGATTCCAGCGCTACGCCGCGTACGGCGCGACGAGCACGCTCGGGAACATCGCGATGTACAGCGTCCCGGTGGTGCTCATTCAGTTCTTTCCCAGCGTTCAATCCATCGTGTTCGGATGGATCCTGGGCGCGACCGCGGGCGTGGTCGCCTCGTTGGTCGCGATCCTCTGGGTCGTGCGACGCACCGGGGCCCCGTCCCCTCCGACCGGACCGTCGCTTCCTGCCCTCCATCTCAGCCGTACGGTCCTGCTCTATTCCCTCCCGGTCCTTGCGTCGGGGCTCCTCACGACGAGCACGTACTACGTGGACCGGTTGATCCTCGCGAGCGTGGCGAACCTCGCGATCGTGGGGATCTACAACTACGCCATCCTCTTCGCGGGGGCGACGCTCTTCGTCGTGACCCCCTTCTCCTCGATCCTCGTCCCGCGAGTCTCGGCCCTGTTCGGACGCGGGGACCGGGACGCCATCCGTAGGCTTGGCGTGACGTCGAGCACCCTTGTCGTTCTCGCGTATGCCCCCCTCGGCCTCGGAGTAGCGGCGATCGGACCGTTCCTCCTCCGAGTCCTCGTCGGGGGACCCTTCGTCGCCGCAAGTTGGCCGATGGCCGTCTTGCTCGCCATCACGGCCCTCTTCGTCCCGTTCGCCGTCCTCGTGAGCATCGCCACGGGGGTCCGGCGGACCTCCGTGCTCGCGGGCGCATCCGCGCTGGCGCTGGTGTTCAACACCGCGCTCTCCGTGGTCCTGGTACCCCGTATCGGGATGCTGGGCGCGGCGATCGGGAACTCCGCGATGTTCTGGGCGCCGTTTCTCGCACTATACTTCGTGCTTCGCGGGACAGGCCTGGTCCAGTTCGACACCCGTTCGATCGTGCGGATATGGGTGGCGGTGGGGGCCATGGTTATCGTCGCTGCGGTGCCGCTGATCCTGCTCCGCTACGACGCCCTGTTCGTTCCCGTCTTCGTTCTCGCCGCGGCGGGTACCTTCCTGGCCGTGCTGCGGACCATGCGGGCGATCCCCGGCGAAGTGGCGGACGTGCTGCACCAGCATCTCCCGCATTCGATGGCCCGGCTCCGCCCGCTGATCTGCTGGGCCTCGGCGTGCGACCACTGCCGCCACGGGCAGCAGTACGCCCCGATCGTCCCATCGGCCGCTCCCTCCCGGTAGTACAGCGATGACGCGGGTCCTGTTCGTCAACTCGCATGTCGACAAGGGGGGTGGACAGGCGATCCAGACGCTGGAGCTGTTCCGGGCTCTTCGCTCGAAAGTCGAAGGCGAGTTCCTCGTGCTCACGGGGTCGGGAGTGCACCGGGAGTTGTTGCGCGAACCCGGCGTCCGTTCGGTCGGTGCGCTTCGCTACCCCCAAGGGATCGAGTCCCTCCGCCGTGCGATCCGCGCCGCCGCGGGCCACTTCGACCTGGTCCAGGTCAACGACGTGTACTTCGGTCTCCCGGCGGCGTACCTGGCCCGCCCCCAGCCCCGGGTCGTCCTGTTCGGGACGGACCCGATACGAGAGATCGGATGGCGATACGGATCGCTGGCCCGCACGGCCATCCGGGCGAG
>JASHQY010000073.1 GCA_030038885.1 Thermoplasmata archaeon | reverse complement strand
GGCGAGGTCACGGAGGTCACGCTGCGCGAGGCCGGGCAGTGGGCGGTGGTGTTCTCGAAAGCGTGGCGCGCGGGGCTCGCCTCCGCCGAGGCGTTCTGGGTGACGCCCGAGCAGGTCTCGAAGTCCGCGGCCAGCGGGGAGTTCGTCGCGCGCGGCGCGTGGGCCATCCACGGGACCAAGCACCTCCTCCGGGACCTTCCGACCGAGCTCGCGCTCGGCACGGTCGACTACGCAGGCGACCGGCTCTGGACCGCAGCCCCACCGTCGGCGCTCCGGTGCCGGGGCACCGTGCGGGCCGTCCTGGTGCCCGGACAGGAGTCTCAACGTGAGGCGGTCGAGGTGGAGCTGGCGCGGCGGTTGGACCTAAGCCGCTCCCGGCTGCAGGGGCTCCTGCCGGCCGGCGGGATCGAGGTTCGGCCGACCTGAACCGTCGGCCGGCGTGGGCCCCGGAGAACGGGCCGCGGAGCCCGCTCCGCTTCGCCCCGGCCTCGCCCCTCCGTGACCGGGACTCGGAGCACGGTTCGCTTAGGACCTCGGCGCCCTTCGGGAGGCGCGGGGCCCCGGAGTCGGGGCCTCCGCCTCGGAGTCCGAGTCGATCGGGGCGCGGGCCGATGGCGCCGGTCGCACGCGGGTTCGCGGTCGGAGGGACCCGGGTCCGGGCGCGGTGCGCCGGGCGTAGACCCGGACGACCTCGTCCGCCGGGAACGCGTCGCCTCGGCGCCGCCACGTCTGGCGCCGGGCGCGCAGTCCGGTGATCTCCACGGGGTCTTCGCTCCAGGGAAGGGGTTCGCCGACCCGCAGGATCGTCCCGTGCGGCACCACCCCGCGCACGGGGACGGTCCTCCGTCCGTCCACGATCGAGGCCCGCACCACCGCTCCAACGTCGCGTGTCGCCCACACCGTCGCCACGTCCCCCGCGAACGCGTGCGAGACGGACCGTCCGTCCCGGCCATCGATCCGGCTCACGAGCAGCGGTTCGTCGGAGCCCGGCACGCCAGTGCCGACCTGGATCTTGCGCGTCCGGGGGAGGAGGTGCCGACGCCGCTCCGAATTCGGTCCCGCGGACACGATCAGCGTCAGCTCGACCCGGTCCTCCGACCGGGACTCGAAGGGGTGCGTGAACCGGCACACCCGGCAGCGGGCCACTCCGCGAATCCTCCGCGCGGTCCCCGCTCCCCCGCGGTCCACCCGGAGGATCCGATGCACGGTCGTCGCGCCGCAGTTCTCGCAGTACAGCGATGCGGAGAGCAGTCGCGGCGTCGCGCCCGCTCCGAGGTCCTCGGACGGCGGAATGGCCGGATCGTCCATGGGTCCTCCGCCCGAGCCGTACGAGCCCTTGAGGGTTCCCTGAGACGCCCCGAGCGGAGCCGCGGGGACGTGGCGCGAGGATGGCGCCCCAGCGGCTCTCCGGCGTCCTCGAGCGGCGGATCGCCCGAGGACGTGGAGGGCGTGACGCGGCCGAGCCGTCCTCGGGGAGGACGCGTCCGCCCCGGAGGGAGTGCCGGCAAGTCAAACGATATAGTCCCGCTCCCTCGAGGGCACTCCGAGGTGCGACGCTGCGGATCCTCCTGGCGGTCTTTCAGTACCTGCCGGCCCTCGGAGGCAGCACGCGGCTCGTGCAGCTCCTCGCGGAAGGGGCCGCGGGCAAGGGTCACGACGTGACGATCGTCACCCAAGCCGAACCGGGGAGCCCGGATCGGGAGGAGATCGCCGGCGTGACCGTGCTCCGCCTCGGGATGCGGCACGCCGCCGGGTTCCGCGTTCCGCGGGGCTACCTCCGCACGCTGCGGAGCGAGACGGCGGACGTCTTCCACCTCGCCGGGAACCGGATCTGGTGCTCCGACTACTACTTCCCGTTCGCGCGGTCGTTCCCGTGGCCCCAGGCGATCTCGCCGTTCGGGTTCTACCACTACTGGATGCGCCGCGGATTCGTCCGCTGGCTGTACTACGACCGCTACCTGCCCGGACGGCTCCGCGCGTTCCAGTCGTACGTCGCCCTCACGGAAGGCGAGCGCGACCAGGTCGTCCGATGGGGCTACCCGGCGGCCCAGGTCCGCGTGATCCCGCCCGGGATCGATCTCGGCGAGTTCGTCGCCGGGCCGAGCGACGTCGAGGAGGTCCGCGCCTCCTGGCACTTCTCCGCGCCGCGGATCGCGATCTACGTCGGGGGCTTGTACGACAACAAGCGGGTCGATCGGCTCGTGCGCGCGATCGCCGGGACCCGGGGCCGGTGGGGACTCGTCGTGATCGGGAAGGACGTCCCGGGGACCCCCTACGATCGGGCGCAGTGCGAGCGGCTCGCGCGCTCCCTCTCAGCCGAGGTTCGGTTCCTCGGAGCCCAGCCCCGCTCGTCCGTCGTGCGGGCGCTGGCCGCGGCGGACGCCTACGTGCAGGGGAGCGCGTTCGAGGGGTTCGGGATCGGAGTGCTCGAGGCGATGGCGGCCGGCCGCCCGTTCGTCGCGTTCGACGCCGGGGCCGCTCGAGAGCTCGCGGCGACCGGGGCGGGGTTCGTGGTCGCTTCCGAGCGCGAGATGGCCGACCGCCTGGCCGACCTCGGCGAGCGGCAGGGGGAGATGGGTCGTGCGGCGATCCGTGCGGTCGCCGGTTATTCTGCGGAGCGAATGGTCGAACGGCATCTCGAGCTGTACCGTTCGATGGCGTCCCGGTAGGAAGGGAACGGACCGTCGGGCGGGAGCGCACCGCACAGCCCATATCGGCGGTCCGTCTCGACGTACGGAAGCAACGGCGATGGAGGGTCCGGTCGTTGGGAACCACCGCGGGGGCGCCGCTCCCCCTTCGGTCGTCGCGGAAGCTCCTGCCGGGGTCGTCCCCGGGTCCCGTCCGGTCGGGCTGCGCGT
>JASHQY010000072.1 GCA_030038885.1 Thermoplasmata archaeon | reverse complement strand
CCTAGGCTAGGCTTCAAGAGCCCTGCGGGTCTCCAGCGCGCGCCATGCGGGCATGGAGCATTCGAACGCTGCTGAGCATCGTCGTCGTGGCCGGATTCGTTTTCGGGACGCTCGGAGCCGCTTCGGCTCAGACGGTCGCCCCACCGGGAGGCTCGGGAGGGAGCGCGGCGGCTTCGATCGCGCCCGCGTCCTCGACGGCCGCCGCGGCACCGACCCCGTCGGGAGTCGTGTCGCCCACCACTTCCGGAACCAACGCTGCGTCGGCCCTCGCCGCGAAGGCCCTCGCGACGACCCAGACCCTCGGCATCAACCCGCGAGATGTGTTCGTCCCCCGTCCGTCCGCCAGCGCGTCGCAGGAGTCCGCGGCGCACAGCCTCGGGTACGTGACGCCGCTCTACGATGCGGCGCCGGCCCCTTCCGGGGTCGCGTACTACGGCCTGAGCGAGGGCGCGGGCGGCGCGGTGGTCCCCTCGATCCTCAACACCACGAGCCTGCTCGGCCAGGTCGACTCGACCGGCCCGGGCATCGTCGCGCAGGACCTCTTCGGCAGCTCCCCGGACAGCTACGGCATCCAGCTGAACGCGGTGCAGACGAACGTCACGCTCTTCGGACAGTCCGGCTACAGCTTCTGGACGCAGAACGTGGTCGAGTACTACCCGAGCGCGGACTTCATGATCCTCGTCGACAACATCTGGAACTTCTCGAGCCCGACCGCCGACCTCTCGGGCAATCCGTTCTACTCTCAGGACGGGTTCAACGAGATCTCGTACTACTACGACGAGGTCGTCATTCCGTTCCCCGTCACCTACCCGTGGGACCTGAGCCTCTACATGAACTCCTCGATCATCGATGGGCGCGACTCCGTGACGTTCACCGCGAACCTCGCGGGACCGGACGGCGTGATCTTCAACGCACCGTACGACACCGTCGTGTTCAACTCCTTGAACCCCGATGAGGCGCCGCTGACCGTGCCCTCGAACTACACCGCGGACGGGTTCTCGTACAACCCGCTCGGACTCACGAACGACTTCGAGCTGATCTTCGGCGGCCCCGGCGGTGGGAGCAACTCCGATCTGAGCGCGGCCGACGCGATCCTCGGGCTCTCGTACTGGAACGCCCAGGCGGGCCAGTACGAGTCGACGCCCTCGGCGTACAACTACGGCGGGGAGACCGGGGAGACCGTCACGGGCGCGAACGTCGCCTGGGGCTCGTCGCCCGCGGCCGCGCCGTTCGGGACCACGAAGTACGCGATCATGACGACGGGGCCGTCGGTCATCCGCGGGCTGTGGAACGCGGGGGCGCCCGGCGGCGCCGTGCAGGTGCGGCTGGCCGTCACGCCGGCCAACGCCTTCGACATCGTGACCGCCCTGAACAGCTCCGCGACGCTCGCGAACTTCGTGACCGCCCAGCCGTATGCCGAGTCGAATCTGTTCACGCCGGCGTTCTACCTCACGCCGGGGAAGTACACGTTCACGATCGAGCTGAGCAACTACGACCCCGTGACGCTCTCGGTGAACGTCGAGTCGGCGCTGACGATCTCGGTGCACCTGCGGCTGGACTACGGCCGCGGGATCTACACCCCGATCTGGGCGTTCTCCAACAGCGAGCTGGCCGCGATCAGCTACTACGGGACCGGTGCGCCCTACAACCCGTACGTGCTGTTCAACAACCAGTGGGCGGCGCTGAGCTCCGTGTTCGGGCTCTACAACGACTACACGTTCCCGGTCTACCCGGGCGTGTTCCTCAGCGGCACGACCGCGACGACCTACCTCGTCCACGCGTCGATGTTCACGACCCAGACGAACGACTTCCAGTACCCGGGAGTCTACCTGCCGCAGACCAACGAGCTCCAGTACTGGTTCTCGGGGGTCAGCCACGTGGCGGTCGTCGACGCGCTGAACATCACCGGGTGGTTCGGGGAGAGCGCGTGGTACCCGATCGTGTGGGACTCCTTCAACATGGTGTTCTACGACTCGTCCCACAACCTGATCGCGGGGAACCACTTCGCCACCGAGAGCCAGGCGCTCCTCCTCTTCGCCGGAGGGACCCTGTTCGGGTCGATCAACCTCGCCGGCGGCAACAACACGGTCTGGGGGAACACCTTCACCCAGCTCAGCCCGCCGACGTCCGCGCTCGCGCTCATGCCCTACTCGCTCGGGATCGGGATCGAGGTCGCGGAGCAGGACGACCTGATCTACAACAACTGGGTGGCGACCCCCACGACCGCGTACATGGTGCCGCTGAACCTCTACTCGGGGAACGCGTTCCTGTACACGGACTACTGGAACATCCCGGTGCAGCCGGCGTTCCTCGTGCACCACGCGGCCGGCTTCCCGCTGACCCCGCTCTCCGGCAGCATCGTCGGCGGCCCGGTCCAGGGAGGGAACTACTGGTGGGACTACGGCACGACCGCGACGAGCCCGAACCCGTACAACGGGGCGGTCAACCCCTACGGCGTGCTCCCGTACGACGAGAACGCGACGACGTGGACCGTGGACGTCTACGGGCCGAGCTACTACTACGCGACGTACATCTACAACGGCGGGGACTACGCTCCCCTCCTGATCCCGGTGCATCACCACGGGTAGGGAGCGAAGGACCGCCGCGGCGGGCGGACCGCCCGCGCCGGGTCGGGGCCCGCGCCCCGACCGAACCTCTTCCCTCCGCGCTCGGGTCGTGAGGAGTTAATTCCGCCCGGGGCTCCGTCCCGTCGCTCCATGGAGGCGAGCGTGGTCGTGATCGCCTCCGCGACCGATCCGGTCGCGACGCGCGTCGCCGAGCGCTGGGGGACCCCGCCGGCCGCCGGCGCGATGGTGGACGGCGCGCCGCTCCGCCAGCTTTCCCCGACGACCCTCCTCCTGCGGCGACCGGGCGCGCACGTGCGCGACGAGCGGGTCGACCTCCGGCTGCCGGCCGAGCTCCGCGCGCGGGGGGTCACGCTCGTGTTCCCGTCGATCCACCGGAGCGAGCAGCAGGTCGAATGCCTCACGGTCCATCCGCTCGGGAACGCGGGACCGACGGCCGAGATCGGGGGCCGGCCCCGCACGTTCGTGCCGGCCGATCCACGACGTATGACCGCGCTCTTGCGCGCGCTCCGAGAGCGCGCGGCCGCGGCGGGGCTCCCGGCGACGTTCGAGGCGACCCACCACGGCCCGGAGGTCGCCCTCCCCGCGTTCTTCGCCGAGATCGGCTACGGCGCGGCTCCGGGCCCGTCGGAGGCGGCCGTCCGCGTTCTCGCCGAGGAGATCCCCCGCATCGAGCCCGACCCCGGCGACCGGGTGGCGCTCGGAGCGGGTGGGGGCCACTACGCCCCGCACTTCACGGATCTCGCGGTGCGTCGCCGCTGGGCGTTCGGCCATCTCCTGTCGCGGCACGCGCTCGCCACGATCGACTCCGCGACCGCGCTCGCCGCGTGGGCCGCGACCCCCGGTGCCGAAGGGGTCCTCTTCGCCCGGGCGGAGGACGCGCACTTGCCGGCGCTCGCAGGGCTCGGCCCGCGGCTCAAGGAGGGGGACGCGCCCCGCCGACCGGTCGGGGGCGCCGCTACGGGCGCTTCTCCGACGGCTTCTGGAACATGATCGCGCCGGAGCGGTAGACCGCCTTCCCGAGCCGCACCTGCTGGGTCGACGCGACGCTCGGGCTGCGCTCGGCGAGCATCAGGCTCTCGACGATCTGGCGGAACAGCGCGCTCTGGTTGATCTCGGGGTGGCGGGCCAGGAACTCCTCTTCCTCGG
>JASHQY010000071.1 GCA_030038885.1 Thermoplasmata archaeon | reverse complement strand
TCTCGTTCAACCGCGATCTGAATAGCCGAAATCGGTGGGTGCATGATGGTGAAGGTCTTGCGTCCCCCTGTACCGACTTTCGATTTTTCTGCCCACTGGCCCGGCGCGAATCCATGCCAGTGGCGGCTCGCCAGCCTCGGCGCACACGCATCGACTCTCCAACGTACACGGCAACGTCTAAATACGGGTCTCCCACCTTTTATCGATAGCTATCACAGGGTGACACCCGGCGGGATGGCTGACGAGAAATCGATGGGGCGCCGGTCAATCAACCGAAGCCGTCGGACGGGCCGGCGGAACTGGTCGCTTCAATCGCGGCTTGGCGTCTCCGACGTTGTTGCAACCATACTCTTGCTCGCGCTTACCGTGGTCTTGTTCTCCTCAATTTTTGCCTTTGTGACCTCCTTCCCTACGCCCCCAGCACAAAATTCTAACCAATTTCAAGCTCAAATTGTCCAGACACCAAATTCTACGAATTCTAAGAATCCAGTGATGGCCTATGCGATTAGCATCCTGCATCTCGCGGGCCCCCAGGTGCCCGCGTCTGCCTTAATCTATCTCAAGTCGTCCGTGTACCCGCTTGGGCCGGAGTTTGCTACGCCGTACTCCGTTGCGGCCGGCGGGATTACCGGGAGCACATGGAATCTCGGACAGACCTGGTATCTTACGGCATTCGCGGGAAAGTGCACCACGAACCTTCCGAATGACTACTGCAATCCAATCCTGCCGGACAACATCACGGTCTACATCATCTCGGGATCGGCACTGCTGTTCAGTGTCATCGTCCCCGGCGCCGTCAACAACATCGCCCCGACCTTCGTGTCGGTGAGCACCACACCCTCGGCAGTAGCCGTCGGAGAGGCGTTCACGGTGTCCGCAGTGATTCAAGGAGTGACTTCAGCGAACTCGGTTGAGATCACCGACACCGGAGTGCCCGGGCTCACGAGCGCGGCACAAGCCATGACGTACAGCTCCACCACCGGGGCCTGGAGCTACCCGGTGACTGCTGGCCTCACGACGACGGCGGGCAGCTTCTTTGCGTTCATCACCGCGTCAAACACCAATGGACAAACCGGAACTGCAGCGGTACCGGTCACAGTCACCTCGTTCTCGACTCAAATCTCTACGGCACTGAACCTCACAACGGTATCAACCCCCGCGAAGTGTACCGGTACTCAGAACCCGGTGGCGGCGTGCTATCTCACGGGAGGTTCAGATTACTACTTCACGGTAACGATTCATTCTTCGCTCATTACGTTCGGGAGCGTTCTATTCCAAGTGGTCAACACCGCTGCGCCACGGGGAACCTTCTCAGCAACCCATGTTGCGACGTTCGCACTCTCTTTGTCAGCCTCGGCGACCACTGAGAAGACCCCCAACGCGAACTGGACCAGTTTCGGCTCAACGACGAGTACCCAACCGATGGCGATGCCGTCCTCCGGCTTCACGTACTACGAGTCTGGGTATTCCACCACGACCGCGTTACTCCCGACCGGAGCCACGGGGGGTTTCATCATCTCCGTAGACATAGGCACCGGAACTCCGTTGACCACGCTGATGTTGGTCGCCACCGCAACGGGAGCGTATTCCGGACAGGTCTCCGTCGCCATCCCATAGCGACCTGCGCTGAGTGCGAGGTCTGCCAGCTCTAAAATCACGCCGTTACGGAGCTCGTTGGGACGGAAGTGGCGCTGAGGCAGGAGCCGAACTCGTGAGGGGCGCTCCGCACTTCCAGCAGGTTTTTTCTCCAGCGTAAACCACCGCGCCGCAACTGGGGCATGCGCCTTCCTTGGGGCTGCTCACGTTCACGGGCTTGGAGGCGGGCGGCTGACCGCTGGTTCCGGCCGCCGGGAGAGAGGGCCCCTGCTCGTCGGGCGGGACCGGGCCCGCGGCACGGCGCTGGGCATCCAACTTCGTCCGCTCCCTCCGCTTGAGGATCATGTAGATCAGGAGCACGAAGTAGAACGGGGCTCCGAGGAACAGGAAGTCGTCGAAGTAGAGCGTGAGCAGGAGCGATTCGTACGTCGTGGCGTACGTTCCGACCACCGGGCCCTCGATCCCGTTGTAGGTCGGGTCGCCGACCAGGAAGATGTAGTACAGCTGGCCCGTCGTCGTGTTGCGGACGGCGAGGCTCATCTGCCAGTCCCAGATCCCGACCGTCCCGATAACGGCGTGGAACGAGAGGTCCGTCTCGGCGGTGAGGTTCTCCGCGCTGAGGTTCAGTTCGAAGTACGGGTACGGGGTCGCGCAGTTCGGCGAGCTGTTGCCCGTCGCTCCCGGACAGGTCGACACGTAGAGGTTGATCCACTGGGTCACGTTGTCCGGAGTCCCGGGCAGGTACTGCGGGTAGACCGTGACCTCCCAGGTGAAGTTCTGCGAGGTGCCGCCAACGTAGGGCGTCACGATCGCGCTCTGGAGGACCGAGCCGTTCGCGCCGTTTGGCAGGGCGCTCGAGGACGCCGAGGCCGGGATGGGCGTCATGATGTCCTGCGTGATCACGATGTTCGAGATCGGGGCGACGAGGAGGATGATGACGAGCCCGGTCAGCGCGAGGAACCGGGGTCGCTTGAGGCCGGCCCAGATCGGCACCGCGAGGCCGAAGAGGAGGATCGCCGGGATCGCGACGAGCGTCGAGACGTAGACCGTGCTCGCGAACGTCGCGAGTATCGCGACCGCGATCAGGAGCGCCTTGCCCGCCGGGGTCAGCAGGAAACTCCTAAAGCGACTCGGCCTCTGCTGCTGCACGGAACGGGAGGCAAGGCCGGCCTCTCTTTATAAAGAAATATGGGAGCCGCGCCCGAACGCGCACCCGACGGGGCGGCCCGGGTCGCGCTGATCGTTCTCGATGGCCTCGGCGATCGACCCCACCCCGATACGGGGGGGAAGAGCCCGGTCGAAGCCGCGGCGACCCCCCAGCTGAGCGGACTCGTCCAGCGCGGGCAGCTCGGTCAGGTGGTGATCGTCGGTCCCGGAGTCGCTCCCGAGTCTGACGCCGGGGTCTTCGCGCTCATGGGCTACGACCCGGTCCACGACTCTCCGGGCCGGGGAGTCCTCGAGGCGCTCGGAGTGGACGTGCCGCTCGGGCCCGGCGATGTGGCGCTTCGGCTCAACTTCGCCACGGCCGATGGCGACGGAACGATCCTCGACTCCCGGGTGGGACGAAGCCTCTCGACCTCCGAGGCGCAGGACCTGGCCCGAAGTCTTTCGGCCGCAGATCTGCTGGCCGCGGAGGACATCCGCGCGGAGGTCCGGGCGACGGTAGGGCACCGCGGAGTCCTCTGGCTCCACCCCGTGCGGGATGGCCGACTTTCGCCGAACGTCTCGAACGCCGACCCGTTCTACGAGAAGGTCGGCGGGATGGGGGAAGCGAAGCGTCCGGACGTTCCCCGGGTGCAGACCGTGACCCCGCTCGACCCGAGCCCGGAAGCCGCACGGACCGCGAGCGCCCTGAACCACCTGTTGCCCGCGGCCGGCCAGCTCCTCGCGGGCCACCGGGTCAACGCCCGTCGCGCGCTCTCGGGGAAGAAGATCGCGAACGCGTTGCTGGTGCGCAACGCGGGCGCGCTCCCCCAGCATCCGCTCCCGTCGTTCGAGTCCAGGTACGGCGTCCGGGGCGCCTCGCTGACCGAGATGCCGGTCGAGCGGGGGATCGCCCAGGTCCTCGGGCTCGAGGACCGGTACGTCGGTCCGATGGGCCCCGATCGGGACGCGGGATACCGCGACCGGGCGCGGGTCGCCCGCGATCTGCTCTCGAGCCACGGGTTCACGTACGTTCATCTCAAGGGGCCGGACGAGCCCGGGCACGACGGGAAGGCGGTCCTGAAGCAGGAGATCATCGAAGCGATCGATCGATCGTTCTTCGGGCCGTTCCTGGACGGTCTGGACCTCGCTCGCGTCCGCCTCGCGGTCACCGCGGATCACGCGACGCCAGCGATCCTCCGCGGCCACTCGGACGATCCGGTCCCGCTCCTGCTCGTCGGCGCGGGAGTCCCGCCGGATCCCTTGGCAGCCACCCGCACCTTTTCGGAGACGGCGGCCGCGAAGGGCCGGCTGGGGACGCTGCGGGGGGCCGACGTGCTGCCGCTCCTCCTGCGGCCGCCCGAGCTCTCGACTCCATGAGATCCCGCGCCCTGTTGGTCCCGCGAGCCCGCGGCGAAGAGCTCCGTCGAGCGTTGGCCGCCGGCGGACTGCTGCGCACGGACCTTCCGATCCTCCGCGAGGGCGATTCGCTCGCGTTGCCCCTTACCGAGGGCCGGGATCCGCCCGCGGGGCTCGGCGAGATCGTCGAACGGGAGTTCGCAGTCCGCGGGCCAGTCGCCCCGGCGGACTACCGCTCCCTGCTCGATCTCCCGCCCGACGAGGCCGAGCGCCTCCCGCGTTCGTTCGATGTTATCGGGGATGTCGTGCTCGTCCGAATCCCGGATGACCTCGCCTCCCGGGCCCCCGAGATCGGCCGAGCGCTGCTTGAGTTCGTGCCCGGCGCGCGGATCGTGGGCTCCGACGAGGGAGTTCACGGCCCCGATCGTCGCCGGACGATCCGGCGGCTCGCCGGCAGCGGTGGCTGGCGTACCCGGCACCGGGAGAACGGGATCCAGATCGAGGTCGACGTCGAGCTCGCCTACTTCTCTCCCCGGCTGGCTCGAGAGCACGCCCGGGTCGCCGCGGCCGTTCTCCCGGGCGACCGGGTCTACGACCTCTGCTGCGGCGTGGGACCGTTCGCGCTCACGATCGCGAAGGAGGCGCGGGCGATCCACGTGACGGCGGTCGACTCGAATCCCCATGCGCTCGAGCTCTTACGACGATCGCTCGCGCGCGCGGCGTTCTCGGTCCCGGTGGACGTGGTCGAGGGCCGGGTCGAGGAGTTCGCTCGAGCCGCGCCGCCGGTCGAGCGGGTGATTCTCAATCTCCCGCTGGAAGGGATTAAGTATCTACCCTCGGTGGCGCGGACTGTGGCGCGGCGGGGCCACCTCCATTACTACGAAGTGGTCCCCCGCGACCAGTTGGAAGGTAGGGGGGAAGCGGTCGTGCACGCGATCGGCTCACCGGGCGAGTGGCGCGAATTGGAGGAACACGTCGTCCATCCCTACTCGCCGATGGCCGACCTCGTAGGGTTCGAGCTCGAGCGCACGGACCTTCCCACGGAGGACGCATGAGCCTCACGATCGACCTTCAGGACGTCTCCGAATCGGACATGCCGCTGGTCGGCGGGAAGGCCGGCAAGCTCGGCGAGCTGATCCGACAGGGGCTCCCGGTGCCCCCCGGCTTTGTCGTCACGACCGAGGCGTACCAGGCGTTCGTCGACTCGACGGACCTGCGGAACGAGATCCCGGCGGCGCTCGCGATGATCCGGGTCGACCAACCCGAGACCGTGGAGGCCGCGTCGCAGCGGGTCCGGGCCAAGTTCGAGGCGACCGACTTTCCCCCCGGGATGCGCCAGACCCTGGCCGACGCCTACGAGCGGTACGTGCGCGACAACTCGGTCCGGTTTTCGGCCGTGCGCTCGAGCGCGACCCTCGAGGATCTCGAAGGCGCGTCGTTCGCGGGGCTCCAGGACACCTACCTGAACGTCGTCGGCGTCGACAACATCCTCGAGGGGGTCCGCCGCTGCTGGAGCTCGGTGTTCTCCCCACGGGTCCTCGTGTACCGTCAGAAGAAGGGGTTCGAGCACACCCAGGTGCGGCTCGCGGTCCTCGTCCAGAAGATGGTCGATGCGACGGTCGCGGGCATCCTCTTCACGCGGGACCCGAACACCGGCGAGAACCACATGATCGTCGAGGCCGGATGGGGTCTCGGCGAGGCGATCGTCGGCGGGGAGGTCACTCCGGACCACTACGTGATCGACGGAGCGAGCCAGAA
>JASHQY010000070.1 GCA_030038885.1 Thermoplasmata archaeon | reverse complement strand
CCGGGGTCGTCGGGCTCGTCGCCGCGGGCGCGCCGGTCGGCGCGGGGACCGCCGGCGCGGGGGTCGCGGCGTCGGACATCGAGGGAACGACCGGCCGGACCCGTATAAAGCCGCCCGTCGGCTCGGGTTCGCCGGGGTGCGTCGCCTCGGGAAGCCGTTTAAGCGCACCCCGAGTAGTGCGGCCGATGAAGGACATCCACGCGATGGCGCCGGATCGGGGGCGGCTCACGCTGCGCTCCGTCGGGATCTCGGGGATCCGCAAGCCCCTCGCGGTGCAGCGCGGCGACCGGGTCCACGCCCTCTCCGCCACGTTCGAGGTCGCGGTCGACCTCCCGGCGAGCCGGAAGGGCTCGGACCTCTCCCGGAACGCGGAGGTGCTCGCCGAGATCGTCGACCGGACGGTCGAAGCGCCCGTGGAGAGCCTCGAATCCGCCTGCTCGACGATCGCCCGCGAGCTCCTCGCCCGGCACGCGTACGCGACCGAGGCGACCGTGAAGGCGTCCGCCGAGTACTTCCTGCGGAAGGGGATCGCGGAAACGAAGCGCAGCTTCGAGGACTACGTCCTCCTCGCGGAGGCGACCGCGACCCGGGCGAACGGGTCCGCGGTCGAGCTGCGGCGCGCGATCGGCGCGGAAGCGCTCGGGATGACCGCGTGCCCGTGCGCGATGGAGACGTGCCGCGAGCGGCTGCTCGAGGAGTATCCGCTCCTTCGGGACCCGTCCCTCGCGTCGCTGCCGATGATCTCGCACAACCAGCGCAACCGGACCCGCCTCGTGTTCGAGATCGGCGACGCCACCGAGGTCGAGGTCGATGACCTGATCGCGGCGATCGAGTCCGCGCAGTCGAGCCCGACGTACGCGATCCTGAAGCGGGGGGACGAGGGCCAGCTCGTGCTCGACGCCCACCGGCATCCGAAGTTCGTCGAGGACGTGCTGCGCGACCTGCTCGCCGGGCTGCCGGCCGCCTTCCCCCGCGTGCCCGACTCGGTCGTCGTCCGGGCGACCACCCGCAGCGAGGAGTCGATCCACAAGTACGACGTCGAGGCGTCCCACCGGATCTCCTTCGGCGACCTGCGCCGCGCCGCGGGCCGCTAGCGCGGGGTCGGAGCGGCCGTGTACTACGCGCTGGACGCGATCCGCCGCCGGCCGGGGCGCTCGGCGCTGACGGCGCTCGGCATCGGGCTCGCGGTCGGGCTCGTCGCGCTGCTGCTCGCGATCTCCGCCGGGGTCGAGACGAGCGCGACCGAGCTCGCGACCGCGAGCGGCGTCGACCTGATCGCCGCCAGCGCGAACACGAGCCTCGCGTCCGGATCCGGCGGCCCGATCGCGCACGCGCACGAGCTCTCGAGCGCGATCCCCCGGGCCGATCCGAACGTCGAGGTCGCGAGCCCCTGGCTCGTGAGCTCGCTGGTCTTCGGCAACGCGTCGCTCTGGGCGGCCGCGAACGCCTCCGCGGTGCCCCCCGGGTGGAACCAGACCCTCGCGGAATCGGTCGGATGGATCCCGTCGGACAACACCGGGATCGAGGTCCCCTCGCTGTACAACGGCACCGGGTTCACGCTCCCCGGCGATCCGCACTACGGCAACGGGACGTTCGACGGGCCCTTCACCCACCAGATCGTCCTCGATCAGGCGCTCGCGGGGGCGCTCCGCGTGACGATCGGCGACCTCGTCTGGGTCAACCTCGTCCAGGCCCCGAACGCGTCGGCGCTTCCCGCGTGGTACGCCGACTCGGTCCCGTTCGAGGTCGTCGGCGTCTCGGGACCGTTCTGGCTGATCCCCTCGGCCCTGATCTCGTTCCTCTACCTCTCGGAGCTCCAGACGATTGTCGGCGGGGCCACTCCGAGCACCGACGACGCGACCCTCGTCCTGATCCACCTCAACGACCCGACGACCGCGTCCTCCGACCAGACGATCCTCGAGCGGGCCTTCCCGTCGCTGACCGTGATCACCCTCTCGGAGATCCTCGGGGAGGTGCAGCAGGCGGTCAGCACCTACCGCACGTTCGGCGCGCTCGTCGGGATCATCGGGGTCGTGGTCGCCGCGCTGTTCGCGACGACCGTGCTGCAGATGTCGGTCGACGACCGCAGCCGGGAGATCGCGCTCCTGCGCGCGGTCGGCTACGCCCGGTCCCGCGTGGGGTCCCTGATCGCGCAGGAGGGCCTCGTGCTCGCGCTCCTCGGCCTCGCGATCGGCCTGCCGATCGCCTACGCGGGGGCGTACGAGCTCAATCGGTTCCTGCTCGCGCTCGTCCCGGGCCTCCCGGTCGGCTTCTCGTTCGTCTCGTTCGACGCGTCCGTGCTGCTCTCGGGGATCGCGATCGTCCTCGCGATCGGCCTGGCCGCGTCCGCGCTGCCGGCGGCCCGGGCGATGTCGCTGCCGGTCTCCGAGGAGCTCCGGGCGCCATGATGCGGTGGGGGTACGGGTCGTCGCTGCGCCACCTCCGTCTACAGCAGGTGCTCGCGATCGCCGCGGTCGGGACCGCGGTCGCCCTGCCGGTCGTGCTCGTGAGCGTCGGCGGGGGCGTGGCGGCGCACGAGCTCGCCGGCCTCGAGAACGCCGGGTACCAGATCGTCGTGAGCGCCGCCGGCGCCCACGGGATCGTCGACTCCCACAACCTCACGGACCGGATCCGGGCGATCGCGTCGGTCGCGGCCGCGTCCCCCACCCTGAGCCTCACGGTCGACGTCTTCCCTTCCGGCGGGAGCCCCACGGCGGTGCCGGCCGAGGGCGTGATCCCGGACCAGTTCCCCGCGACGCTGCCCCCGGAGGAGCGCGACCTGTTCCCGTCGGTCCTCCGGCTCGGGGACCCCACGGACGCGGTGCACTTCGACAACGGGACGTACGCGGGCCCCGCGTCGAACGACGTGATGATCTCGACCGCGCTCGCCGCCGCCCACGGGATCGCGAACGGCACGACCCTCCTGATCGGAGGCTCCGACAACCGCTCTCAGGCGGTCGCGTACATCGTCACCGGCTCGTTCGGAGCGGCGTCGTCCCTCCTCGGACCGGTCGAGGGGTCGGCGGTCCTCCTGCCGCTCTCGAACCTCCAGGTCCTCGGGGGGCTCGCCACCGGGCCGGACGCCTTCCAGCACGACGCGTCGGACACGATCGAGGTCTCGGTCACCGGCGGAAGCTCGGTCGACCCCGCCGCGCTCGCGCAGGTCCGCGCGCAGATCCAGTCGCTCGTGCCGTTCTACGCCGTGACCTCGCTGGGCCAGGAGGCGCAGCAGCTCGAGTCGGCGAGCGGGGTCCTGACCGGGTTCTACCTCGCGCTCTCCTCGGTCGGGCTGACCGTCGGGCTCCTGTTCCTCGCGCTCGTCCTCGTGCGGCGCGTCGAGTCGGACCGGCGGTCGATCGGGATCCGGCGCGCGCTCGGCCTCCCGGCGGGGTCGATCGCGCGCGAGATCGTGCTCGACGGGATCCGCCTCGCGCTGCTCGGCGCCGCGGTCGGCGTGATCGGGGGGTACGTCCTCGTGGAGGCGCTCGCGGCCTGGGGCTCGTCGGGCGTCCGGCTCGCCGCCCAGTGGGCGCGGTTCGACCCGGTTACGATCGGGGCGATCGTCGTGGGGATCGTCGCGCTGTCGCTGCTCGCGAGCGGGGTCGCCACGCGGGTCGCCCTGCGGATCGAGATCACGGAGGCGCTGCGGTGAGCGCACCGACCCCTCCGCGGATCGAGCTCGCCGGGGTCGGCCGGACGTACCGCGTCGGCGAGCCCGAGGCGGTGCCGGCCCTGCGGGACATCGACTGGACGATCCCGCCCGGCGAGTTCGTCTCGGTCGAGGGTCCGAGCGGCTGCGGGAAGACGACCCTCCTCAACCTCGTCGGGCTGCTCGACGCGCCGACCGCGGGCGAGATCCGGTGGGACGGGACCCCGGTCGGGCACCGCCCGGACCGGGAGCGGGCGCGCCTCCGGCTGAAGGGCGTGGGGTTCATCTTTCAGCGATTCTACCTCCTCCCGACCTTGACCGCCCTCGAGAACATCGAGCTGCCGATGCGCGCGCTGCGCGTGCCCCGCGCCGAGCGGACCCGCCGCGCGGGGGACCTCCTCGAGGAGGTCGGCCTCCACGGGAAGGAGCGCTCGTTCCCGCACCAGCTCTCCGGCGGCGAAGAGCAGCGGGTCGCGGTCGCGCGGGCGCTCGCGAACCGGCCCGGGGTCCTGCTCGCGGACGAGCCGACCGGCGAGCTCGACAGCGGGAACGCCGCCGCGATCCTCGCGCTGCTCGAGCGCGTGCGGGCCGACCGCGACGCGACGCTGGTCCTCGTCACGCACAACCCCGAGGTCGCGCGCCACGCCCGCCGCCACGTGACGATGCGGGACGGCCGGATCGCCTCGGACGTTCCGGGGGCCTAGGCGTGGCGCGGATCGCGATCCTGCTGAACGACCGGTGCCACCCGAAGGAGTGCCAGTGGGAGTGCCAGGCGTACTGCCCCCCGGTCCGCATGGGCCAGGAGTGCATCGTCGAGGGGCCGATCGGCAAGCCCGTCATCTCGGAGACGCTGTGCATCGGCTGCGGCATCTGCGTCCACAAGTGCCCGTTCGATGCGATCAAGATCCTCAACACGCCCGAGGCCGACCCGAGCGAGGTCGTCCACCGCTACGGCTACAACGGCTTCCGGATGTACCGCCTGCCGATCCCCCCGACCGGGGGCATCACCGGCGTGCTCGGGCCGAACGGCACCGGCAAGTCGACCGCGCTCCGGATCCTCGCGGGCCGGGAGGTCCCGAACCTCGGCGACTACGCGGCCCCGGGGGAGTGGTCGAAGGTCGTCGAGCACTTCCGGGGCACCGCGCTGCGCGCGCACTTCGAGCGGATCGCGAAGGGCCAGCTGCGCACGGTGCTGAAGCCCCAGTACGTCGACCACCTCTCGGACGAGCCGCTCTCGACGCTCGACTACGTCGCGGCCGGCGGTCCCGGGGCCGCCGCGGCGCTCGAGGATGTCGGGCTCGCGAGCCGCTCCGACCGTCGCCTGTCCGAGCTCTCGGGCGGGGAGCTCCAGCTCGCGGCGATCGCCCGGACGCTCGCGACCGACGCGGACCTCTACCTCGTCGACGAGCCGTCGAGCTACCTCGACATCGTCCACCGGCTCAAGGTCGCCCGCCTCCTGCGCCGCCTCGGCGCGTCGAAGAGCGTCCTCGTGGTCGAGCACGACCTCGCGCTGTTCGACTACCTCGCGGACACGGCGCACCTGATCTACGGAGAGCCGGCGGCGTTCGGGGTGATCAGCCACCCCTTGCCGATGCGCTCCGCGATCAACACCTACCTGACCGGCTACCTGAAGGACGAGAACGTCCGGTTCCGCGCGGACGCGATCCGGTTCGTCGCGCACCCGCCGAAGCCGGCGGCGCGGTCGAACCCCTTGGTCGAGTTCGCGCCGCTCGAGAAGTCGTTCGCGGGGTTCCACCTCGCGGTCGGCGGGGGATCGCTCGCGCGCGGGCAGACGGTCGGGATCGTCGGCCCGAACGGGACCGGGAAGACGACGTTCGTGCGGATGCTCGCCGGCGCGGAGCCCCCGACGAAGGGCCGTCCGCCGCCCGGCGTGACGGTCAGCTACAAGCCCCAGTACCTGAAGGCGTCGACCCCCGCGAGCCTGCGGGAGCGCGCGAACGCGCTCGCGAACGACCCGACGTTCGACGCGAAGCTCTTCGAGCGCGACCTGCTCCCCGCCCTCCACTTGGAGGAGGTCCAGGACGTCGCGCTCCCCGACCTCTCGGGCGGGGAGCTCCAGCGCGCCGGGGTCGCGCTGACGCTCGCGCGGACCGTGACCCTCTACCTGCTCGACGAGCCGTCCGCCTACCTCGACGCGGACGAGCGGATGTCGATGGCCCGCCTGATCCGGCGGCAGGTCGAGCGCCAGGCGGTCAGCGCGCTCGTGGTCGACCACGACGTCTACTTCCTCGACCTCGCGTGCGACGAGCTGATGGTCTTCGCCCAGGACGCCCCGGACGGGACCCGCGGCCGCGGCGACGGGCCGTTCTCGATGCGCGAGGGGATGAACCGGCTGCTCGCCGACGTGAACATCACGTTCCGGCGCGACCCCGAGACCCTGCGGCCGCGCGTCAACCGGGAGGGCTCGGTGCTCGACCGCGAGCAGCGCGGGCGCCGGGAGTACTACTACGACGCCCCCGCCTGACGCCGCCGCGGCCGCGGACGACGTCCCGGCGCCGGCGCCACCGCGGCTCGACGCGAAGGGCCGCTACCACGCCCACGGGACGATCTCCGGCGTGACGGTCGGCGTCTACGCGGTGATCATCCTCCTATTGTTCTTCGTCGTGCTGCCGAGCCCGATCGACTCGAACCCCAACTTCGTCTACCTGCTCGTCGCGGCGACCGCGTTCCTCCTGGTCCGCTACGCGACCACGAGCTACTCGATCGACGACACGCACCTCGTCGCGTGGCGGATCCTCGGGCCCCGGCGCATGCCGCTCGAGGAGGTCCGCAAGATCGAGTTCCTCGCGCTCCGGGACCTCTCGCCGACCGGCTTCTTCGGATCGTGGGGCTACCGCGGGCGGATGTGGAGCCCGTACATCCAGTCGTTCGACGCGATCTACACCGACCCCGCCGGCCTCCTCGTGACCGGGGGCGCCTACCCGCTGTTCATCTCGCCGCGCCACCCCGAGGAGTTCGCGCGCGAGCTCTCGCGGCGCGCGCGGTCCTACTCGGGGAACCTCACGGTCGACGTCGGCGCCCCGAGCGAGCCCGCGGCCCCGTCGGACTTCTGACGTCGGGTCAGTACGTCGGCAGGCTCGGGTCGATCCGCTGGGCCCACGCGGTGATCCCGCCGGTCAGGTTGCGGACGTTCGAGAACCCGAGGTCGAGGAGGAGCCGGGTCGCCTGGGACGACCGGCCGCCGGTCCGGCAGTACACGACCAGCCGCCGCGCCCCGGTGAGCTCGTTCAGCCGGTCCGCGAGCTCGCCCCGCGGGATCAGGTGGGCGTCGGGAAGGTGCACGATGTCCCACTCGTTCGGTTCTCGGACGTCGAGGAGCGTCGGTGGATCGTCGCCCCCGAGCTCGGCCTTCAGCTCCTCGGGGGAGATCTCGGGGAGCCCGTCGCCCGCGGGCGCCGCGCCGGCCGCGGGCACGCCGCAGAACGCGGGGTAGTCGATGAGCCCGTGCTGCGTCGCGGTCGGCGAGCACAGGACGCACGCGGGGTTCTTGCGGAGCGTGAGCTCGCGGAAGCGCATCGCGAGCGCGTCGTAGAGCAGCAGGCGGCCGTAGAGCGGCTCGCCGGTCCCGAGCAGGAGCTTCACGG
The DNA here is from genome assembly GCA_030038885.1 of Thermoplasmata archaeon. Lineage (GTDB taxonomy): Archaea > Thermoplasmatota > Thermoplasmata > Lutacidiplasmatales > UBA184 > Lutacidiplasma. Next base: position 6,733 of record JASHQY010000070.1, on the reverse strand, counting down.
TCTCGGTCGCCTGGATCATCCCGATCATCCCGGGCAGCACGCCGAGCACGCCGGCCTCCGCGCACGACGGGACGAGGTCCGGGGGCGGGGGCTCCGGGTACAGGCACCGGTAGCACGGCCCCCGGCGCGCGTCGAAGACGCTCGCCTGGCCCTCGAACCGGTAGATCGACCCGTAGACGTTCGGCTTCCCGAGGAGGACGCACGCGTCGTTGACGAGGTAGCGGGTCGGGAAGTTGTCGGTGCCGTCCACGACGACCTCGTACGGCCGCAGGACGTCGAGCGCGTTCTCGGACGTGAGGCGGCCCGGGTGGGTCACGACCCGCACGCCGGGGTTCAGCGCCTCGAGGCGGTCGCGCGCGGCCTCGAGCTTGGGCCGCCCGACGTCGGCGCTCGAGTAGAGCACCTGGCGCTGGAGGTTCGAGAGCTCGATCTCGTCGACGTCGACCAGTCCGATCTCCCCGACGCCGGCGGCGGCGAGGTAGAGCGCGGCCGGCGCGCCGAGGCCGCCCGCGCCGACCAGGAGCACCTTCGCGCGGCGCAGCCGCTTCTGTCCGGCGACCCCGACCTCCGGGAGGAGGAGGTGCCGGCTGTACCGCCGCAGCTCGTCGCGGTCCAGCGCGTCGGAGGGGGCGTTCGGGACGACGGGGAGCATCGTCGGCGGGGTCTGGGCGCGCGCCGGGGGCGCGCCGCCCGCGATCGCCGGCACGATCGACACGACGTCGCCGTCCTTCACCGGGGTCGCGTCGCGCTGGAGGTAGCGGACGTCCTCGTCGTTGAGGTAGACCGTCACGAAGTTCCGCAGCGTCCCGTCGGTCGTAAACAGGTGGCGCTTGAGCCCGGGGTAGGTGTCGGCCACGCGCCGCACGAGGCTCCCGACGTCGGCCTCATCGGCCGCGACCTCCGCGTGGCCGTCCGCGAACGGGCGCAGGGGGGTCGGGATCTTGACCGTCGCCTTCGCCATCCTCCTCACCGGGCCCCGGACGCTCTTAGGTTCTCCGTAACCCGCGGGTCAGCCGGGACGGAGGCGGTCAGCGGCACCTCGCGGAACTCCCGGGTCCCCGCGTCGAGCTCGAACGCTCGCAGGGCCGGCACGTCGGTCGCGGTGACCGCGGCGACCACGTAGGTGTACCACGGCCAGGCGTGCTCCGCGTCGAACGTGGACGGCCGGGCGGGGTGGTCGGGGTGCGAATGGTAGAAGCCGGCGACGACCCGCTCCGTGCTCTCGATCGCGCGCTCGGCCGCCCGCAGCTCCTCGGGCCGGATCACGAACCGCCGCCGTCGCTCGCCCTCGAACTCGTTCGGCGCGCGTTGCACCGCGACGATCGTTCGCGGCCCGTCCGGACCCGCGGGGTCCGGGAGCGCGATCAGGAACCCGCAGCACTCGTCCGGGTAGGTGGCGCGGGCGTGCGCGCGGATCTCCGCGCGCAGCGGCTCGGGCAGCCGGACCCCTCTCATCGCCGATCCCCCGCGGGGACCTGCCGGTTGCCGTCCGGCAGGAGCGTGATCACGACCGACCCGGGGTGGGACCGGCCGACCTCGAGCGCCGCGAGGACCGCGGCGCCGGACGAGACCCCGACCGAGAGGCCCTCGCGAAGCGCGAGCTGTCGCTGCGTCTCCTCCGCGGCCTCGGTCTCGACCCGAACGGTCCGGTCGACCACCGCGCCGTCGTACGTCCCGGGCCGCAGCGCGCTCGGCAGGTGCTTCAGCCCCTCGATCCCGTGCAGCGGGCCGGCGGGTTCGACCCCGACGACCTCGAGGCCGGCCCGCTGCTCCTTCAGGAACCGGCCGGTGCCCGAGATCGTCCCACCGGTGCCGACGCCCGCGACGAAGTGCGTGGCCCGACCCGCGCTCTGCTTCCAGATCTCGGGTCCGGTATGCCGGTAGTGGGCGAGGGGATTGGCGGGATGGTTGTACTGGTCGGGGTAGCAGTAGCGGTCGGGACGCTCCGCCACGCGTCGCTTGGCCTCGCGCTGGGCGCCGTCGGTCCCGTCCGCGGGGTCCGTGAGGACCACGTCGGCCCCGAGCGCCCGGATCCGGGCGGCCCGCTCGGGGCTCGCGTTCCGCGGGACGCAGAGCTCGACCGCGAACCCCAGCCGGGCGCCGAGCGTCGCGTAGGCGACCGCCGTGTTCCCGCTCGAGGCGTCGAGCAGCACGCGGCCGCCCCCGAGCGCGCCGCGCGCGAGCTCGAAGCGCACGATCTCGAGCGCCGCGCGGTCCTTCACCGAACCCGAGGGGTTCAGGAACTCCGCCTTCGCCCAGAGCTCGAAGCGGCCGCCCGCGTCGTCCGCGAGGCGCCGCAGCGGGAGGAGCGGAGTGTGGCCGATCGCCGCGAGCAGCGGATCGTCGGTCGCCGCGGGCCGGTCCGAATCCCGAAGCGGCCCGACCGAGCGGGCTATCGGAGCTGGATCAGATGAGTACACCGCAGCCCCCCGCGGCCGATCGAGTCCTCGAGGTCCACCCCGACCTCGCCGAGGAGCGCCTCGGTGAGGTTCTTGTCGAAGACGTCGCAGAGGAGGTAGGGATGCGTGAGCGCGCTGTGGCGGAAGATGCAGTTCGTGCGCACGACCCGTAGATGCCCGTCGGCGGTCTTCTCGATCGAGCACCGGAAGCCGAGGTTGTTCAGCGCGGTGACCAGGTGACGGGCCCTCTCGTCGGTCGTGCCACCCCTCGGGATCTCCTTCGCCACGACGCGCGCCATCCGTCGGGCGGATTCGGCGAAGAGCGCGCTGACGAACCCCTCCCCCTCTCGGGCGAGCAGCTCGTCGACGACGGCGTCGAGGATCAGGTCGTACTTCTTCGGAAAGAGGTCCTGGCCCTGGGAGGTGAGGAGGTAGCGCTTGCGCGGGCGGCCGACGCCCTCCTTGCGGAACGACGGCGTGACGAGCCCCCGCTCCTCCATGCGGTCGAGGTGGCCCCGCGCCGCGCTCTCCTGGATCCCGAGCTTCTTCGCGAGATCGCGCGCGGTCCTCGGAGCCGTCGCGAGCTCCTCGAGGATCCGACCCCGAGTGCCCTCGAGCGTGCCGCTCTCCATCGCGTTCATGGCTGTCGGTTCCGCGTCGGCAGGGGCCTCCCGGCCCCTTCGGGATTTACACACCACGCCATGCTTAAATAACGGTATCGGCTCGTACTCTGACGGTAGTTCATGGCCGCGGGTACGGTACAGCATTCCCTGGTGGTAGAAAACCTGCACGCCGAGGTCGGCGGGAAGGAGATCCTGAAGGGGGTCAACTTCTCGATGAAGACCGGCGAGCTGACCGCGATGATGGGCCCGAACGGCTCGGGGAAGAGCACGCTGGCCTACGCGCTGATGGGCCACCCGAAGTACAAGGTGACCCGGGGCACCGCGCTGCTCGACGGCAAGGACCTGCTCAAGATGCCGGTCGACCAGCGCTCGCGCGCCGGCCTCTTCCTGGGGTTCCAGTACCCTCAGGAGGTCGCCGGGCTCTCGCTCTCGAAGTTCCTCTGGACGGCGTACATGGCGCGCCGCACGACCCAGACGGCCGACGTCGCGACGTTCGACCGCGACATGAAGACCCACCTCGGTTACCTCGAGATGGACGAGGCGCTCCTGAAGCGCTCGCTGAACGAGGGGTTCTCGGGCGGGGAGAAGAAGCGGAACGAGGTGCTGCAGATGGCGACCCTCTCGCCGCTGTTCGCGATCCTCGACGAGCCGGACTCGGGTCTCGACATCGACGCGGTCCGCTCGGTCGGGAACACCGTGGCCAAGCTCCGGGGCCCGGGGATCGGCATCCTGATCATCACGCACTACCAGCGGATCCTCCAGTTCGTGAAGCCGGACAGCGTCCACGTCCTGGTGGACGGCCGCGTCGCGCTGTCGGGCGGCCGCGAGCTCGCCGATGAACTCGAGTCGAAGGGGTACGACTTCGTGAAGTTCGGCCTTCCGGCGGACACGTCGTAAGGGCCGAACTCCCGCGCGCGACCCGTGAGCCATGGACGTCGAGCGGGTCCGGAACGACTTCCCGATCCTGCGCCGCAGCTTTCAGGGCCGTCCGCTGGTCTACCTCGATTCGGCGGCGACCTCGCAGAAGCCGACGGCCGTCGTCGAGTCGGAGGCGCGGTTCTACGCGGAGCGCAACGCGAACGTGCACCGCGGGGTCTACGCGCTGAGCGTCGAGGCCACCGAGGCGTACGAGGGAGCCCGGGAGCGCGTCGCACGGTTCGTCCATGCGCACGACCCTTCCGAGATCGTCTTTGTGCGCGGGACGACCGAGGCGCTGAACGTCGTCGCGACGAGCCTCGGGCAGTCGGTCCTCCGACGTGGCGACCACGTCGCGACGACCGTCATGGAGCATCACTCGAACATCGTTCCCTGGCAGATGCTCCGCGCGACGCGCGGGATCGAGCTCGACTTCGTCGACATCGACGCCGAGGGCCGACTGCGCCGGGACGACCTCGATCGGGTCCTCGCCCTCCGGCCCCGCGTCGTCACGGTGAGCCACGCTTCGAACGTCCTCGGCACGGTGAACCCGGTGCGGGAGATCGCCGACCGGGCGCACGCGGTCGGGGCGCTGGTGGTGGTCGATGCGGCCCAATCGGCCCCCCACCGCCCGATCGACGTCGAGGCCCTCGGGGCGGACCTCCTCGCGTTCTCCGGCCACAAGATGCTCGGCCCGATGGGGATCGGCGTCCTCTGGGGCCGGCAGGACGTGCTCGAGAAGATGCCGCCCGCTGCCGGGGGAGGCGAGATGATCCGGGAGGTCCACCAGGACCGAGTCGAGTACCGGGAACCGCCCGCGCGCTTCGAGGCCGGCACGCCGAACGTCGCGGGCGCGGTCGCGCTCGCGACCGCGCTCGACTACCTGGAGCACCTCGGATGGGACGAGATCGAGGCGCACGAGCGCTCGCTGCTCGAGTACTCGTCGCGCCAGGCGCGCGACCGGTTCGGCGACCGGCTCCGGATCTATGGCCCTCGCGATGCCCGCGACCGGCAGGGCATCCAGGCCTTTGCGTTCCAGGGGGTCCATCCGCACGACGTGGCGACGATCCTCGACGCGGAGGGCGTCGCGGTCCGGGCGGGGCACCACTGCTGCCAACCGCTCATGGAGCGGCTCGAGGTCCCCGCGCTCACCCGCTCGAGTCCGTACATCTACAACGACACGGCAGACATCGACCGCCTCTACGACGGGCTGGAGAAGGTCGCGAGGGTGTTCGCATGATCTGCGGGTCACCGGTCCCGAGGGCGGCGGTATCCGCCGAGACTCCCGGTAGCGCCCCGCCCGGCGAACGACGCGCGCGGTGCGGTGCGCCGGTCCGGCGGGAGCCCTCAGCGGATCCCGCTCTCGCCCGCCCGCGTTCGCCGACCGCGGGCGCCGTGTAGCGGCACGACCGACAGCTTGGCGATTCCGCCCCCGCCTGCCGCCCTGAAACCGGCGTGTCGCGCCACCGGCGACCTCTCATTTAAATACGCCGGGGTGCTGGAATTGGCCGAGGCTTCTATGGCGCAGGCAGCTCAGGAAGTCACTCCGCTGGACTACACGCGATACGACTTCAAGAATCCGGAGACCTACCGGCTGCGGATCGCGAAGGGCCTTTCGCGCGAGGTCGTCGAGCAGATCTCGAAGTTCAAGAGCGAGCCGGACTGGATGCTCGAGTACCGCCTGCGCGCGTACGACCACTTCGTTCAGCGCCCGATGCCGGACTGGGGCCCGAGCCTCGACGAGATCGACTTCGACGGGTACACGTACTACGCGAACCCGATGCTGGAAGGGGAGACCAAGAAGAGCTGGGACGACCTTCCGGCGGACATCAAGAACACGTTCGACAAGCTCGGGATCCCGAAGGCGGAGCGCGAGTTCTTCGGCGGGGTCGGCGCGCAGTACGACAGCGGCACGGTCTACCACAAGATCCGGGAGGACCTCGCCGCGAAGGGGGTCATCTTCACCGACACGGACACCGCGGTGAAGGAGTACCCCGACATCGTCCGGAAGTACTTCGGCAAGATCGTTCCGTACAACGACAACAAGTTCTCCGCGCTCAACAGCGCGGTGTGGTCCGGCGGCAGCTTCGTCTACGTCCCGCCCGGGGTCGACGCCGGGATTCCGCTCCAGGCGTACTTCCGCATCAACGCCCGGAACGTCGGGCAGTTCGAGCGGACGCTGATCATCGCCGACAAGGGCGCGAAGGTCCACTACGTCGAGGGGTGCACGGCGCCGGTCTACTCGACCGACTCGCTCCACGCGGCGGTCGTCGAGGTCGTCGCCGAGCCCTACGCGAAGGTCCGCTACACGACCGTCCAGAACTGGTCGAAGAACGTCTACAACCTCGTCACGAAGCGCGCGGTGGCCTACGAGAACGCGCTGGTCGAGTGGGTCGACGGGAACATGGGCTCGAAGATCACGATGAAGTATCCGTCGGTCTACCTGCGCGGCCGCGGCGCGCGGGCCGACATCCTCTCGGTCGCGTTCGCGAGCGAGGGCCAGATCATCGATTCGGGGGCCAAGGCCGTCCACTCGGCGCCGGACACCTCGAGCAAGATCATCTCGAAGTCGATCGCGATCCGCGGCGGCCAGACGAGCTACCGCGGCCTCCTCCACGTCGCGCCCGGCGCGACCGGCGTCAAGGCGGCGGTCCGGTGCGACGCGCTCCTGCCCGACGCGACCGGCCGGTCGGACACCTACCCGTACAACGAGATCCACGAGGAGGACGCGACGATCACCCACGAGGCGGTCGTCGGCAAGATCGGGGAGGAGCAGATCTTCTACCTGATGAGCCG
>JASHQY010000069.1 GCA_030038885.1 Thermoplasmata archaeon | reverse complement strand
GCGCCGGGCGATGAGGTGCTGCTGCCCGATCCGACGTACCTGTTCGAGCAGCCGGTGCAGCTCGCCGGGGGCCGTCCGGTGTACGTCCCGTTGCGGCCGGATTTCGCCTTGGACGCAGAGGCTCTCCGCGCCGCGATCACGCCCCGCTCGCGCCTGTTGATCCTCGTCTCGCCGGCGAACCCGACGGGGCGCGTGCTGCGGGAGTCCGAGGTCCGCGCGGCGCTCGAGATCGCCCGAGAGCATCACCTGACGGTCGTCAGCGACGAGACCTACGAGTCGCTGATCTACGAGGGCCGGCACGTGAGTCCCGCGCGCCTCGCCGACCCGCAGACCCCGGTGGTCACGGTCGGGAGCTTCTCGAAGCTCTACGCGATGACCGGCTGGCGGGCCGGGTACGCGGTGGCCCCTCCGGCGATTCGCGAGCGCCTCGTCAAGGTCATGGAGCACACCCTCACCTGCCTCCCTCCGTTCATCCAGCGGGCCTGCGTCTGGGCGCTCGAGAACTCGGCCGCCGACGAGGCGCGGTTCCGCGCGACGTTCCGCGCGCGGCGCGACCACCTCCTCGAGCGACTCTCCCGCGTGCGGGGCCTATCGACCCCGCGGCCCGAGGGGGCGTTCTACGTCTTCCCGCGCTACGATCCCGAGCTGCCCTCGATCGAGTTCTGCTCCCGGCTGCTCGCGGAGGAGAAGCTGGCGGTCGTTCCGGGGGTCGCGTTCGGTCCCCACGGGGAGCACCATCTCCGGATCTCCTACTCCTCCCCGGTCGACGCGCTGGACGAGGGCGTCGACCGTCTTGAGCGGTTCCTCGCGCGCGCCGCGTCACTTCCGCGGTCGTCCCCCGGCGCGGTCGTCCGCTCGCCATCGTCCCCGGCCGCCTGACCCGCGACGTCGACCTCACGGTCGGGCCCGGTCCGTCCCGGTCCGATCCGAGAGGCCGGACGGGGCACGGGCGTCCGACGCTGGGCCCTGGCCCAGGCCGCACTCTCGGACGCCTCCGGCGGCTCGCGCGCCGCCCGAACCGGAAGCGGAGTCGTCGCGACCGCCCCTCGATCGCCTATGGTTCACCGGAAAAGGAGTAGTACCCCGGGAGGCTCGCGGGCGCATGCCCCCGACCACTCGCCGCGTCCATGACCTGACCGCACTGCTCGAGACCCACATGCCCGTCTGGCCGACGGCCCCGCTCCCGGTGTTCGAGCCGGTGGGGATCGTCGCCCGGGACGGCTACGCGGTCGAACGGGTGGCGTGCACCACGCACACGGGGACGCACATGGACGCCCCGTACCACTTCCTCGAGGACGGCGTGACGGTCGACCGCATCCCGCCGTCCCAGTTGGTCGGGACCGCGGCCGTCCTCGACCTTCGCACCGAAGCGGACGGGACGTTGCTCCACGCGAAGTCGCTCGAGAAGCACTGGCCGAAGAAGGGGCGCCCCGACTTCGTCCTGCTGCGGACCGATTGGAGCCGGAAGCGGGCCGCGACCCGGGAGTATCTCTACGACTTCCCCGGACTCGACCCGGCGGCCGCGCAATGGCTCGTCCAGCGCTCGGTCCGTGGGGTCGGGACCGACACGCTCGGCATCGACCCGTTCGCCAACGCGAAATTCGAGGCTCACAAGGTCCTCCTGGGCCAGGGAATATGGATCCTCGAAGCCCTCGACCACCTGGACCAGCTCTCCGAGGGCACCGAGTACCTCCTCGTCGCCGGCCCCCTCAAGATCGCCGGGGCGAGCGGCGCGATGGCCCGGGTCTTCGCGATCGAGGGCTAGGGGGACGCGTGCCGCTCGCCTCGGGCCTGCGCGGGGCGCGGGTGCTCGTGACCGCCGCGAGCCAGGGGATCGGCTACGGCGCCGCGCAGGCGTTCCTCGGAGAGGGCGCCCGGGTGGTCGTGAACTCCTCGAACGCGGACCGGCTCACCGCCGCGGTGCGGCGGCTCGAGCGCCTCGGGGAGGTCCACGGGGTGGTCGCGGACCTGACGCGCCCGGACGAGCTGGATCGGCTGCTCCCGGAAACGCTCGATCACCTCGGCGGCCTCGACACGCTCGCGTACGTCACGGGCTCCCCGCATCCGGGCGTCTTCATGGAGCAGGGGTACGAGGACTGGGCGCGCGCCGCGTCGCTGCTCGTGGTGAGCCCCTCGTACCTCGCCCGCAAGGCCGCCGAGGCGATGCTCTCCGGTGGGAGCGCCGGTCGGATGGTGTTCCTCGCGTCGTTCGCGATCCGCGAGCCGATCCCGAACCTGGCGACCTCGAACGTCTGCCGGATCGCGATCGCGGGGCTCGTGCGCACGCTCGCGCGGGAGCTCGGACCGCGCGGCATCCGCGTCAACGGGATCCTGCCCGGGTACATCCGCACCGCCCGGATCGACGAGGTCGTGCGGGATGCGGCCCGTCGCCAGGGAACGTCGCCGGAGGAGATCCTTCGGGGGATCGAGCGCGAGATCCCGCTCGGACGGATCGGGACCCCCGAGGAGCTCGGCCGGGCGGTGGTCTTCCTCGGGAGCGACCTCTCGAGCTACGTCTCGGGCGCGCTCCTGCCGGTCGACGGCGGCATCCTGCGCTCGGTCGGCTGAGCCGCCTCAGGCCCGGTCGGGCCGGACGGTCTCGGCGAGGAACTCCTCGCGACGCGGCGTGAACACGTCGAGCACCACGGTCGGGACGACCGGGTCCGAGAGCAGCTCGTGCGGCACGTTCGACGGCACGGTGTACGACGAGCCGACCCGGAGCGTCCAGGTCTCCGGGCCGACCTGGAACCGGCCGCCGCCCTCGAGCACGGTCCCGGACTGCACGTGCGGGTGCGAGTGCATCGCGAAGCGGCTGCCCGGGGCGATGCGATAGAGGACCATCATCACGCCGGGATCGTGCGCCAGGATCCGACGTCGGACCCCGGGTTGGACCTCGTGCCACGCCTCGCTCTTCTCTTCCCACAGCGGCATGGCCGAATGACGGCCGCTCCGTATATCTCGGTGTCGAGCGGCGCCTACGCGAGGGCCTGGCGAAGGTCGGCGATCAGGTCGTCCGCGTTCTCGATCCCGACGCTGAAGCGCAGCAGTCCGTCCCGGATGCCCTGCCGCGCGCGCAGTTCGGCCGGCACCGACCGGTGGGTCATGCGCGCGGGCACGTTCACGAGCGACTCCACGCCGCCGAGGCTCTCCGCGAGCGTGAAGACCTTGAGGCGGCGGACGACCCGGGTCGCCGCCCCGAGCCCGCCGCGGACCTCGGCCGAGACCATCCCGCCGAAATCGTCCATCTGGCGCCGCGCGACCGCGTGGCCCGGGTGGTCGGCGAGCCCGGGATACAGGGTCCGGACGATCCGGGGATGGCCCGCCAGGAACGCCGCGACCCTCCGCGCGTTCGCGCAGTGCGCGCGGACCCGAAGCCCCATCGTGTGGATCCCCCGCAGCACGAGGAAGCAGTCGAGCGGTCCGGGAACGCCGCCCTGCGTGTTCTGGTACCAGCGGTACTTCTCGAGCAGCGCGCGCGAGCGGAAGACGAGCGCCCCGCCGATCAGGTCGCTGTGGCCGCCGAGGTACTTCGTCGTGGAGTGGACGACCACGTCCGCCCCGTGCTCGAGCGGACGTTGGAGGACCGGGGACGCGAACGTGTTGTCGACCGCGACCCGCGTCCGTCGGGCCCGGGCGAGGGCGATCGCTCCCCGGAGGTCGGTCACCTTCAGGAGCGGGTTGGTCGGGGTCTCGAGATAGAGCAGGTCCGCGCGCGGGCTCTCGGCGAGCGCCGTCCGGACGTTCGCGAGGTCCGACGTGTCGATGAAGTCCACCCGGACTCCGTGCGAGCGCGCGACCTGCAACAGTCGCCAGGTCCCGGCGTAGAGGTCGTCCCCCGCGACGATCCGCGACCCGCTCGGATACGCCATCAAGAGCGCCGACGTCGCGGCGAGCCCGGAGCCGAACGCGAGCGCGCCCGCGCCCCCCTCGAGCCGACCGAGCACGCGTTCGAGGACGGCCCGAGTGGGGTTGCCGGTCCGGGAGTAGACGTACCCCTTCGCCCGACCGGGGGCGCTCTCCGCGAACGTGGACGTGAGGTAGACCGGGACGTTCACCGCGCCGGTGAGCGGATCCGGGCCCTGTCCGTCGTGGATCAGCCGCGTGTCCCACTGCATTCGGGGCCTCGCCCGAGCGCAGCGCTCGGGGGACATGAGCTGTTCGCGTGGGGATCGGACGCAGCGAGGGAACGGCCCTCCGCGGGAAGCGCGAATCGGAGGGCTTAATACGTGGCAGCAAGTCGCGTGCGAAGGCCTCGCTCGCCCGCGAGCGAGGCGGTGAATGGGGGAATCAGGGTTGACGGCCGCGACGAGCACCGAGCAGGCGGGGATGGTCGTGAACGTGCCGGTCGCGGAGTCGGTGCGGCGGGAGGTCAGCTCGCCGGACCTCTACGTGCGGAAGTCGTCCGGCTTGGTGCGCACGGTCGGTCCCCGCACGGCGCTCTTCGCCAACCTCGTCGCGATGGGGATCATCGTGAATTATTTCTGGATCGTCTATGCGTCCGCGGGATACCCCAACGCGAACCTCGTCACGACCGTGGCGATCGGGGTCCTGATCAACGTCGGGGTCGGCTACGTCTACTGGATGCTCTCGAGCGCGATGCCCCGCTCGGGAGGCGACTATGTGTTCATGGGTCGGATCTTCCATCCGAGCATCGGTCTCGGGACGAACCTGCTCTTCTCGGTCGTGTTCATTTCCTGGGCGGGCCTGTTCGCCTACTACGTCACCGCGGTCGCCCTGCCGATGATGTTCGCGAGCTACGGGGTCGCGGGCGGCAACATGGGCCCGTTCAACTCGTACTCCACGCTCATCAGCTCGAACCTGCACATCTTCCTGATCGGGGCCGCGGTCCTGATCCTCGTGCTGATCCTGGCCATGCTCCCGACCAAGTGGGTCTTCCGCACGACGGTCGCGATCTTCGTCGTGACCGCGATCATCTACGCCGTCATGATGGCGATGATGCTCTCCACGTCGCAGGCAACCTTCGCGGCCCACTGGGACGCCGCGAACCCCGCGACGCAGAGCTACGCGGCCCTCGCCGCGAGCGGGGCTTCGCTCGATGCGATCACGCTGGGAGGGACCTTCCTCGGGGTCGTCTACACGATGCTGAGCTTCATCGGGTACGCGAACAGCTCGTACTTTGCGGGCGAGATCCGCGGGAGCCCGACCCGCACCCAGGGGTGGGCGATCTTCGGCGCTCCCCTGATCTTCGCGATCCTGATCGGGGCCCTTTACGCGGCCACCTACTTCACCTTCGGGCGGAACTTCATCGTCGGCGTGAGCTACGGGGCGGTCACGAATTCGATCTCCCTCAGCACGCTCCCGTCGCCGCTGTTCCTCGCCGCGTACCTCACGACCGATCCGATCCTCGCGGCGTTCCTGACGTTCGGGCTGGTCCTCACGTTCTTCGGGTTCGCCTTCATCTACTTCATCATCCCCACGCGGAACATCTTTTCGTGGTCGTTCGACCGCATCCTTCCCGGATTTTTCACCCGGGTCTCGGGCGGCGGGGTCCCGTGGGTGGCGGTGATCACGCTCTTCGTCTCCGCGATGATCGCGCTGTGGCTCGCGGTCTACACGACGCTCTTCGACTACCTGACCTACTCCAACTTCGGGTTCTGGCTCGCGGTCGGGATCGTCTGCCTGGGCGGCGCGCTCTTTCCGTTCCTCCGACCGAAGCTCTTCGCCCAGGCCCCGCGGATCGTTCAGGCGCGGATCGGGCGGGTCCCCCTCCTGACGATCGTGGGGATCGCGTCCTGGCTCGGGGCCTGGTACGTGAGCTACGCGGCGTCGACCATCCAATACCTCGAGATCTCGGGTCCCTACCCGTACTCCTACCTGCTGTTCCTGCCGATCGTGTTCGTCATCGGGGTCATCGCGTACTTCATCTCGTACGCGATCCAGAAGTCCCGGGGCGTGCCTGTGGAGCTGATCAGCAAGGAGCTCCCGCCCGACTGAGCGGGTCCGACCCGCCCCTTTTTGGGGGCCCGCGGTTGGGGGAGCCTCCGTGGGAGAGGTCGTCGACCTCGTGATCGACCCCCTGCGCGGGGAGCGGCTCTCGCTCGAGTTGCCGCTCTCGCTGCGCACCGCCCCCGCGGCGGCCCGTGCCGAGCTGGGGCTCGCCGATTGGGTCGACTCCTCCGACCCCCTGGTCGCACGGGCGCTCCTGATCCTGCGGGCGGCGCGCCACGCGGACCCGCCGATCGCCCTCGCGATGCTGGGAGGGGCCGCCCACCGGCTCCGGTGCCCGTCGAGCAACCGGTCCGATCTCGGGCTGCGCCGGTCGCTGCACGACCTCGACATCGCGTGCCTGCACAAGGAGCTCAAGGCGGTCCGGGCGTTCCTCGCCTCGCTGCACGGGCGCGAAGGTAGCGGGCTCCGGGTCTTCGAGACCCAGGGCGATCGGATCTTCAATTCGCTGAGCGAGGGGCGCCGCCTCCGCTTCCACCTCGTCCTCGATCAGCGGGGGAACGAGATCTCGCTCGGCACGATGGACCTCCTCGCGGACGAGTTCCGGTTCTGCCACCATTTCGACCTGCGGGAGGACGTGAGCGCCGGGGCCCGGGACCGCGGCACGCTCTCGCCGGCCCTCTTGCTCCTCGCGAAGATGCAATTCATCCGTCGCGTGCCGAAGGGCGAGGCGGCCGCCGTGCCCGAGCGGGTCCTCGAGCCGTTCGGACGCGGCGACGTCGTGATCGGTCCGGAAGCGAAGGACACCCAGGACATCCTCGCGCTCCTGCTCGACCACCCGCTCGACGAGTCGCCGGAGGGGATCTCGCCGCGGCGGCTCGTCCGCCTCCTGGAGAAGGACTGGGGCCTCTGGCGGACCGTGTCGCTGAACGCCGGGATGATCCTCCGATCCTCCCTGCTCCGCGCTCTCCCGGAGGGCCCCCGGGCGGCCGGGACCGCGCAGCTCGAGGCCCTTCAGAGGATCCTCGCCTCGCTCGCTCCGAAGCGGCGGCTCGGGTTCCTCGGTGGCCCGTGGTGGGAAGAGGTCGACGCGCAGCCCTCCGTCGACGGGACGGCGCACGTCGGCTGAGCCGGGCTACCCCGAGGTCAGCACGGCCGAGCGGACGTCCGTCCCCCCGAGGTCGACCAGCGCGCCGAGCAGGGCTCCCTCGGTGTAGGCGCTTCCGCAGTTCATCGCGAGCGTGCGCCCGATCTTCACCGAGCCCCGCGACTCGTGGATGTGGCCGTGGAGTCCGAGCATCGGCTGGTAGCGCTCGAGCGCCGCCCGCACCGCCGTGCTGCCGACGTGGACCATCTCGGTCTCTCCCCCCGGGGCCATGACCTTCGTGAGCGAGGCGTCCAGGCGGGGCGCGAGGTCGAGCGCGGTCCCGGCCGGCGGCACGTGCGCGTTGAGGATCGCCGTCTCCGGCTCGTGGAGCTTCGCCATGCCCTCGTCGAGCGTCCGCGCGATCACGTCCTCGGGCAGCTCGCGATGGGTCTTCCACGGGGTGGGGTTGCTGTAGGGCAGCGTCAGCATCTCGTGGTGGTCGTCCACGCGCAGGATCGCGCGATCGGTCAGCTCGGCGAACCCGCTGTCGGAGACGACCTGCTCCATCGACGTGAGGTCGTCGTTCCCGAGACCGATCAGAAGCCGCGTGGGGGTACCCTCGAGCCGCTCGCGGGCCCACTGGAGCCAGCGGCCGAGCTCCTCGCGGGCGAGCCGCTCGAAGACCTCGTCGAGCGCCCCCGGGCGGGCGCGGAGCTCGTCCCACTCCGCCGCGGTCGTGCGGAACGGCACGGTCGCCCCGTCGCGCAGCCAGGACTCGATCGGCTCGAGCTCCGCGAGCGAGGCGGCGGTCCGGCTCGCCCCGTCGAGCCCGGCCGTCCAGCGGCCCCCGGACTCGAAGACCGGCGTCAGGGTCTTCGCGGCGACGTCGCCACCGACCAGGAGCACGTCCGCGCGGTAGACCTTCGCGGCGTTGATGAACTTCCGCCAGCAGATCGCCGAGCCGTGGAGGTCCGCTACGAAGAAGATCCGCGTCGGCGCCGCCACGAGTGAATCACTGGGGAGGACGAGCCGCCGCGTCCCAAAAGGCTGCCGGGGGGCCGACGCCGAACCCCGGGGACGGGGCCCCCGGGGCGGGGAAGGGGTTCTGGGGAGCCGGAAGCGGACGCCTAGTCCTCGCCGAAGTCGCCGCCGCCCATCCCGCCCATGCCGCCCATGCCCCCCATACCGCCCATGCCGCCGCCGGGGCCGCCCGGGCCGCCGGCGCCCGGCGCGGGGCCCGACTTGGAGGCGATGACGTCGTCGATCCGAAGGATCATGACGGCCGCGTCGGTCGCGCTCTCGATCGCCTGGCGTCCGACCCGGATCGGCTCGATGACGTGGAGGTGGCTCATGTCGTCGACCTTGCCGGCCACGACGTTGACCCCGGCCGACTTCTGGCCGCCCTTGTGGGCCTTGCGCAGCTCGATCAGGATGTCGATCGGGTCGAGCCCCGCGTTCTCCGCGAGCGTGCGGGGGACCATCTCGAGCGCCTCGGCGAAGCTCTCGAACGCGATCTGCTCGCGCCCGCCGATCTTCGCCGCCTCGTCCCGGAGCTGGAGCGCGAGCTCGGCGGCGGTCGCTCCGCCGCCGAAGACGAACTTCCCGTCCTCGACCGCGACCGCGACCACGTTGAGCGCGTCATCGAGCGAGCGCTCGATCTCATCGAGCACGTGCTCGGTGCCGCCGCGCATCAGGACCGAGACCGCGCGCGCCTTCTTCGCGCCGGTCACGAACGTGAGCGCGTCGTCGCCGATCTTGCGCTCCTCGACGAGGCCGGCGGTCCCGACGTCCTCGGCGGTCAGCTCGCTGACCTTCGAGACGATGTTCGCCCCGATCGCCTTCGCGAGCTTCTCCATGTCGGACTTCTTGACGCGCCGGACCGCGTAGATGCCGTCCTTCGCGAGGTAGTGCTGGGCGAGGTCGTCGATCCCCTTCTGGCAGAGGACGACGTTCGCTCCGGACTTCTTGACCTGATCGACCATCCGGCGCAGCATGTTCTCCTCCTCCTGGAGGAAGGCGTTCAGCTGGCCGGGGTCGTTGATCTCGATCTTCGCGTCGATCTCGGTCTTCTTGACCTCGAGCGCGGCGTCGAGCAGCGCGATCTTGGGGTTCTCGACGCGCGTCGGCATCCCGGAGTGGACCTTCTCCTTGTCGACGATGACCCCTTCGATGAGCGCGGTGTCCGAGATCTGCCCGCCCTGCTTCTTGATCAGCTGGATGTTGTCGAGGTCGACATAGTAGCCCTCGGTCCGCTTCTCGGCGACCGCCGTGACCGCCTTGACCGCGATCTCGGCGAGCAGGTCGCGGTTGAACCCGACGGACTTCGACGCCATCGACGTGTCGGCGATCCGCATCAAGAGCTCGTGGTCGGAGATCGAGACCGGGTGGCTGATCTGCTCGAGGATGCCGAGCGCCTTCGTCGACGCGAGGCGGTAGCCCTGGGAGATGATCGTCGGGTGGATGTTCTGGTCGATGAGCGACTCCGCGCGCTTGAGCAGCTCTCCCGAGAGCACGACCGCGGTGGTCGTCCCGTCGCCCGCCTCCTGGTCCTGGGTCTTCGCGACCTCGACCAGCATCTTCGCCGCGGGATGCTCGACGTCCATCTCCTTGAGGATCGTGACCCCGTCGTTCGTCACGACGACGTCGCCCATCGAGTCGACGAGCATCTTGTCGAGCCCGCGCGGCCCGAGGGTCGATCGGACCGCGTCCGCGATCGCCTTCGCGGCCTGGATGTTGTTCGCGAGCGCTCCGCGCCCCTTCTCTCGCTTGGTCCCTTCGCGCAGCACCAGAATCGGCGTGTTCCCAGCCATCATGTTCGTGTCCTCGAGATGACTCTCGACAGTCGGTTGGAGTGAGTAAGCCCTTCTATTTAATGAGAGCGTAGACCGAGGACCGCTCGCCCGCCCGACCTCCTCGAACGGTCGCTCGAACGAAGCCCCTCGTTCTCCACCCCTTCGAGAGGGCCGACGCGGGCCGCCGGGTCCTTTCGGAGGAGCGATCTCGGAGCCCGCGGCCGCGCCGCAGGGCTTTCCCCTGATGAGTCCGCTTCTTTAGCTGGATGGGGGTCCGCTCGAGCGGGGGGAAACCGGCTGGCCGCGTCCTCGAACTATCGCGCGCTCCTCAGGAACGCGAACTACCTGCGGGTCTTCTCCGCCGGACTCGGCTCCGTGGCCGGCTCGGCGATCTCGAGCGTCTGCCTCATCTGGATCGTCGCGGTCGAAACCGGCTCCGCGCTCGACGTTGCGCTGCTCGGGACGGCGAACCTGGTCGCGGCGATCCTGTTCAGCACGCTCGGGGGGACCCTCGTCGACCGGTACAACCGCCGGCGGCTGATGATCCTGTCCGACGTCGCACGGGCCGCCGCGCTCGCCGCGGTCGTCGCGGTCCTCGCCACCCGGGGGTTCGACCTGCCGATCCTCCTCTTCGCCGAAGCCGTGATCGGCGCGTTCACGGTCCTCTTCAACCCCGCCGAGCAGGCGCTGATCCCGTCGCTCGTCGCGCCGGGCACCGTCGCGGATGCGAACGGACTCGTCCGGTCGAGCCGCTCGACCCTGCAGTTCGTCGGCGTGTCGATCGGCGGCGTGCTGATCGTCGTCGCCGGTCCGGTCTGGGGGATCGCCGCGAACGCCGTCACCTTCGCGCTCTCGGCCTCGCTCCTCACCGGCCTTAAGATCGCCGAGCTCCTCGCCGCTCCCGGCGCGGGCACGCCCCGCGCGAGCTACTTCGCCGAGCTGCGGGCCGGATTCGCGTGGCTGTGGGAGGCCCAGGGGTTCTTCCAGCTCACGATGTCCGCGCTGTTCTTCAACTTCGCCGCGACCGTCGTCGGCACGTTCCTCGTCTTCTACGCGACCGAGCTCCTCCACGGCTCGGCGCTGGTCTACGCGGGCCTCCTCGCCGCCGAGGTCGCGGGGACCGCGATCGGGTCGCTGATGGTGGGCCGTACGGGGGCGGTGCGCTACGCCGGAAGGGCCTGGACGATCCCCTACGGGATCCTCTCGGGCGGCGTCGCGCTCTCGCTCGCGCTGGTCCCCTCGACCCCGGTCGCGATCGCGGCCCTGTTCGCCCTCGGGGTCCTCGGGGGCTTCGCCGGCACCGCGTGGCTCACCGCGGCCCAACTGCTCGTCCCGTCGACGATGCAGGGGCGCTACTTCGGGATCGACGCGCTCGGAAGCACCGCGATCATCCCGGCGGGCCAGATCGGGGGCGCGTTCCTCATCGCGGCGTTCTCGCTCCGCACGACGTACCTGATCGCGGCGATCGTCTGGATCGTCATGGGGGCGATCTTCCTCGCGCCGCGGGCGCTCTGGCGCCTCGGGGTCCCCGGGGGGACCCCGCTCACGTCCCGTAGCGGCGCCGGCGAAGCTGGAACGCCCTGATCGCCCGAAGGAACTCAAGCCGCGTGAGCCCGGGCCACATCACGTCCGAGAAGTAGAGCTCCGAGTACGCGGACTGCCAGAGGAGGAAGTTCGAGATCCGCTCCTCGCCGCTCGTCCGGAAGATGAGGTCCGGATCCGGGAGGTCGCGCGTGTACAGATGGCGCGAGACCGCCTCCGAGTCGATCGCGTCGGGGTCGAGCTTGCCGTCGCGCACGTCGCGGGCGAGCGTCCGGATCGCCTGGACGATCTCGTCCCGCCCGCCGTACGCGAGCGCGACGTTGTACTGATAGGCGGCGTAGTCGCGGGTCGCGCGCTCGGCGATCTCGATCGCCTCCTGGACCCGCGCCGGGAGCGCGGTGCGGTTCCCGATCACGCGGACGCGGATCTGGTGGCGGTGCACGCGCTCGTCGGTCGCGATGTCGCGCAGCGACCGGTCGAACAGGTCCATGAGGCCCTCGAGCTCCTCGGGCGACCGGGAGAAGTTCTCGGTCGAGAGCGCGTAGACCGTGAGGATCTTGATCTCGAGCTCGAGGCACCAGTTGAGCAGCTCCTCGAGGGTGTCGCGTCCCGCCTGGTGGCCGTCCCGCACGCCCATGCCGTGCTGCCCCGCGAAGCGCCGGTTCCCGTCCATGATGATCGCGAGGTGCTTCGGGACCGGTTCGGACCGCACGAGCTCCGCGAGCCGGCGCTCGGTCAGGTCGCGGAGCGTGTCGCCGACGATGTGCGCCAGATAGGGGGACGCTCCCGGGTCCCGCTCGCCCTTCTTCGCGTCGGCCACGGCCGCGCGAGGCCGGGGAAGGGATAAGTCCTGATGGGGGGCCGCCGCGGGAGCGGCCCCCGGGAGGAGAGGCGCCCTGGTCGGGAGTCTCGGGCGGAGGGGGACGGCCCTTCCGCTCCTTCGAACCCGAGTCGCAGGCTCGACAGACCTACATCCTAGACCGCTAGACTACCAGGGCA
>JASHQY010000011.1 GCA_030038885.1 Thermoplasmata archaeon | reverse complement strand
CGCGGGGTCGGCGATCTGGGGGGCCGCGAGGAGCGCCTCCCGGACGCGGAGGCGCAGGGCGTCCAGGAGCTCGCGCTCCCGCGCGAAGCGGACCTCCCGCTTCGTCGGGTGCACGTTCACGTCGACCTGGGTCGGGTCGAGCTCGAGGTGCAGCACCCCGACCGGGAAGCGGCCGCGCGGGAGGTGGTCGGAGTACGCGGCGCGGACCGACTGCGCGATCGCCCGCGCGGCGATCGACCGGCCGTTGACCGAAAGGTAGAGGCCGGCGCTCGTCCCGGCGGCCGCGGCCGGCGCGCCGAGCACGCCGTGGACCCGTCCGCCCGGGACCGCGCCCGCGACCGCGATGCCGGTGCTCAGGAGCCCCGGGCCGAGCACCCGAGCGGCGGCGTCCTCGAGCCGCGCCGCGGCGGGCAGGGTCGCGAGCTCCCGACCGTCGGCCTCGAGGCGGAGCGTCCGCGACGGGTCCGCGACGTAGAGCCGCTCGACGGTCCGCACGACCTCGAGCTGCTCCGCGGCCGGGCTCTTCAGGAACTTCCGCCGCGCCGGGGTGTTGAAGAACAGGTCCTCGACCTCGACCGTCGTGCCGAGCGCCCTCGGCGCCGCGTAGCGGCCGGTGACCGCGCCCCCGACGACCGAGATCCCGTCCGCGAGCTCCCGCTCCGGGGCCCGCGAGAGGAGGTGCACGCGGGCCACGGACGCGATCGCCGCGAGCGCCTCGCCCCGGAACCCGAGCGCGTCGATCCGCTCGATCGGCCCCTCCGGATCGAGCTTGCTGGTCGCGTGCCGCTCGACCGCGAGCTCGAGCTCGTCCGGCGGGATCCCGGACCCGTTGTCGGCGACCTCGATCCCCGCGAGGCCCCCGCCGTCGAGGCGGACGGTCACGACCGTCGCGCCCGCGTCAATCGCGTTCTCGAGGAGCTCCTTCACGACGGAGGCCGGGCGCTCGACGACCTCGCCGGCGGCGATCCGCTCGACCGTCGCGGGGGCGAGCCGGCGGATCGCGCGGCGCGGCCGAGGCTCCGGGCTCACGGGCCGCTCCGCTCGCGGTCCCCGGCGCCCCGGGCCTTGTCGCGCAGCTCCCCGAGCTTCCGGTGCGCCTCGATCGGGCTCAGCCGGTCGAGATCGAGGGCCCCGAGCTCCGCGCGCAGGGGGTCCTCCGGCCGGTCGGCGTCGGCGAGCAGGACCGCCTGGGTGTACCGGGGGCCGTGTCCGGCGGCCGGTCGGCCCGCGGTCCCTCCGACCCCGCCCGACTCGAGCTGCTTGAGGAGGCGCTCCGCCTCCGCGAGCACCCCGTCCGGCAGCCCGGCGAGCCGCGCGACGTGGAGGCCGTAGCTCCGGTCGGTGCTGCCGGGGACCAAGCGGTGGAGGAACACGATCCCGTCCGGCCCCTCCCGCACGGCGAGGTGCGCGTTCCGGGCGGCCGGCAGGGTCCGCACGAGCTCGCTCAGCTGGTGGTAGTGCGTCGCGAGGATGCTGCGCGCCCGCGTCGCGTCGTGCAGGTGGCGCAGGGTCGCCCACGCGATCGCGAGCCCGTCGAACGTGCTGGTGCCCCGCCCGACCTCGTCGAGCAGGACGAGCGAGCGGGCGTCCGCCGCGCGGAGGATCTCCGCGACCTCGCTCATCTCGACCATGAAGCTCGACTTGCCGCGCCCGATCTCGTCGGTGAACCCCATCCGGGTGAACAGCTGGGTCACGATCCCGACCCGCGCGAACCGGGCCGGGACGAACGACCCCGCCTGGGCGAGGACGACCAGGAGGCCGACCGCGCGCATGTACGTCGACTTCCCGGACATGTTCGGCCCGGTGAGGACCAGGAGCCGGTCGCGCTCCGCGTCGAGCTCGACGTCGTTCGGCACGAACCGCTCTCCGAGGCCCCGCTCGAGGACCGGGTGCCGCCCGTCCCGCACGACGAGGACCGCCGAGTCGTCGACGGTCGGCCGCACGTAGCCGCGGGTCTGCGCGAGGCGGGCGAACGTCGCGAGCGCGTCGAGCTCGCCGAGGGCGCGCGCGACGTGGTAGATTGCCCCGACCGCCCGGTCGACCTCGGCGAGGAACTCGTCCCACCGGGCCGACTCGGCCGCCCGCGCGCCGTCCCGGGCCTCGCGGATCCGGCGCTCGAGCGCGTCGAGCTCGTCCGAGGTGAAGCGCTCGGCCTGGGCGACGGTCTGCCGCCGGCGGAAGTGCGCCGGCGCCCGCGCGACGTGCGCCTTCGAGACCTCGAAGTAGTAGCCGAAGACCTGGTTGTAGCCGATCTTGAGGCCGCGGACGCCCGAGGCCTCCTGCTCCCGACGCTCGAGCGCCGCGAGCTCCTCGAGCGCCCCGCGCTCCGCGACGCGGGCCCGGTCGACCTCGGGGGCGTGGCCCGGCCGGAACAGCGCGCCGGCGTCCTCGGTGGCGGGGAGCACCTCGGGCAGCGCGTCGTCCAGCCGGCGGACGAGCGCCGCGGGCGGATCGAGCGCCGCGGCGAGGGCGTCCAGGGTCGCGTCGCGGGGCCCCGCCTCGAGGAACGGGCGCAGCCGCGCGACCCGATGGAGCCCGTCCCGTAAACTCCCGAGCTCGGGGGGGCGCACCCGCCGCCCCGCGACGCGGGACGCAATCCGGGCGAGGTCGGCGATCGGCTCGAGGTCGCTCCGCAGCCCCTCGAGCGCGGCCCCGCGGCCGACGAGGTGCTCGACGGCGTCCTGCCGGGCGACGATCGCCGCGACGTCGGCCATCGGGTTCGTGAGCCAGAACGAGAGCGTGCGGCGGCCGGCCGCGGTGACGGTCTCATCCCACGCGGAGAGCAGCGTCGCCCCCTCGGGGTCCTCCGGGTTCATCGGGCGACGGATCTCGAGATGCCGCAGGGTCTTCGCGTCGAGGACGAGGCGCCGGTCGCCCGGGCCCCGCGCCACCCGCAGGAGGTGCGGGACGATCCGCGGCTGCGCGACCCGGAGGTACGCCACGAGGCGCCGGTCCGCCTCGTCCATGACGTCGGTCCCGGCGCCCGGCGGCCTCGCGTCCGCCGGGAGCGCGTCCGCGGCAGCCGGCGGCGGAGCGGCCTCGATGCGCGCGGAGCGGAAGTCCCGACGCAGCGCCGCCGCGAGGGCGGCTCCGCGGGCGGCGGGCTCCGGCGCAGCCCAGAGGATCTCCCGGGGCTGGAACGGGGCGAGGGCCGACACGAGTCCGTCGGTCCCCGGCCCGTCGCCCAGCCCGTGGAACCACTCCCCGGTCGTGATGTCGACCACCGAGAACGCGCCCGGCCCCTCCGGGCGCTCGACGACGCTCGCGAGGAAGCTGTGGTCGGGCCCTCCGAGGATCCGGTCCTCGACCACCGTGCCGGGGCTGACGACCCGGGTCACCTCGCGGCGCACGAGCCCCTTCGCGAGCCGCGGGTCCTCGACCTGGTCGCAGAGCGCGACCTTGTAGCCCTTGCGGACGAGGCGCCCGAGGTAGGTCTCGACCGCGTGGTACGGCACCCCGGCCATCGGAGTCCGCGCCCCGCTCGCGTCCGGGGCGCGGGCGGTCAGCACGAGGTCGAGCTCCCGGGAGAGGAGGCGCGCGTCGTCCCCGAACGTCTCGTAGAAATCGCCGACCCGGAACAGCACGAGATGGCCCGGGTACCGGGACTTCACGCCGTCGTACTGGTCGAGCAGCGGGGTCGAGGCGCTCGCGACGGCCATCGGAGGCCGGCGGAGCCGACCGGGCCATATAATCGCGCGTCGCGGCCAGCGCTGAGGGGGAGATTTGAACTCCCGCGGCGAGACCGCCACCAGCTTTCAAGGCTGGCGCCTTGCCGGACTAGGCTACCTCAGCGCACCGGCCCCGAGCGGTCGCGACGGGAATAAACCCTCCCTCGGGCGCCCCTGGGCGCCCGCGGGCGGCGGCGCGGTGCAGGTGCCGGGAGATCCGCGGCGGACCGGACCGGTCCGTCGATTCGAACCCGGGTGGTCAGCTTGGAAGGCTGACATCCTGCCACTAGATTACACCTGCACGGCCGCCCGCGGGCGAAGGGGACGACCGGTGCGCGGGGTTATTTCTTTTGGGTCGTCGCGCCGTGTCCGGCGGGCGCGGAGAGCTCCACGAGCGCGACCCGTTCGAGCACGAGCCCCTCCCAGGCGGACGGGGGGACCGCGGCCCGCTCCTCGGCCCCGATCCCGAGGCGCTCGAGCGTCTCCGCCCGGGGCGCCCGGGGATAGACCGCGGGGTCCGCGACCAGCTCGAACCGCTCGAGGAGGGCGGCCGGGTCGAGCGGCTTCTCCGCGACGAGGACCAGCTCCTCGCTCCCGTCGGAGATCCCGACCTTCTCGAGCGCCCGGGGCAGCTGGTCGTCGCCCGCGACGTAGAGCGCGAGCTCCGCGCCGCGGTCCCGCAGCCGGCGCTCCCCGCGCTCCCGGGCGCGCCCCAAGTGCGCCCAGGCCGAGTAGAGGTGGCGCTCCCCGGCGATCGACCGCGCGTCGAACAGCGCGACCAGGGCCTCGGACGGTCCGGCGAGCTCCCGGAGCGTGCGCACGACGCTCGGGACCGACGGCACGCCCGGGGTCCGCCGACGGGCGCCGATCGCCCGCAGCGTCCGATCCTCCGGCGGCGGCAACGGCATGCGACCCCACCTCACTCCCGGAGGAACCGGAGGAATTCCTCGCGCGTGCGGGGCACGAGCACGTAGTTCTCCCGCTTCTCCCGTCCGATCGTCGAGGTCGGGGTCACGCCGTAGTCGTGACCGGGCAGGACGACCAGCGCGTCGTCGAGCGCGACGACCCGGCGGAGCAGGCTGTCGTACATCTCGGACGGGTCGCCGCCCGGCAGGTCGGTCCGGCCGCACTCGCCGACGAACAGCGTGTCGCCGGTCGCGACGTTCCCCTCGAAGAGGTAGAGGACGCTGTCCTTCGTGTGCCCCGGGGTGTGGACGACCTCGAACTTGAGGCGCCCGGCGGCGATCGCGTCGCCGTCGTCGACCGACACGTCCTGATGGAGCGGCGCGCTGCGATGGGCGACGACCTTCGCGCCCGTGCGCGCGCGCACGTCCTGGTTCCCGACCACATGGTCGGTGTGGCTGTGGGTGTTCAGGATGTAGCGGACCTTGACCCGGCGCGCGTCGATCGCCGCGAGCACCGGATCGATCCCGAACGACGGGTCGATCACGACCCCATCGCCGCCCTCGTCGTCCGCGACCAGGTACGTGAAGTTGAGGTACGGACCCACGCGGAACTGGTCGAGCAGCACGGCCGCGCGGAGCGGCGCACGGTATTTGACGGTGGGGCCCGCGTCATCCGACGAGGCTGTCGGTGGTCATCGCGCGCCGGCCGGTGACCGCATCGAGCACGACCCGGCCGTCCGCGCCCTCGGCGTACCAGTACGGGACGTAGACGAGGGACATCGGGCCGAGCCGGAGATCGTCGGTCGACGGGAGCATCCGCCGGGTCTCGATGACCAGCGCGCCCGCGTGCTGCTCCGTGTGCTCGACGTCGACCGTGTGGTGCCGCCGGACCGCGTCGGTCGCGATCGCGACCGCCTGCGACTCCCCGAGCTGGGGCACGAGCCGCTGGTGCGGTTCGGCGAGCTCCCCGACCAGCTCCCGCTCCCCGTCCTCCCAGACCTCGGCCCGGCGCGAGACCGCGTTGACCGCGACCAACCGGTCGACGACCGGCCCGGGGGCCCCGTGCGGGGACGAGGGGCGGACCCGGTAGGGCGCGACGTAGAACGGAACGAGCCGGAGCGTGTAGCGCGGGGCGTCGACCCCGGCGAGCGCCTCCGCTTCCGGCCGCCCGATCCGGGGACGGACGATCCGCTCGCCGTCGGGCAGCACGGCGAGCGGCGGAACGAGCGCCACGTCGTCTCTCGGGTCCGCCGGCGCGACCGAGGGGGCGGCGGGCGACGGGAGCAGGAGCTCGGCGAGCGCCGCGCCGAGCGTGGACGGCTCGACGATCTCGATCCCGCGGGCGGCCGCCAGGTCCCGGGCGGTCGCCCCGGGATCGTCGTCGTAGACGATCGTCCGGTGGACCGCGTCGGTCGGGAACCACCGTTCGACCTCGGCCGGCGAACGGTTCGCCGCGACGATCAGCACCGCGCGGTGGTCCTTCGGGCGGACCGCGAGCGTCGCCTCGCGGCGCGGCTCGAGCCGGTACCCCGCGGCCTCGAGCAGGCGGCCGAGGATCGAGGACGGAGGCGCGGCGCGGCTCATCGGTCGTTCGACGGGGGCGGGGGATATCTGGGTTCCGCTCCTCGCGCACGTCCGGACCGGCCGACGCGACGAAAACCCTCATCTTCCCGGACGGGGAACGGGGTCGGATGCCGGAGCGCTGGCTCGGATGCTCCGGGTGGGCCTACGACGACTGGGTCGGCCCGTTCTATCCGGCCGGCACTCCGCCCGGGGAGTTCCTCGAGCGGTACGCCCGGGTGTTCCGGACCGTCGAGGTCGATTCGACCTTCTATCGGACCCCGACGCCGCCGCTCGCCCGCCGGTGGGTCGAGCGGACGCCCGAGCGGTTCCGCTTCGCCGTGAAGGTCCCCCGGGACGTCACGCACGGGGCGGACGCGGCGGCCGGCGACGCGGTGCTCGCGGCGTTCCTCCGCGGCCTCGCGCCCCTGCGGTCGTCCGGCAAGCTCGGGCCGATCGTCCTCCAGTTCCCCGCGTCGTTCCGCGCGCCCGGGGGCGACGCGCAGCTGGAGCGGCTCCTTCGGGGGGTGCCGGTCGAGTATCCGCTCGCGGTCGAGCTGCGGCACGGGTCCTGGTGGACGCCCGAGACCCGCCGCCGCCTGGAGGCGCGGGGCGCGGCCCTCGTGTGGTCGGTCGTTCCGGACACCGACCCCCCGCCGTGGGTCACCGCGGCGTTCGTCTACGCGCGGTTCGTCGGGGACCGGGCGCTGACCCGGTTCGACCGGATCCAGCGCGACCGCTCGTCCGACCTCGAGCGGATGCGCGCGCGGTTCGAGGACGAGGCGCGATCGGTCGGTGTGATCTACGGCTACGCGAACAACCACTTCCTGGGGTACGGACCGGGCACGGTCGCGGCGCTCGCCGCGACGCTCGGCGAACCGCCGCCGGACCTCTCGGCGGCGGCGCGCGGTCCGGGGCAACGGACCCTCGGGGGGCCGGCGCCGAACGGGACCCCACCAGAGGAACACTTTTAGGCCGTGCCCGGGTCCAAGGGCGTTCAGCGATGGGAGACGCGGTCACGCTCCGGGTCGCCGAGGCGTTCCAGCAGGACATCGGGCTCGGGACCGCCCGGCTGGACGTCCAGACCCGGCAGCGGCTCAAGGTCGGCCTCGGCGACGTCGTCGAGATCCGCGGTCGCAAGCCGACGCCGGCGATCGTCAGCCGGGCGCAGCCGGACGACGAGGGCAAGGGGCTCGTGCGCATCGAGGCGGTCGTCCGGCGCAACGCGGGCGTGAGCATCGGGGACCGGATCCAGGTCCAGCGGGTCGACTGCCCGAACGCGGACTCGGTCACGATCGCGCCGATCTACGCCGGCAGCGCGCGGATGGACCTCGGCCCCGGCCTCGAGAGCTTCGTCGCGAAGGCCCTCGCCCGGCGGCCGTTCGTGCGGGGGGACGTCTTCGTGATCCCGGGGGTGTTCCTGATGGGCGGCTCCCTGCCGTTCATGGTCGTCGCGACGCAACCGAAGGGGATCGTCCAGGTCGCCCCCGCGACCCTGATCACGATCAAGGAGGAGACCGTCAGCGAGGCGGAGGTCGCGGCCCCGCGGGTCTCGTACGAGGACATCGGCGGCCTCAAGGAGAAGCTCGGGCGGGTCCGGGAGATGATCGAGCTCCCGCTGAAGCATCCCGAGCTGTTCGACCGCCTCGCGATCACGCCCCCGAAGGGCGTGCTCCTCTACGGGCCGCCCGGGACCGGCAAGACGCTGATCGCGAAGGCGGTCGCGAACGAGGCGGGCGCGCACTTCATCGGGATCCAGGGTCCCGAGATCATCTCGAAGTACTACGGGGAGAGCGAGAAGGAGCTCCGCGAGAAGTTCGAGGAGGCCGAGAAGAACGCGCCGAGCGTGATCTTCATCGACGAGCTCGACTCGATCGCGCCGCGGCGCGACGAGGTCGTCGGCGAGGTCGAGCGCCGGGTCGTCGCCCAGCTGCTGACGCTGATGGACGGCCTCTCGGGCCGCGGGAACGTCATCGTGATCGCCGCGACGAACCGCGAGGAGGCGATCGACCCGGCGCTGCGGCGGCCCGGGCGCTTCGACCGGGAGATCGAGATCGGGGTCCCGACCCAGGAGGGCCGGCTCGAGATCCTGCAGATCCACACCCGAGGGATGCCGATCGACGGGAGCGAGCGGGACCGCGAGCGGCTCCTCAAAGAGCTCGCGGCGCTGAGCCACGGGTTCGTCGGGGCCGACCTCTCGTCGCTCGGACGGGAGGCCGCGATGCGGGCGCTGCGGCGCTACCTCCCCGAGATCGACTTCGACCAGCCGATCCCGCTCTCGTTGCTCGAGCGGATGAAGGTCACGGAGACCGACTTCAAGGAGGCGCTGAAGCAGATCGAGCCGTCGAGCCTGCGGGACGTCGCGGTCGAGGTCCCGACGACCCACTGGGACGAGGTCGGGGGCGTCGAGCGGGTCCGCCGCATCCTCGAGGAGTCGGTCGAGCTGCCGTTCAAGAACCCGCAGGTCTACCGCCACATCGGCATCGAACCGCCGCGCGGGATCCTGCTCTACGGGCCGCCGGGCGTCGGCAAGACCCTGCTCGCGAAGGCCGCGGCGACCGAGAGCCAGGCGAACTTCATCTCGGTGAAGGGACCCGAGGTCATGAGCAAGTGGGTCGGAGAGAGCGAGAAGGCGATCCGCATGATCTTCAAGAAGGCCCGCCAGGCGTCGCCGTCGATCGTGTTCATCGACGAGCTCGACTCGATCGCGCCCCGCCGCGGACTCCAGTCGTCGAGCGGCGTCACCGAGCGGATCGTCAACCAGCTCCTCACGTCGATCGACGGGCTCGAGACCCTCGAACGCGTGCTCGTCATCGCGGCGACCAACCGGCCGGACATCATCGACGAGGCGCTCCTGCGCACCGGCCGCTTCGACCGGATGCTCTACGTCGAGCCGCCGAACGCCGCCGGCCGGATCGAGATCCTCAAGGTCCACTCCCGCACGATGCCGCTCGCCGACGACGTCGACCTCGCCGAAGTGGCCGCGCGGACCGAGGGGTTCGTCGGGAGCGACCTCGCCGCGCTCTGCCGCGAGGCCGGGCTCAGCGCGATCCGCGAGAGCCTGAAGGCCACGAAGGTCACCCGGGCGCACTTCGAGACCGCGCTCAAGACCGTCCGGGCCTCGTGCGACCCGGAGGTCCTGAAGTTCTACGAGGAGTTCGAGAAGCGCCTGCTGCGCGAGCGCGTCGCACGCCGTCGCGAGGAGCCGGGCGCGGCGATCTACCGGTAACGGAACGCGCGGTTTTTTCGCCGACCGGCGGCGCTCCCGGGCAAGCTATATGTAGGGAGGCAAGGTTCGCCGCGCCGCCTCCGATAGGGGGCGCGACCGAACGGGAGACGTGAAACAGTTGGGAGTGCACGTGCCGCGCGCCGTTCTGTGGATCGTGGTGGTGCTCTTGCTGGCGGGAACGCTGGCGACGATCGCCACGGCCCAAGCTGCCAGCCCGAACTATACCCTGACCGGGTACGCTCGCCAGCCCGGGTCCCTGGGCGTGGTCCCCGCGGGCGCGCAGGTCGATCTGGTCTCTCGGGCCACCGGCGCGGTGTTCACGACGTCCGTCGTCGGGAACGGCGGCCAGTTCTTCTTCAACTCGTCCACGACGGGCGGAGCGCTCGTCCCCGGCTGGTGGGGCGTCTGGATCCCGCCGCAGGGCAATCTCAGCGTGCCGGCCTGCCGGCTCTGCGCACCGTTCGGGGTGTTCCCGTCCCAGCAGAACACGCAGTTCACCTACCTCAACGCGAGCGCGCTGACGACCGCGACGTACCCCGTCGTCCTGACGAACGTCAACGTGCTGTCCTACACCGGCACGATCCAGGGGACCGTGACCTCGGGCGGGAAGGCGGCCGGCGGGGCCCAGGTCCAGCTCCTCGATCCCCAGTACAACGGGTTCGTGCTCGTGAACAACACGACCACCGCGAGCGGCGCCTACTCGCTCGCGGTGCCCCAGGGGAGCTGGGTCCTCAAGACGACGCTCCCCGGACCGAGCCCCTCGTACAACTTCACGAGCGCCGACGTGACCAGTACGACCCCGATCACGAAGAACATCGCGCTGAACTCCTACCTCATCTCGGGGACCGTCTACCAGGCCGCGAACCACAACGCCCCGGTCCCGAACGGCGGGAACGTCACGGTGTGGGACGGCTACAACGGCTACCTCTACTCGAGCCCGACCGCCCCCGGCGGGTTCTACTCGTTCGGCACGTACCCCGGCAACTTCACCGCCGGGACCGGCCAGACGTTCGAGGTCGTGCTCTCGACGGTCGGCTTCGCGACGACCGCCTACCAGCACACGGTCTCGAGCGCGACCCCGTACTCGCAGGACGTCTTCGCGTCGGTGATGACGCCCGCCGAGCGCGGGATCTACACGACCACGCTCAACTTCACCGGGATCAACGTGCTCACCGGCAAGGGCTCGCTCCAGGTCTCGACCCTCGCGGCGCTCGGGAACGACACGGTGTTCGCGAACCTGCCGAACGCGTCGATCGGACAGATGTGGGCCCAGCTCGGCCTCGACTTCAACCACCAGACGAACTTCCCGTCGACGCTCCTCGCGTCGCTCTACGCCTGGGAGAACCAGTCCGGACCGTTCTTCCCGGCGGTCCAGGCCGGCACGACGATCAACGGGACCGCGTTCCTCGCGCCGACCGCCGGGACGACCCTCGCGAGCGCGTCGTCGACCTGCACGTCGGTGAGCCCCGGCTGCGGCCTCTCGAGCCCGGCCACGATCAATCTGGGCTGGAACCAGCAGTTCACGCTCAACGGCACGCTCGCGCTCAACTCGAGCTCGTACACCCTGAGCTTCGGGTTCGCGCACCCGACGAGCTCGGACACGTACAACTACTCGATCGTGCTGCCGACGGGCTACTCGCTCGCCGCGGACACCCCCGCCCCCGCGCAGACCCGGCTGGTCGCGACCGGTCCGGGCAACAGCTGGACGCGGTTCACGCTGAACTCGCTGCCGTCCGCGAGCCCCTCGGGGACGTTCTCGTTCACGATCGTGAAGTACGCGAGCCTGACCGCGAACGTCAACGCGTCGGTCTCGAACTTCGCGTTCTCGACCGCGAACGTCCTCAACCAGACGCACGGGAACTACACGGTCGTGGTCGGGGTCGGCCAGAACGTGACGTTCAGCGCGCTCAACTCGACCTACCCCGCGGGCACCAACGGCACGAACTTCGCGTGGGTGTTCGGCGACGGCAACTCGACGACGACCGCCCAGCCGACGACGAACCACACCTACGCGGTCGCGTCGGGCGCGACCCCGTACGCGGGGACGCTCACGGTCACGAGCTCGGGCGGCCTCGAGAACAGCACGACGTTCTACGTCTGGGTCGGGGAGGGTCCCGTGACCGCGGTGATCTCCGACAACGCGACGGCCAGCCAGAATCGAACGAGCGGCGGGGTCCCGTACGTCTTCGTCAACTGGGGCACCGTGCTGTACTTCAACGCGAGCGCGAGCACGGCGGTGATCTCGCCGTCGGCTCCGATCCCGGGGGTGCTCTCGGTCGCGTCGTACGTCTTCAGCGCGAAGGGCTTCACGAAGACCCAGAACTACTCGGTCGGTAGCGGCGCGCAGTTCTGGCAGAACTGGACGTACCAGTTCCTCGGCGCCGGGGTCTACTACACGAGCTCGACGACGATCGGCGGTCAGCCGGTCTCCTTCAAGGGCTGGCAGTACAACCTCACGCTGACCGCGTGGGACGGCACCGGCCAGTCGGCGAAGGCGACCCTGATCGTCCTCGTCAACGACACGCAGAAGCCGGTCGCGAGCTTCCAGATCCTCAACTCCGCGGGCAAACCGGTCTCCGGCAGCGGGGTCGTGACCGCCGCCAACCTCACGGCGAAGGTCCAGTTCAACGGCGCGAACGCGACCGATCCCAACAACGGCTCGGTCACGTCGTACTACTGGCTCGTCACGAACTCGGGGAACAGCTCGGTCCACCTGGGCTCGAACCAGACGACCGTGCGCCCGTACCCGACCCTCTGGCTCGCGCCCCAGGCGAAGCCGTACACGATCAACCTGACGGTCACGGACCTGAACGGGAACCGCGGCTGGACGACCCAGTCGCTCGCGGTCACCGTGAACTCGACGACCCAGGTGATCCTCTCCGCGAACAACCTCACCGGGCCGACGAAGGTCAACCAGGGCGGCTCGTACACGTTCTGGGTCAACGTGACGGTCGGCGGCGGCTCGAAGGCGGTCGCGACGAACGTCCAGGTCAC
Source organism: Thermoplasmata archaeon (assembly GCA_030038885.1). Lineage (GTDB taxonomy): Archaea > Thermoplasmatota > Thermoplasmata > Lutacidiplasmatales > UBA184 > Lutacidiplasma. The sequence goes on along the minus strand of JASHQY010000011.1, from coordinate 3,012 downwards.
GTTCTACCTCACGACGTCGAGCGGAACGAGCCGGACGTACCTCGCCGGGACCCCCGGCTCGGTCGTGTTCTACAACTACGTGAGCGGGGTCGTCAACTCGACCCCGCTCGCGACCGGGCTCGTGGCGTCGATGGGGTACAACACGACGTACCGCGCCGTGATGACCTGGTCGCCGGGGACGACCGGCAACTTCCAGTTGACCGCGAACGCGACCGCGAGCAACGAGTACTCGGGCAACTACGGGTCGAACGCGATCACCCTCTCGATCGCGATCAACCCGAACCCGGTCACGCAGCTCCTCGAGTACGTCGCGATCGCGGTCGCGGTGGTCGTCGTGATCGTCGCGATCGTGTGGTTCTACCGCCGGCGCTCGCAGCGCGCGGCGATGCCGCGGAGCTCGAGCCGCTCGGGGATCGACCGGAGCCGCAAGAGCTCGGACGACGACGAGGACGACGAAGACTCGTAGGCGGCGCTCCGAGCCCCTCGTCCGCTCCCGTCGGGCGGACGACCGCCCGCGCGGGACCGGACGGGTTCACCCGTACGGTCCGACCTCGTCCAGGAGGTCGACGTGGGTCAGCAGCATCCGGCGGCAGCAGTAGCGGTGGAGCCCGAGCCCGTCCAGGACCTGGCCCGCGGGCTCGCCGCGGGCCGTCCGCTCGCGGTACTCGTCCCAGTACTGCCCGAGCACGGTGCCGCAGGTGAAGCAGCGGACCGGCACCATCATCGTCATCGCTCGAACCCTCCCGGCCTCAACGGTACGACTTCTGCCGGCGGGCGCGCGCGCCCCGGCCGCCGGGGCGCTTCGGCAGCTTGCGGCGCGCGTCGTTCACGATCAGCGAGCGGTCGTAGCGCTTGAACATCTCCCGAAGCTCCGGGTCCTTGATCCACTCGAGGAGCCCGCGCGCGACCGCGGTCCGGGCCGCCGACGCCTGCCCGACGATCCCTCCGCCGTGCACGTGGACCTGGATGTCGAGCGCGCGGCCGCGCTCCCCGACCATCAGGAGCGGCTCCTGGATCTTCTGGCGGACGACCTCCGGCTCGACGAGCTCGAGCGGCCGGTCGTTGACCCGCACGAGCCCGGCGCCCTTGCGCACGGTCGCGCGCGCGACCGCCGCCTTGCGCTTCCCCGTCGCGAGGACGATCACCGGGGCCTTCATGCGCGGGCTCCCAGGAGGACCGTGACCTCGGCGAGCGTCATCGGGGGCCGGAGCGACGGCCGGGCCCGCGCGTCCTCGATCGTCTGGAGGGACGCGCCCTGCCACTCCGGCGGCACGCCCAGGTGGACCGTGAGGCGGCGGAACGCAGTCTTCCCGCCGGTCTTGAGGTGGGGCAGCATGCCGCGCACCGTGCGGCGGAAGATCCGGTCGGCGTAGCGGGGGAAGTGCGGGCCCGAGCGGACCGACCCCCGCGCGCGGGCGGCGGTGTAGTGGGCGACGATCTGGGTCCGGGAGCCGGTGAGCACGCTCTTCTCCGCGTTCACGACCACGATCGACTCGCCGGAAAGGAGGCGCTTCGCGATCACGCTCGCCGCCCGGCCGAGGACGAGCCCGGTCGCGTCCACGACCGTCGGGGACGGCGCCGCGTCAGGCAAGGACGCGCACTCCCGCCCCGTCGGGCCGGGTCTTGAGGAGCTCCGGGATCGAGAGCGCGGTCCCGCCGGCCGCGTGGACCTTCGCGCGCGCCCCGGTCGAGTAGGAGAGGGCGGCGACCGTGAGCGGCTTCGAGAGCGGTCCGTCGGCGAGGAGCTTCCCGGGGACGACGATCGTCTCGTCCGCCCGGGCGATCCGCTCGAGCTGACCGACGTTCACCGGCGTCGTCTGGTGCCGCGCCCGCTCGAGCCGGTCCGCGACCGAGCTCCAGATCGGCGCCGCCCGGGCGCGCGCCGCGCGCCGCAGCTCGACGACCACGCGGTGGAGCTCCGGATTCTTCTCGCGAAATGCGGTAGGCATGGGCGGGGAGCCCTCGACCTGCGTGGCCGATATAAGCATTGGGGACCGACGGGACGGCGCGCGCGTCGCGGACGGTCCGGCGCGCGGTTTTTCCCTCGAGCGGGTGCCGATACCTACGAACGATTAAATACGGCGCTCCGCCATCGGCGGGGCCGAGGCCCTCCTCATGCGCAAGTTCCTCACCGAACTCCGGGGAAAGACAGTGATGACCAACGACGGCCAGATCCTGGGAGCGATCGACAACTTCGTGGTCGACACCCTCACCGGAGGGATCGCCCACGTCCTGGTCACCCCGAGCGAGGATGTGGAGTCCCGCCTCTTCCAGAGCGACGCGTCGGGCCGGCTCGTGCTTCCCTTCAAGAGCATGCGCGCGGTGAAGGATGTCGTCGTGATGGACATTGGGAAGTGACGGCAGCCTCCGCACCCTGATCTCGGTCGTCATCACCGTCCGCAACGAAGAGCGGCACCTCCCCCAGCTGCTCGACAGCCTGCTGGTCCAGGCCGGCCCGTTCGAGGTCGTCCTCGTCGATTCCGAGAGCCGCGACGCGACGCGGGAGATCGCGGAGGCCTACGCCCGGGACCACCCCGGGCTCGTCCGGGTGTTCTCGCAGGCCGGCTCCCGCGGGATCGGCCGGAACCGCGGCGTGCGGGAGGCGCGCGGCGCGTGCGTCGCGTTCATCGACGGCGACTGCTTCGCCGACTCCGGGTGGCTCGCCGGGCTGCGCGACGGCCTGGCCCGGTCACCGGTCGTCGCGGGCCGCACGGTGCTGGTCGGCAAGCCGACGTACGGCCATCTCGAGCGGGTCGAGCTCTTCCAGAGCGGCTACGACGTGACGTACCCGTCCTGCAACCTCGCGTACCACCGCGCGCTGTTCGCGCAGCTCGGCGGCTTCGACGCCCGGTTCATCACGGCCGAGGACATCGATCTCAACCTGCGGGCCGTGCGGTCCGGCGCGTCGATCGAGTACGTCCCGGGCGCGGTCGTCTACCACCACCTGCGCGCGACGTTCGTCCGGTTCCTCTACCAGGCGTTCTGGAACGGGTACGGCCGCAAGCAACTGAC
>JASHQY010000010.1 GCA_030038885.1 Thermoplasmata archaeon | reverse complement strand
CTCCTCGAGGCGGTGGGTCATCTCCGGCCGCGTGATGAGCGGGGCGTGGGCGCGGAGCGCCTCGGTGACGGCGATGCCGGTCGACGTCGGCTCGAGCTGGCGGGCGCTGACGTAGTGCCGGTCGAAGAGCTTCTGCAGCACGTCGTGCCGCGTGCTCTTCGTCCCGAGGCCGAGCCGCTCCATCTCCTGGATCAGCGAGCCCTGGGTGAACCGCCGCGGCGGCTTCGTCTGGTCCTCGACGAGCTCGACGGCGGTGACCTCCACCGCGCCGCCGACCTCGAGCACCGGCATCGGGGCCTCGTCCGGGTTCGAGTACGGGTAGAGGCGGTACCACCCCGGCTCGGTGAGGTGACGGCCTTCCCCGGCGAACGGCTCGCCGGCGACCTGGACGCGCACGGTGCGCTTCCAGCCGACCGCGTCCGGGGCGACCGTCGCGAGGAAGCGGCGGACGACCAGCTCGTAGACCTTCGCGTGGTCCGGCCGCAGCTTCTTCGGATCGATCGCGGCGGTCGGGTAGATCGGCGGGTGGTCGGTCGCCTCGGTGCGCCCCCGGCTCGGGTGGAAGCTCGGCTGCTCGAGGACGAACGCGGCGGCGTCGGCGAACGGCCCGTCCCGGAACTTCTCGACGAGGGGGCGGAGCCCGAGGCTCCGCGGGTAGACCGTGTTGTCGGTCCTCGGATAGCTGATCAGCCCCTGGGTGTAGAGGTCCTCCGCGATCCGCATCGCGAACGACGCGCCGAGGCCCAACCGGCTCGCCTCGGCGACGAAGAGCGTGGTCGAGAACGGGACCGGAGGCCGACGCCGGGTCTCCTCCTCCCGGAACTCCGCGACGGTGCCCGACTCCGCGCCCTCGACCCGACGGTAGACCGCGTCCGCGGCGTCCTTCGCGTCCCACACCCCGTGCGCGTGGTGGAGGCGGAACGGCTCGTCGCCGCGGTGCCCGTCCGCCGCGATCTCCCAGAACGGCGTCGGCACGAACTCCTTGATCGCCTGGTCCCGCTCCACGAGGAGCGCGAGCGTCGGCGTCTGGACGCGCCCGACCGAGAGGAACCCCCGCCCCCGCTGCTGGGCCGTCAGCGAGAGGTACCGCGTGAGGAGGGCGCCCCACACGAGGTCGATCTCCTGCCGCGCGGACGCCGCTTCGGCGAGCGCCGTGTCGAGGGTCGCGAGGTGCGCGAAGCTGCGCTCGATCTCCTCCCGGGTGAGCGCGCTGTAGCGGGCGCGCTCCACGCGCAGGTTCGGGTGGACCTTCTGGAGCAGCTCGAGGCACTCCTGGCCGATCAATTCGCCCTCGCGGTCGAAGTCGGTCGCGAGGATCACGCGGTCGTAGCCGCGGACGATCGACTGGAGGGTCGCGACGATCCCGGTCTCGGTCACCCGCTTCAGCGGCGGGGTGTCGAGCAGCCGGGACAGCCCGGCCAGGGTCCACTCCTGGAACTCGGGCGGATAGTCGAGCTCGACGATGTGGCCCCGCAGGCCGACGACCGCGTACGGGCCCTCCGGCCGCTCGAACTCGAAGACGTTCGTCCCGCCTGTCCGGGAGCGTTTCATCCGGCCGTCGGAGAGGACGACCGCGATCCGCAGGGCGGTGTTGAACTTCTCCGCGACCACCAGGGTTCGGAGCTTCTCCACGCCCGAATGAGACCGGAGCGGCTAGATAAGTATCGCCCGTTCCGACCGAGGGAGATCGGCCTCGAACGTGGGCGCGCGCGTTCGAGCCGGCGGACCCAAGGCCCCCGGGCCAAAACGGCAAGACGGCGCCCGCGTTGCCGGGGCATGGTCGCGCTTCAGAACCCGCCGGACAACCCCTGCTTTGGATGCGGACCCCGCCATCCGCGCGGGCTGCGCCTCGCGTTCGAGCGCGGGGTCGGCGCCGACGGGACGCCGGAGATCCGCACCGCGTTCACGCCCCAGCCGGACGAGATCGGATGGCCGGGGATCTTCCACACGGGGCTCCACTTCGCGGTGCTCTACGAGGTGTCGTACTGGACGGCCCTCACGCTGGGCGGCCGGCTCATGGTCAGCACCGGACCCGGCACGTACGAGCACCGACGGCTTCCCCGGGTCGGCCGCCTCCATCGGGCGGTCGCCCGGCTCGGTCCGCCCGCGCCCGAGGGGCTCGTCGTGGCCGCGTCGAGCGAGACCGCCGACGGGCGGCCGTGCGGGAGCCTCCGGACGTACTGGCGACCGGTCGTTCGCGAGGAGATCGCGCGCGCGGGTCTCACGCTTCCCGCCTACCTGTGGGACGAGATCCCCGCCAGCGACGAGCGGGAGGCGCGCTCCGACCGGCCCCGATCGGCCCAGCTCGCGACGCCGGGGGGGCGCCGCGAGGGCGGCCCTCCCCCGCACGCGGCCCCGACCGCGCGCGACCGCGAGCGCGGGACCGCCGCTCCCTCTAGCGATATAATGGCCGGTATCGTCCCCCGCGCCGCGCTGCCGCGGTAACTCAGTTTGGGAGAGTGCAAGACTGAAGATCTTGAAGCCGCCGGTTCAAGCCCGGCCCGCGGCATCGCTTCGGACCCGACGGTAGGGAGCCGCCCCGCGATCGGAACGGCCCCTTCGTGCCGACGGGGTCCCCCGGCGGAGATGCCCTCGGGTCACCCGACGCGCCGCGGCAGGCTCCGGAGCGAGGTCGGGATCGGGGACGGACCGCTCGACAGCGCGCCGCCTCCGCCCGCGGGGAATCCCAGCGCCCCGTTCGCGCCGCAACTGACGCTCGTCGGACCGGTCGTGCCGAGCACCTGGCCGTTGGTGGCGTTGACCGTCGCGTTGAACTGCGTCCCGGTGCCGCTGGTCGCGTCGACCCCGCACGAGGAGTAGGTGACGATCCAGTCGGGATAGATCGTCTCGCTGTAGCTCCCGAAGGAGAACGAGAAGCCCGGCGTCAGCACGACGCTCGAGCTCGCGGTCGGGTTCGCGCTCACGAACGACGCGGCCGCGCTCGCGACGGCCCCGGCGGCCGTCGTGCTGTCGACCACCGACGTCGCGGTCAGCGCCGTGACGTCCGAGAAGTCCCCGACGCAGGTCGAGGCGGTGACCTCGCCGAGGAGCGTCGCCTGGCCGTCCTCGACCATCAGGATCATCAGGGCCGACGGGGACGTCGAGTAGAGGCCGAAGATCCAACCGGTCATCAGCCCGGTCGAGTAGGCGCCCGTGTACGCCGAGAGGGTCGGCGAGGTCGAGGGAGTGTCGATGAGCGGACAGTCGCTCCCGAGGAACTGGGAGGTGAGGTTCGGAAGGGTCACCGAGGTCGTCGAGTCGGCGCCGCCCGCGAAGAACGTGGTCCACGTCCCGCCCATATGGTCCGCCGCCGTCTGGGCGACCGGTTCGGACTCGCTGTACGACGTGGCGGTCGGGCTTCCGTTGCCGGAACCCGAGCTCGAGTGCAGCCCCGGGATCACTCCCGCGAGCAGGAGACCGACGATCACCGCCACGACGATCACGATCACGGCGACACCCACCCACCTCGCGCCGTGGCTCTTCGGAGCGGTCGGGGGCGGCGGAGGAGGGACGCTCGCGGACCCAGGCGACGGCACCACCGAGGGGGCGGCCATGCCCCGGGCTCGGAGGTCGTCCTATTTGAACGCGCACCTCGAGGGGGCCGCCGGACGGGCGGCGGCCGACGGCGAGCGCCGCCGCAGGAAGGCTTGATGGGCCGGCGCTTCGTGAGGTCCGCGATGGTCCGACGGTTCGCCCGCCTGCGCCCCGGCGGTGAGCCCCCGTCGCCCGGCAGCGCGGGAGTTCCGTCCGACGGGATGTGCCTCAGCGTCTTCCTCGTGTTCCGTCCGCCGAACGAGCCGGGCCGGGTGCTCCTCGGGAAGATGGATCCCGCGGCCCGCTGGGGAGACCTCGCGGCGCTCGACGCCGAGCGGGTCGCCCGGTTCGCCGACCGCTGGGTGCTGCCGGCGAGCCATCTCCTCCTGTTCGAGTCGCCGGACGCGGCGGCGGCGCGGGTCGCGAAGGAGCAGCTGGGGATCGACCTCGCGGACCTCCCCTCGCCCCGGGTGTTCTCGGAGGCGTACGGGCGGCCCGGGGCCGAAGGAAAGGACCCGCATTGGGACCTCGATTTCGTCTACGACCTCGTCTGGCCGGAACCCCGTCCCCCCCGCGCCGCGGCCTGGAAGGAGCTCACGCTGGTCGACGTGGCCCGCGTCCCGAGGGCCGAGTTCGGCCGGGGCCATGCCGACGTGCTCGAGCTCGTCGGCGTGCTCGCGGCCTAGCGGCGCGGCACGAACCAGACGTCCGTGATCGAGTACTTCGGGGCCGGATCGAAGACCGCCTGGACCGGCATCCCGACGTAGAGGTCGGACTCGACCGCGTCCTTGAGGCGGGTCAACAGGAGGCTCCCGACCCCGTCGAACTCGATCAGCGCGAGGTTGTACGGCGTCTCCTTCAGGAACGCCTCGCTGCCGAAGTGGCAGGTCGTCCACGAGTGGAGCCGACCGACCGTCGGCAGGTCGACCCACTCGGTCGGCGCGCCGCAGACCATGCAGTGGCTGCGCGGCGTCGCGAAGACGAACCGGCACTTCGGGCGCCGGCACTTCGAGCCGCGGAGCCGCCCCTCGGCCAGTCCGAGGAAGAACGGCGAGTCCTCCGCGTAGCTGTGGATGTAGTTGATCGAGTACGGGTAGCGGATCACCAGGCTCTCGACCCCTTCCGCGTCGCGGAAGATCGCCGCCCCCGCGCGGTCGAGCTCCGCCTGGACGTCGCGGAACTTCGTGAAGGTCGGGGGGCGCGCCCTCATCGGAACCCCCGCTCGAGGATCGAGACCGTCACCGCGGAGCCGGTGCCGGCGTGGCTGTGGATCGCCCCGCGGCGGGCCTTCGGGATCTGCAGGGTCGCGTCCCCGAAGTGGCGGGAGATCGTCCCCTGGAGCTGCCAGAAGGCGAAGACGCCCTGCATGAGGCCGGTCGCCCCCACCGGGTGGCCGCACGCGATCAGGCCGCCGGACGGGTTCACGGGGATCGCGCCGGCCTGGGGGACCGGGAATCCGTAGTCGATCCCCTTCAGGAACGGGTCGCCGCGCTCGACGAACTCGTACCCCTCGCCGTACCGGCAGAGCCCCAGGTCCTCGTAGGTCTGGATCTCGCTCGACGCGTAGGCGTCGTGGAGTTCGATGAAGTCGAGCTGGGTGTTCGGATTCGTGATCCCGGCCATCTTGTACGCCTCGAGGCCGGCCGCCCGGCCGGCGCGGAAGGAGTGGACGCCCGGATAGTCGAGCTCGTCGTAGTCGCTCGCCCTCTCGTTCGGCATCAGCGGGACCTTGCCGAACGGACGGTCCGCGAGCCGCATCGTGTCGGTCCCGGTCCCGACCCCGATCACGCGGACCGGCTTGTCGGTGAACTCCTTCGCGCGGGCCTCGTCGCACAGGATCACGACCGCGGCCCCGTCGCTCATCGTGCAGATCTGCTCGCGGGTGAGCGGATAGCTGATCATCTCCGAGCGCAGCACGTCCTCGACCGTCAGCCGCTTGGGGTACTGCGCGTACGGGTTGTGGAGCGCGTTGCGGTGGTTCTTCACCGAGACGAGGCTCATGATCCGGCTCCCCTCGGCGATCGCGAGGCGCTGGGCCTCGCGCTCGTCCTTCACGCCCGCGAACTTCCCGCGTCGCAGGTACTCGTAGATGTGGCGCACGACCATCAGCGCGTAGTAGCCCGTGTAGAACCCGCCGAGGGGGAAGTCGAAGTTCGTGTCCGACGCGAGCGCGATGAACTCGTTCCCCTTCCAGGTCGCGACGCGGCTCATCGTCTCGTAGCCGGCGCCGAGGCAGACGTCCATCCGTCCGCTCGCGACCGCCTCGTACGCGGCCTGGAAGCATTCGCCTCCGGTCGCGCCCCCCCATTCGATGCGGACGGAGCCCTTCGGGTTCATCCCGAGATAGTCCTGGACCATGCTCGCGGCCTTCAATTGGCGCGAGAAGTGGTCCGAGAAGTACGAGATCCGGGTCCCGTCGATCCGCTCGGCGGTGAGGTTCGGGATCCCCTTGAGCGCGTAGTCGTACGCCCGCTTGACCATCAGGCGGAAGTCCATGCTGGGGTGCGCCTTCGCGAACTTCGTCACCCCGCCGGTCACCATGAACACCTTGCGGGCCTTGGTGACGGGCGTCACGCGATCGGCGGCGGGCCCGGCAGGGCGGCCCGACTTTCGAGACCTCGCGGATGCTTTCGCTCGAGCCGGCACGTTCAATCCCTCGCCCGGGCCAATCGGGGCCGGTTCTTAAGCGCCGAGGCGACGCCGCGCGGTGCGGACAGAACGCTTTAGGACGTGCGCCCCGTGACCCGCCGCGTGACCGCCGCCCGCACGACGAAGGACCTGCTCTCGCTCGAGGACATCGCCGGCGACCTGCCCGCGCTCCTCGCCCGGGCCGAGCGGCTCAAGGCCGAACGCACGCGCGGCCGGCTCGGCGGGACGCGGCCGGGCACGAACGTCGGGCTGATCTTCGAGAAGCCGTCCACCCGGACGCGGACGTCGTTCGAGGTCGCGATCCACGACCTCGGGGGCCACTCGATCTATCTCTCGCCGCGCGACCTGCAGCTCGGCCGCGGCGAGACGATCGCCGACACCGCCCGCGTGCTCTCGCGCTACTGCGACGCGCTCGTCTACCGAGCGTTCCGGCACGCCGACGAGGTCGAGCTCGCGCGGTGGGCGACGATCCCCGTGATCAACGCGCTCGACGACCGGGAGCATCCGTGCCAGATCGTCGCGGATCTCCTGACGATGCACGAGCGATGGAAGGGGCGGTTCCGCGGCCGGCGGCTCGGCTGGATCGGGGACGGCGACAACGTCCTCCACTCCCTCCTCCTCGGCGCGGCGGCCGTCGGGCTCGACGTCGTCGCCGCGACCCCGGAGAAGTACGCTCCGCGGCCCGACATCGTCGCCGCGGCCGAGCGGCTCGCGCGCGCCTCGGGGGCGAAGATCTCGCTGACGAACGACCCCCACGAGGCCGCCCGGGGCGCGAACGCGCTCTACACCGACGTCTGGGTCTCGATGGGCGAGGAGGCGGAGCAGGCGGCGCGGGAGGCCGCGTTCCAGGGATTCCAGATCAACGCCGCGCTGCTCACCGAGGCGGCCCCCGACGCGTTCGTGCTGCACGACCTCCCGGCCCGGCGGGGCCAGGAGATCACGGACGAGGTCCTCGACGGGCCGCGCGCGGCGGTCTGGGACCAGGCCGAGAACCGGCTGCACGCGCAGAAGGCGATCCTCGAACGGTACCTGCGTCCCGGACCCCGCCGCGGGTCCCCCACGCGCCGCGGACGCTAGGACCGACGGACCTCACGCGGGCGCCGCCGGATCGGCGCGCAGTCGGACCTTCAGGAGGCGCTCGACGCGGCGCACGAGCTCGTCCGGCGGGTGGAACCCGCCGGACTCGAGCTTGAGGACGACCGACTTCTTCTCGTTCAGCTTCTTGCCGAACTCCTCCGGCGTCCACTTGAGCGCCTCCCGGGCGAGCCGGATCCGCTTCGGCCAGTCCGGGGCGAGCTCGAGCTCGCCGATCTCCGTGTAGAGGTCGCGCTCCTGGAGGGAGCGGCCACCGCCTCCGCGCGACGCCCCGCCCGAGAAGGCGGGGACCCGGGTCGTCGCGGGGGCCGCGACGGGGACCGTTGGTGGGTCGAGCACGGTCCCGAACCGCGCGCAGTCCGGGCAGAGCCGGAGGACCGATCCCTCGATCCGCACGCGGCTCGTCGTGGCCACGTCCTTCCCGCACATCTCACACAGCACGGGGCCCCTCCTGCGCTCCACCGCGCTCCCGGGCGCGGCGCCGGATCTCGGTGCGTCGCCGGCCGTCGTCGAATCGCTGTCGCTCTGCGTCGGACGTCAGCGCGAGCGCCGGCACGGCCGTCGGACGTCCGTCCGGCCCGACCGCGACCATCGTGACGTAGGCCTCGGCCACCGGCTGGGAAGGCCCTCCCAGCAGCGGCTCGGCCCGGATCCGGACCCACACTTCCATCGAGGTGCGCCCGACGTACGTCAGCCGCGCATCGAAGTCGACGACCTCCCCAACGTGGACCGGGGCCAGGAAGTCGACCCGGTCGAACGACGCGGTCACGCAGTTCGTCTGAGCGTGGCGGGTCGCGGTGATGTACGCGACCCGGTCGACCTCGGCGAGCAGCTGGCCGCCGAAGACGTTCCCGCTGAAGTTCGCATCGGTCGGGATCGTCAGGCGGACGACCGACGCCCGGCTCTGCTCGACCGTGCGCGGCGCGGGATCGATCACGTCGGAGAACCTCGGGCGGCGGTAGAGGCGCAGGACCGGCTCCCGCGCTAAATGGATTTCGACCGAGCGGGCACGGCCCGCTCCCCGGCCCCGGACGGCATCCGCCGAACCGTTTCGTTCCCTCCCGTGCGCAGTTGAATAGGCTCCGCGACCTCGACCCTTCGAGGAACCCCGGATGCCCGCTACCCAGCACGAAGCGAAACTGCCGAAGATCGAGTTCTCGAGCGTCGCCGTCGTCGTGTCCGACCGCAAGCGATCGGTCGAGTGGTACACGCGGACGCTCGGCCTCGAGGTGATCCGATCGAACGAGCATTGGGTGACGGTCGGGCGCAAGGGCAAGGCCGGAGCGCTGCACCTCTGCCAGACGTCCGAGTTCGACCCGTCGATCCCGCTCGAGAAGGGGAACACCGGGATCGCGCTCACGGTCCCGGGGGACTTCGCGGCGGGGTGTGCCGCGCTCGCCGCGAACGGCGTCCGGTTCGCGCAGCCGCCGACGAAGGAGGAGTGGGGCTCCTACGCGACGATCGAGGACCCGGACGGGAACGAGATCACGCTGCACCCGCAGGGCTGAGCGCGCGCGCTCCGCGGAGCGCGGTGCGTCCGGCCCGTCCGGAGCGCCGCGCCCGGCACTCGCGGCCCGTGCGAGCGCTTCCCTCGGCGAAGCGCGAGACAATGCCTATATAGGGGTACCTTTTGGGCGCGCGCGGAGCCCATCGGTATGGCACAGAAGCCCCACCTGAACATCGTCTTCATCGGCCACGTTGACCACGGCAAGTCGACGACCGTCGGTCGACTGCTGCTCGACACCGGGGTCATCCGCCAGGAGGAGATCGACAAGTTCCGGGCCGAGGCGGAGGCGAAGGGCAAGGCGACGTTCGAGTTCGCTTGGGTGATGGACGAGCTCAAGGAGGAGCGCGAGCGCGGGGTCACGATCGACATCGCGCACCGCCGCTTTGACACCCAGAAGTACTACTTCACGATCATCGACGCGCCCGGCCACCGCGACTTCGTCAAGAACATGATCACCGGGACCAGCCAGGCCGACGCGGCCGTGCTGGTCGTCTCCGCGGCGGAGGGCGTCCAGGAGCAGACCCGCGAACACATCTTCCTCTCGCGGACGCTGGGCGTGAGCCAGCTGATCTGCGCGATCAACAAGATGGACCGCCAGGAGGTCAACTACTCCGAGGCGAAGTACGACGAGGTCAAGGACGAGCTGACGAAGCTCCTGAAGAACGTCGGCTACAAGGTCGCCGAACAGGTCGTCTTCGTCCCGACCTCCGCGTTCAAGGACGACAACATCAACAAGGCGAGCCCGAACATGCCCTGGTACAAGGGCCCTACGCTCCTCCAGGCGCTCGACAACCTGAAGGTCCCCGAGAAGGCGACGGGAAAGCCCCTGCGCCTGCCGGTCCAGGACGTCTACACGATCACCGGCATCGGCACGGTCCCGGTCGGCCGGGTCGAGACCGGCACGCTGAAGGTCGGCGACAAGATCATCTTCCTGCCCAGCGGGAAGTCGGGCGAAGTGAAGTCGATCGAGATGCACCACGAGGCCGTGGCGGAGGCCCAGCCCGGCGACAACGTCGGGTTCAACGTGCGCGGGATTGACAAGAACGACATCCGGCGCGGCGACGTCGCGGGGCCGGTGTCGAACCCGCCGACCGTCGTCGAGAGCTTCACCGCGAACATCCAGGTGCTGAACCACCCGAGCGTGCTGACGGTCGGCTACACGCCGGTCTTCCACGCCCACACCGCCCAGGTCGCGTGCGAGTTCACCCAGATCCTGAAGCGCCTCGACCCGAAGACCGGCCAGGTCGCGGAGGAGAACCCGCAGACCCTCAAGACCGGCGACGCCGCGGTCGTCGTGATCACCCCGAAGCGACCGCTCGTGATCGAGAAGTACAAGGAGTTCCCCCAGCTCGGCCGGTTCGCCGTCCGGGACATGGGCCAGACGGTCGCGGCGGGCGTCGTCGTCGACGTCAAGAAGCGCGCCCAGTAGCGCCGCGGGACGCGCGCGAGCGGAGGACGGGCGACCGATGCAGAAGGCCCGGATCTCCCTGAGCGGGACCGACTCGCACAAGGTCGACTCGATCTGCAAGCAGATCCGGGAGATCTCCTCGAAGACCGGGGTCGCGATCGCGGGCCCGATCCCGCTGCCGACGAAGAAGCTGCGCGTCCCCGTGCGCAAGGGGCCGGACGGCGGCGGCACGAGCACGATCGACCACTGGGAGATGCGGATCCACAAGCGGCTGATCGACATCGACGCGGACGAGCGCGCGCTCCGGCAGGTCATGCGGATCCAGGTGCCGGACGGCGTCAACATCGAGATCGTCCTCACCGGATAGGCGCGCGTGTTCGCCCCGGGCGCGGGCCGACCGCTCGGGGCGGCGGCGATCGTCCTCGGGCTCGTCGCGGTCGCGATCGGCGTCGGGGTCGTGCCGGACCGGTGGGTCGCGCTCGGCGCGCTCCTCGCGGCGGGCGCGGTCTGGGCCTTCCTCGCGGCCTTCTTCCGGGACCCGGAGCGGACCCCGGGCCCGGGGGTCGTCGCGTCGGCGGACGGACGGGTCCGCGCGGTCGTGCGCGAGGGGGACCGATGGCGGGTCTCGGTGTTCATGAACGTGACCGACGTCCACGTGAACCGCCTCCCGCTCGACGCCCGGGTCGCGGCGGTCGGGGACACGGGGGCGGGGTACCGTCCGGCGTACCGGCCCGAGGCCGACCACAACGTCCGCCGGTCCTATCGGCTCGAGACCCCGCTCGGTCCGGTGGAGGTCGTCCAGATGACCGGCCTCGTCGCGCGCCGTCTGGTCTCGTTCGTCCGCCCGGGCAGCGAGGGGAAGAAGGGCGACCGGTTCGGGATGATCGTGCTCGGGTCCCGCGTCGACGTCCTCCTCCCGGCCGCCACGACCACGCCGACGGTCTCGGTCGGGGACCGGGTCCGGGCCGGCGAGACGCCGATCGCCCGGGAGTCCCCGTGACCGACCGCTGGCGGATCGCGGCGAACCTCGCGACCCTCGCGAACGCGCTCCTCGGCGTCGGGGCGATCCTCTACGTCCTCGCCGGCAACAAGCTCTGGGCGATGTTCCTGATCGTCGCGGCGATCGGGTTCGACGGGCTCGACGGGCTCCTCTCCCGCCGCAGCCCCCGACCGCCGTCCGCGTTCGGCCGCTATGCCGATTCGATCGCGGACGCGATCACGTTCGGGCTCGCGCCCGGGTTCCTGATCGCCGTGCACACCTCGAACCCGGCGCTCTGGTCCCCGTGGGAGCCGTTCGCGGTCGCGCTCGCCGCGGCGTACGTGGCGGCGGCGATCGGCCGGCTCGTCTACTTCACGGCCCGGGGGTTCCAGCGGAAGTACTTCCTCGGCGTCCCGACGCCGCAGGCCGCGCTCGCGGTGATCGTCGCGCTCCTCTTCCACGACACGCCGGCGTTCCAGTCCGTGCAGCCGATCGGCGTGCTGATCGGCACCGCGATCATCGCGGTCCTCATGGTCGTGCCGGTGCCGTATCCGAAGATCCGGGCCGGGTCGATCCTCCGGGCGCCGATGGCGGTCACCGGGGCCGCGGCCGCGATCGCGCTCGTGCTCCTGCAGTTCCACCCGGCGGCCGGCTCCGTCGCCTACCTTCTCGCGCTCGGGGCCGCGTACTCGATGCTCGTCGGGGTCGCCTCGTACTACGTCCTCGGACCGTTCACCGTCGACCGCCGACCGTTCCCCGCGGCCGCGAGCTGAGCGATGCCGAGCCGCCCCCTCCGAATCCACGCCGCGCGGCTCTCCCGCCGGGAGGCCCTCCTGTTCGAGGCCGGCGTGAAGCTCGGCGGCGTGTTCCACCAGTACTTCGGGATGCCGGTCTCCGCGCGCACCGCCCCCGCGGTCGCCCGGACGATCGCGCGGGCGGTCGCGCTCCAGCCGTACGTCGTCGACGTGCGCGCGACGATCGATCCGACCCGCGCGGGACCCGCCGGCCGGGGCCGGTTCGCCTACCACTACCTGACGCCCGAGATGCTCGAGGTGACCGTCCGCCTGCGGGACGGGCCCGAGGAGGTCACGGCGCGTCTGGCCCACCGGCCGGACCTGCGCTATCCGTTGATGAGCGTCGTGCGGGTCGCTACCGCGCCGCGCGCTCGGGGAGCGCCCCGGCGCCGGCGGGGGCGTTACCCGGTCCGCTGAGCGAGCGGGAGGTACGCAAGATCGGTCGCGCCGATGTACCGCGCGGTCGGGCGGATCAGGCGGAGGTCCTGGTATTCCTCGAGCACGTGGGCCGTCCACCCCGAGACCCGGCTCGCGGCGAAGATCGGCGTGAACAGGTCGTGGGAGATCCCGAGCAGCGAGTAGACCGAGCCGGAGTAGAGGTCGACGTTGGGGTAGAGCCCCTTCTCGCGGTGGACGATCTCCTCGACCTTGCGCAGGAGCTCGTAGTAGCGGAGGTTTCCCTTCGCCTCGCCGATCTTCTTCGACCACTCGCGTAGGATCGTCGCGCGCGGGTCCTCGACCTTGTACACCCGGTGGCCGAAGCCCATGATCCGCTCGTGCTTCGCGAGCCGCTCCTTCACGACGGTCTCCGCGAGCTCGGGAGTGCCGATCGCGGCGAGCAGCTCCATGACCCGCTCGTTCGCCCCTCCGTGGAGCGGTCCCTTGAGCGTGCCGATCGCGCTCGTCACCGCGCTGTAGAGGTCCGAGAGCGTCGACGCGGTCACGCGGGCGGCGAAGGTCGAGGCATTGAGCTCGTGGTCCGCGTGGAGGATCAGCGCGACGTCCATCGCCCGCGCCTCGAGCTCCGTCGGCTCCCGGTCGACCAGGGCGTAGAGGAGGTACGCCGCCGGGGAGAGGTCCGGCCGCTCGCGGAGCGGCGGGAGCCCGGCGCGGCGGCGGTGGAACGTCGCGAGGATCGTCGGGATCACGGCGGTCAGGCGCTGGGCGCCCCCGATCGAGCTCGCGCCCGGCCCGGTCTCGCTCGGCTCGAACATCGCGAGCGCGCTCACGCTCGTGCGCAGCACGTCCATCGGGGTGCTCCCGACCGGCATCGAATCGATCTGACGGACGAGCTCGGGCGGCAGCGCGCGCAGCGCGCCGAGCCGCCCGCGCAGCTCCGCGAGCTGGGGGGCCGTCGGAAGGCGACCGTACCAGAGGAGGTAGGCGACCTCCTCGAACGACGAGTGCGCCGCGAGGTCGCGGATGTCGTAACCCTGGTAGATCAGGCGGCCCCGCACGCCGTCGATGAAGCAGATCCGGGACTCGAGGGCGACCACATCCTCGAGGCCCCGCGACACCGCCGGAACCGCCACCACGCCCGCGCCCCTCCGCCCCGCGAGGAGGTCGCGGCTTAATGGGGTTTCGCGCTCGCGGTCGCCTCCGGGCGGGCCGCGAACGGCTCCGCCACGCGGGACGCTCCGACCACCACGGCCGCCGCGACGAGGTGCTTGCGCCGGCGGTAGGCGAGTGCGGCGGCGGTCCACAGCGGGATCGACGCGAGCAGCGCGCCGGCCGCGACCAGAAAGACGAGGCGATAGCTGCCGTAGACCGCGAGCACGCCGGAGAGCGCCGCGCCCAGGACCGCCGCGGCGCCGCCGAGCGAGCTGTTGACCCCGAGGAGGCCGCCCGCGTCCCGGCCCTCGAGCCCCCGGAAGAGGATCAGCGAGCTCGCGGTCGTGTAGATCGCGATCGAGCCCCCGAGGACCCCGAACGCGAGGAGGTTCGCCGTGAACGCCGCCCCGTGCAGGAGGATCGCGAACGTGAACCCGGCGATCGCGAGGTAGCCGAGGCTGCGGGCGTACGTCGACCCCCGGACGAGCCCGTCCGGCCCGAAGCGGTTCGCGAGGCGGCCCGAGATCGGGTAGGCGAGCACCTGGGCGAAGTTGTTCGAGAAGTTCACGAGGAAGATCGCGGCGACCCCGAGCCCGATCGAGTAGAGGTACGGGGTGTAGGAGATGTTGAACAGGTTCGACGCGAGGTTGAACAGGAAGATCGCGCCCATCACGAGCGGGAGCTCGTGGTGCATCTCGTCGCGGACCCAGCGACGGAATCGGCGGAGCGGCGCCGCGCCCACGTGGGGCCGCTTCGGGAAGAACGGGATCGCGATCCGCAGCGACGCGGAGATGTGGAGGCGGGACGCGAGGCTCTCGGGGTGCCTCGCCATGCTGGCGGTCGTCAGCCGGTGCGGCGCCTCCCGGATCGCGACCCAGAGCGCGATCGCGCTGAGGCCCGCCAGCGCCGCGAGGACGTAGAGGAGCGACAGGAGCGCGTCGTTCGCGGCCGTCCAGAAGTACCCCACGAGCAGCCCGGCGACCGAGCCGATCATGCTCATCTCCTGGAACGACGCGAACGCCGTCGCCCGCTCGACCTCGGGAAACTTCTCGAGGATCAGGAGGTTCGACGCGCTCGCTCCCGCGGGCGCGACGAGCCCGATCGCCGTGTAGATCACGTAGAGGAGCGGGAGCGAGCCGATGTGCGCCAGCCCGAGGTAGAGGAGCGCGTAGCCCCCGTAGTTCACCACGAGGAGCGCGCGCCGCCCGGGGTACCGGTCGGCGAGGTGGCCCCAGGCGACCGACGAGAGGATCACCGCGGAGTTGAACAGGGTCGCGGCGAGCGCGACGTCAGCCCAGCTCCCGTGCAGCGGGATCAGGATCAGGAGCGGGAGGAGGACCCCGAACCCCGCGGTCGCCGCGTTGATCGGGACGAACGCGAGCAGCCAGGGCCGGGCGACGAGCCGGCGCGGCCAGGTCGCTAGGGAGATCGCCATCGTTCGAGCCCGTCGCTACGAGGGGCCTACTTAAGCGACAATCTCTGGACTGGACGCACGGCCCTCGACCGCGGCGCCCGGCGCGCCGCTGCGAATCGCATTGCTTATTAAGGGGGGTCGTTGTCGCGGCCTATCGAGAGGGTTTCGAGCGTGGCTATCGGCTTCGTCCTGATCAGCACCGCACCCGCAAAGGAGCACGAGGTCTACACGGAGCTCCTCCGAGTGAAGGGGATCGTCGAGCTCCACCCGCTGTTCGGTGAATACGACCTGATCGCGAAGGTGGAGGCCGAGGATTTCAACGCGCTGGGTCAGCTGGTCGTCGACAAGATCCGGTCGGTTCCGGGCGTCATCGACACGAAGACCCTCACGGGCATCAAGTTCTGAAGGGAAGAGAATGTTCGATCTGGTAGCGTCCACGGTGGCGATCGCTGGCTGGCAGTTCCTGACGATCCTGCTCCTGGTCTTCGGGCTGTTCCTGATCCTGGCCGGGGTGTTCACGGCCTACTTCGGCAGCGGAAAGAGCCGAACGATCGGCGTCGCCCTCCTGGTCATCGGGCTGATCGTCGGGATCCTCGTGGGATACTTCTACCACAGCGGGGCCCTCGGCGGGCAGCACGGACAGCTCGGATCGCTGCTCTGGGAGTCGTTCCTCGTGATCATCGCGGCGGTCATCGGCGCGCTGATCGCGATCGGGATCTTCCTGGTCGCGATCATGAAGTCGTAGGCGGCTCGGGCACGGTCGACCCGTCGGGTCGGCGACCATGCGGGCGCGGGCCGGTCCCCGGCTGGTCACCCTCACGAGCGACATCGGCGCCGCGTACGCGGCGCAGATGAAGGCCGTCCTCGTCCACCGCATCCCGCCGGGCCGGGTCGTCGACCTGGCCCACGATCTGCGGGCCCACGCCATCGGCGAGGCGGCGTTCCTCCTCCGCGCGATGGCGATCGGATTCCCGCCCGGCACGGTCCACGTCGCGGTCGTCGACCCGGGCGTCGGCGGCCGTCGCGCGCCGATCGCGATCGACTGCGCCGACGGTTCGGCGCTGGTCGGCCCGGACAACGGGGTCCTGATCCCCCTCGCCGACGCCCTCGGGCAGCCGATCGCGTACCGGATCGACCCGGCGCGTCTCGGCGCCCGACCCCGGGTCGGACGCACGTTCGATGGCCGGGATCTGTTCGCCCCGGCGGCCGCCCGGCTCGCGCAGGGCCTGCGGGCCCGCGCGCTCGGGCCCCGGATCCGGGCCCATCGCTACGCGATCCCGGTGGCTCGCCGCCGCGGCGCGGTCGCCTCCGGCGAGATCCTCCACGAGGACCGGTTCGGCAACCTCATCACGAACGTCCCGACCGGCTGGCTCCCCTCCGACGCGCGGTCGGCCGACGTTCGGCTCCGCGGCCGTCCGGCCCGTCGCGTGCCGGTGGTGGCCAGCTACGAGGCCCTCGGACGCGGCCGCACCGGGCTCCTCGGTTCGAGCTTCGGCACGCTCGAGGTCGCGGTCGCCCGCGGGGTCGCGGCTCGGCGATGGCGGGCCGGCGTCGGCGACGCGGTCACGGTCCGCTGGGCTCCGCGCACCGCGCGCACAGGGAACGGTAAATAGCCGGGTCCCTAGGAGACGGGGGAACGGACGTTCCGTCCCCTCACCGACCATGCCCAAGCGCGACTACTACGAGGTGCTCGGGGTCCCGAAGACCGCGACGCCGGACGAGATCAAGTCGGCGTACCGCCACCTCGCGCGCCAGTACCACCCGGACGTGGCGAAGGAGGACCCGAAGGCCGCCGAGGCGAAGTTCAAGGAGATCTCGGAAGCCTACGAGGTCCTGGCCGACGAGCAGAAGCGCCAGAGCTACGACCAGCGCGGGTTCGACGCGGTGCAGGGCGATTTCGGACCCGGCGGATTCACCTGGCAGAACTTCACCCACGCCGGGGACCTCGAGGACCTCCTCGGGGCGAACCCGCTGTTCCAGCAGCTGTTCGGCAGCTTCATGGGCGCGCCGGTCGGGCGCGCCGCGCGGGGGAGCGACGTCGAGGTCGCGGTCCGCCTCCCGCTCCGGGCCGCGGTCGAGGGCGCGCGTCCGACGCTCGAGGTCCCGCTGGTCGGTCCGTGCTCCGACTGCCGCGGGACCGGGGCCAAGCACGGCACCGCGCTCGAGGTCTGTCCGGAGTGCGGCGGTTCGGGCCAGGTCCGACGCAGCCGCAGCCGGGGCTACACCCAGTTCATCACGGTCGGTCAGTGCCCGACCTGCCGCGGGAGCGGCCAGAAGATCCTCGAGCGGTGTCCGACCTGCCACGGCTCGGGCCGCCAGCGCACGGTCGAGCGGATCGAGGTGACGGTCCCTCCCGGGATGGAGGACGGGGCGGTCCTCCGCGTCCCCGGCCATGGGGGGCGCGGACCGGACGGGGAGCGGGCCGGCGACCTGTACGTCCAGGTGGTCTTCGAGCCCTCGGATCATCTCCGACGGGAGGGGACCGAGGCGTTCACCGAGGCGACCGTGCCGCTGGTCACCGCCCTCTTGGGCGGGGTCGCGACGGTCCGAACGATCGAAGGGGAGGCCGAGCTGAAGGTGCCCGCCGGCACTCAGCCCGAGACCCAGTTCCGCATGCGCGGCCTCGGATTCCCCCGGTTCCGCGGGCCGACCCGCGGCGACCTCGTCGTGACCCTCCACGTCGAGATCCCCCGCTCCCTGCCGGGGCGGGAGAAGGAGCTCGTCCGGGAGGCGCTCGGCGCCGGTGCGCCGACCGCCACGGCGCGGCGGGAGTCGTTCTTCCATCGCCGGAGCTAGCCGCCGATGGCCGACGAGGCGGGGGCGCGGGCGCTCTCCGAGCAGTACTTCGCCGAACGGCCCCGCGTCCGCTCGCACCCCCGGCTGCTGCGCTTCCTCTACCGCGGCGAACTCCTGACGTTCGTCGTGGACCAGGGGGTCTTCTCCGGCCGGGGGCTCGATCCCGGGACCGCGCTCTTGATCGAGAACCTCACGATCGGTCGCAGCGACCGCGTGCTCGACCTCGGATGCGGCTGGGGCGCCGTCGGCGTGGCGGCCGCGAAGGCCGCGCGCGACGGGCGCGTCGTGCTGACCGAGGTCAACCGTCGCGCGGCCCGCCTCGCCGAAGGCAACGTCGAGCGGAACGGGCTCCTCAACGCCGAAGTGCGGGTCGGCGCGTTCTTCGAGCCGATCGCCTCCGACGCGTTCGATGTGGTCGCGGCCAACCCGCCGTACCGGCTCGGGCGGGCGCACGTGCTCCGGATCCTCACCGAGGCGCCGGACCACGTCCGGCCCGGGGGCCGGTTCGTCCTCGTCGGCAAGGGCAGCCTCGGGATCCGGTTCTACCAGGACTGGCTCGAAGCGCACTGGCCCGGACCCGTCGAGGTGCTCGCACGGGGCTCCGGCTACCGGGTGCTCGAGGCGCGGCGGCGAAGCCGTTAAAAGGAACGGCTTGCTCGGCGGCCCCGCCCTCGGAGCGGGGGTCGAATCGCGGGCTCCGGCTCGCGTCCGACCGCGCCGATCCGGGACCCCTTCCCAGAAGGTGAAGATCGCGCCGAAGGACCCCAAGGAACCGAAGGACGAAGCGGCGGCGCCGGCCGCGGACGCCGGGGCGGAGGCCTCGACCGAGAAGGCCGCCAAGAAGGAGAAGGGGGGCAAGGGCCGGGACGCGAAGGAAGGGAAGGACGCCAAGGACGCGGGCAAGAAAGGCAAGGCGCCGGGACCCGGCGCCGGCAAGGCTCCGAAGTACGTCCCCGACAATCCGAACTTCCGCTACATCGTGCGCGTTTCCGACACCGACCTCGACGGCACCCGAGCGGTGGCGCTCGCGCTCACCGGGGTGCGGGGGGTCGGGCTCCGCCTCGCCGAGGTGGCCTGCCAGCTCGCGGCGGTGCCGGCGGCCGAGCGGATCGGCAACCTCCCCGAGCCGACGGTCGACCTGATCGAAACGACCCTCGCGTCGATCCCGTCGAAGGTGCCGGACTGGATGGTCAACCACCGCCACGAGCCGCTGCTCGGGGAGACGCTCCACTACGTCGGACCCGAGCTCGACACCCGACGGCGGGACGACGTGAACCAGCTGAAGATGATCCGCAGCTACCGCGGGGTCCGCCACGAGCGCGGCCAGAAGGTCCGCGGACAGCGGACCCGCTCGAACGGGCGGACCGGCATGGCCGCCGGCGTGCTGAAGAAGGCGGCCAAGGAAGCGGCGGCGGCCGCCGGCAAGGAAGAGGCGCCCGCTCCCGCGGCCAAGGCCCCGCCGGCGAAGAAGGAGTAGGACAGCGATGGGCGATCCGAAGTTCCTCCGGCGCACCTACGACACGCCGAAGCATCCGTGGGAGGCGACCCGCATGGACGAGGAGCGGAAGCTCCTCGAGAAGTACGGCCTCAAGAACAAGCGAGAGCTGTGGAAGGCGCAGTCGATCCTGCGCCGCATCCGCGGGCAGACCCGCGAGCTGCAGGCCCGCCTGCGCACCGGCGAGGCCCAGGCGCAGCAGGAGACCGCCCTCCTCCTGGCCCGGCTGACGCGCCTCGGCATGCTCTCGGTCGGCACCCCGACGCTCGACGACGTCCTCGCGCTCACGACCGAGGACGTCCTGCGCCGCCGCTTCGAGACGGTCGTGTATGGCCACAGCCTCGCGCCGACCGCCGAGAGCGCCCGGAAGTGGATCGTCCAGGGGCACTTCACGCTCGGAGCGCACCGCGTCACCCGGCCGGGGTACCTCGTGCGGCTGGACGAGGAGGGGCAGATCGCCTACGCGAACGGGAGCCCGTTCGCGAGCGACGACCACCCGATGCGGATCGCCCTGCGCGAGCGGCTCGCGGCGAAGGCCGCGCCGGCCGAAGCGGCCCCGGTGCCGCCGGAGGAGGCCCCGCCGGCATGACGAAGATCGGGATCGCGCACATCTTCGCGAGCTACAACAACATCCACATCACGGTCACCGACGTCACCGGCGCCGAGACGCTCGCCAAGGCGACCGGCGGGATGGTCGTCAAGGCCGCCCGGGACGAGTCGAGCCCCTACGCCGCGATGAAGGCCGCCGACCAGGTCGCGGCGCTGATCAAGGAGAAGGGCTACGACACCCTGCACGTGCGCGTGCGGGCTCCCGGCGGCAACCGCTCGCGTTCGCCCGGCCCGGGCGCCCAGGCCGCGATCCGCGCGCTCGCGCGCGCGGGCGTCAAGATCCAGCGCATCGAGGATGTCACGCCGGTCCCGCACGACGGGACCAAGCCGAAGGGAGGGCGCCGCGGCCGGCGCGTGTAGCGCGATGCCGGTGACGATCCAGGAGCTGAAGCCCCGCTCGACGCTCCTCGAGTTCGAGGGCCCGACCGCCTCGCAGGTCAACGCGATCCGGCGCACGCTGCTCGCCGACGTGCCGAAGCTCGCGATCGAGGACGTCGAGTTCCACCTGGGCCCGATCCGGGACGAGGCGAGCGGCAAGGACTACGACTCGTCGACGAGCATGTTCGACGAGGCGGTCGCGCTGCGCCTCGGGCTCCTGCCGATCCCGACCGACCTGGGTGAGTTCCGCAAGAAGTCGGAGTGCTCGTGCGGCGGGGCCGGCTGCCCCCACTGCCAGGTGATGTACTCGGTCGACCGCAAGGGACCGTGCACGGTCTACGCGCGGGACGTCGTGCCGCTCGGGGACGCCGGGCTCGCGATCCTCGAGCCCGACGTGCCGATCGTCCGGCTCGGGGCCCGCCAGGCGCTCCTCGCCTACGCGACCGCGGTCGTCGGGACCGCCCGCGAGCACGCGAAGTGGCAGGTCGCGCACGCCGTCGGGATGTACCCGCGGCCCCACGTCCGGATCCAGCGCAAGGAGGGCTGCTCCGACGCGTGCCTCAAGCGGACCGCCGGCTCCTGCCCGGTGAACATCCTCGAGTTCGCGAACGGGAAGCTCTCGGTCACGGACGAGCCGAAGTGCATCTTCTGCGGCGCGTGCGAGGCGACCTGCGAGCACGGGTCGATCAAGGTCGAGCCCGACACCGAGCGGTTCTTCCTCCGCTTCGAGACGGACGGCTCGCTCTCCCCGCGCGAGGCGCTCCGGTTCACGCTCAAGGAGCTGAAGCGCCGCTTCGAGGACCTCCGCGAGGCGGTCCAGTCGATCCCGTAGCCGGCGCGGCGCTCGTCCAGTCGTAGCGCAGGATCGCCGCCACCCGGCCGAGCGCGCCGAGCTGGCGGCCGGCCGCGCCCTCGTCGCGGACGACGAAGATCCGGACGCGGGACGCGCGCGCCCGGTCGAGCGCCGGGCCGACCGTCGGGTCGCCGAGCAGCGACTCGGACACGAGCAGGGTCTCGACGGCCCCCGCGCCGACCGCCTCCGCGACCTCCGCGGCGCCGACCGCCGCCCGCCGACCCCCGGCGAGCCCCCGAACGAGCCGCTCGACGGCCTCGGCTTCCTCGGCCGCGACGCTCCCGCGCAGCGCCTCGCTCGCCCGACCCGAGCGCAGGAGCTCGTCGACCCCGGCGCGCCCCGACTCCGAGGTCGAGTAGACCTTCACCTTCCGGTGGAGCGCCGGATCGACCTCGGCGATCCGCCGCTGGAGCTCCTCCTTGAGGAAGCCGGGGCCGACGATCACGACCGCGGTCGCGCCCGAGCCCTCCCGCCGGAGGAGCGCGACGAGCTCGTCCCGGTACGTCGCGCGGTCCTTCTCGCTCTGGCCCCGCTCGAACTGCTTGCCCGCGATCGTGCGGCGCACGTCCGCGACCGGCAGGATCGCGCGGCCCCGCAGGCGGACGAGCGACGAGTCCCCCCAGTCGACCGCCGCGACGAGGACCGTCGGGTCGTCCGCCCCGTGGAGCCCCTCGTCGAGGATCGTCCGGTCGGCGGCCGACGGGCTCGGCTTCGTGACCGAGAGCTCGTCGCCCTCCCCGAGATCGAGCGTGTGGTGGCGGCCGAGGTCGAACGGTCCCTCGACGATCGGGCCGGTGATCCGGACGTGCTTCGAGAATCCGTGGAACTCGACCTGCTCGGCCCGGACCGAGAGGAACACCCGACGGCGGGTCCGCTCGGCACCGGCGACCTCGGGCGGGGCCTCGGGGTCGCGCCGGGTGGTCGACGCGCCGACGACCTCCCCGGGATGGACGAACCGGGTGATCCGCCAGAGGTCGCTCGGGGTCTCGAGGCGCAGGCGGAACCGTCCGGTCGCCGCGTCGTGGTGGACTAGGCGCACGATCGACCCCGCGGTCCGTACGGACGGATGGCGGCTACAAGCGCATTTCGATGCGGCCCCCCTCCCGGCCGCCGCCTGCGCGGAAGGCTTATCGCGGACGAGCCGCGTCCGGCACTCCCGGGTGGGAGGAGCCTTCTGAGCCGGTATTCCGACCTCTTCCAACGGCCGTCGTTCCGAGCGTTCCTGAGCGCCGGCGCGTTGCAGCTCGCCGGGCCCGCGTCGGTGCTCGTCGTCTTCCTGTTCGCGATCACGCTCGCCTACCCCGCGAGCGAGCGCGTGACGTTCGGGGCCTACGCGCTGACGCTGCTCGGACTGTCGTCCGCGCTCCCGACGTTCGGCAGCGCGTTCTTCTCGGGTGCCCTCGCGGACCGACACGACCGGGGGCTCCTGATGCGGGTCGTCAACCTCGTCTCGCTGGCCGGCGTGGCGGGCGGGGCCGCCGACCTGGTGCTCGCGCCGGGGGGCCGGATCTCGCTCCCGCTCGCTCCGGGGTTCTACCTGCCGGTGTGGGTGGCCCTGCTCTACCCCTGCTGGGCGACGGTCGTCGCGAGCGCGACCCTCTTTCGTCCGGCGTACAACTCATCGATCCCCCGCCTGGTCGAGGGACGGGACCTCGGGCGGGCGAACGGGATCATCTACACGAGCGCGGCGATCGTGAGCGCCGCGACGACCCTGATCGTCGGGATCGTGCTCACGGTCGCGCCCGCCGGCGACGCGCTCGCGGTCGCGTTCGTCCTCTTCTTCGGCACCCAGGTCGAGCTCCTGCTCGTCGACATCGACCTGTCGGTGGCGCCCTCCCCGACGCGCCGGTCGGTCGGTCGGGACGCGCTCGAGGGCTTCTCGTACCTCGGCCGCCGCCGCGAGCTGCTCGAGATCACGGTCGCCGCCCTGCTCACGAACTTCCTCTCCGCGGTCGCGCTGGTCGAGCTCGGGCTCTACGTGGGCAGCTGGCTCGGCCTCACGCAGGGGATCTGGTACGGGGCGATGGTCACCGCGTCGACCCTCGGCGTCGCGCTCGGCTTCACGCTGATCTCCCGGTTCCGGTTCGAGCCCCACGCGGGCCGGTCGATCATCGGGCTCACGCTCGCGATGGGCGGCGGACTGTTCGCGCTCGGCCTCGTGCACTCGATCTGGCTCGCGCTGCCGGTGATCTTCGTCTACGGGATGATGCCGGGCATGATCATGACGGTCTTCCTCTCGACCGTGCAGGCGACGGTCCCGGACGCGATGATGGGCCGGGTCTTCTCCGCCGACGAGGTCGGGAGCTACGCGCTGGTGCCGTTCGGACAGACCACGGGCGGGGTGCTCACGAGCGCGGTCGGCGTGCAGGGCACCTACCTCACCGCGGGCGGGGCGATCGTCGCGCTCGGGGTCGTGATGGTGGCGTCCTTCGGCGCGCTCCGGCGCCTCGGCTTCCACCCCCGAGAGGCGGAGACCGCCTCCGGCGCGGCTGCGTCCTAGGCGCGGGACGGCGCCACGGGGACCCGCGCGGTCGAGTACCATCCGTGGGACGGCCCCAGGGAGCGGACGAAGCCCGTGCGCTCGTAGAGGCGGATCGCCCGATCGTTGCCGTCGGTCACGTTGAGGACGATCACGGATTCTCCCCGGGCGCGCAGGTCCCGGACGGTCGCGGTCAGCACCGCGCGGCCAAGGCCCTCCCCCTGCCGGGAGGGGTCGACCATCACGTCGGCGATCAGCGGGCCGTAGGGCGCCCGGACCACGAGCGTCGCCGCGACGATCGGCCGGCTCGGGGAGACCACGAACGAGGCGCCCGCGAGCCATTCGCCCCACCGGCCGCCCAGGATCTCCCGCACCTGGATCTCCGCGTCGCGGTGCGGCTCGGGATCCAGCTGGAAGAGGTAGCGGTCGAGCTGACCCCGGTAGGCCGCCTCATGCAGCCGGGCGAGCTCGGGCGCGTCGGCGGCCTCCGCCCGGCGCAGGCCGGGGGCCGGTCGTTCGGGCGGGGGCGGCGCGTCGGGAGGGTAGCGCATCTCCGACCGGGAGAACCGGGAGAACCCGAGGCCCGCCATCACCTGGTCCTCGGCGAGCTCCGAGAGCCCCGCGAGCCGGCCGGGAGCGAACGCGACCGGGCCGACCCGCTCCTCGATCTCGGAGTAGAACCGGCGGTACTCCTCCGGCGTCTGCCACCCGCTGGCCAGGTACAGCACCTCGACCGTGAGGCCGGCCGGTTGGGGAGGGGACCAGAGCGCGATCCCGACGGCGCGGCCGTCCCGGACGCGCAGGATCCCGCGGGCCGACCCGGCGGTGATCTCTTGCTCGACCGCGGAGAGGAACGGGACGACCTCGCTCTCGGGGTCGCTGCGGGAGCGGATCGCGGTCCGCGCGAGCTGGAGCGCGGTCGCCGGGTCGTCGGGGATCGGTCGGAACGAGGCCACGGTGGGCGGTACGAGCCGACCACGGGTTCAATACGCTGCCGATGGTCGGCGGCGCCCGCCGCGGCGCCCGAAACGTACAAAGAGGACGACTCCCTGCCTCGCGCATGCCCGGACGCGTTGCCCCGATCGATGAGCTGCTCCGCGAGCGCCACCTGCTGAAGCACCCGTTCTACCTCGCGTGGAGCCGGGGCGACCTGTCGATCGACACCCTGAGGTCGTACGCGGGCCAGTACTACCACTTCGAGTCGAACTTCCCGCGCTACGTCGCGGCGGCCTACGCCCACCTCGCCGATCCGAGCGAGCGCCGCGTGCTGCTCGACAACCTCGTCGACGAGGAGGGACGGAGCCCGACCCATCCCGAACTGTGGCTCGACTTTGCCGAGGGGCTCGGCGTATCGCGCCGGGCGGCCCGGAGCGCGCGCCCGGCCGCGCCGACCCGCGCGCTCCTGTCCACCTACGAGCGGCTGACCTCCTGGGGGAGTGCCAGCGCGCTCGCCGCGCTCTACTCGTACGAGTCGATCTTCCCCGAGATCGCGGCCGAGAAGTCCCGCGGGATCCGTGCGATGTACGGGATCTCGGACCCGAAGGCGCACGAGTTCTTCCGGGTCCACACGGGCGCGGACGTCGAGCACTCGCGCGCCGAACGCGCGATCCTCGAGGCGGAGCTGCGACGCGCCCCGTCCGACCGGGCGATCGCGCTGCGCTCCGCGCGGGAAGCGATCGGCGCCTGGTGGTCGTTCCTCGACGGCTTTCCGTGCGCCGGTGCCGGGACCCGTCGATAGAGGCCGATCCTGCCGGCCGACCGGAACGCTGCGCGCATCGACAGCGGCAAGACCCCCTCCCGTGTCGGTTCGGCCATGGCGCTCTTCGTCGCGGAACACCGTCACGCCGCCGACCACTGCCCTGCGGGCGACCCCCGGATGGCCCCGTTCCTCCTGCAGATCCTCTCGGCCCCCAACGCGTCGAAGGCCGGCCTCCACCTCGTCGGGGATGCCGTCGCGCGGGGCCAGCACCATCTCTACGTGATCGTCGAGGGACCGAACGAGGCCGCGGTACGCCAGTACCTCGGGCCGTTCGCTCAGGTCGGCAGCCTCGAGGTCACGCCCGCCTCCTCGTGCGAGGAGGTCGTCAGCCGGGGTGCGTGCTAGGGCGCCGACCCCTGCCTCCGCCGCCCGCGTCCGATCGGCGCGCGGCCCCCTCCGCATCGAAAGCCTGTTAACGGGGGGTACGCATAGTTCGGGTGGCCATGGGGGCGACGCTACCCATCCCACGGGAGCTGGTCGACTTCCTCAAGCTCCCGGGACCGCAGTCGATGCTGCTGCGGGGACCCCCCGGATCCGGCAAGACCAGCCTCGCGCTCGCGCTGCTGCAGTCCTTCGCGGGAGCGCGGCACTTCGTGACGAATCGCGTCCCGAGCGACGACGTGCTGCTCGCGTTCCCCTGGTTGGGGCAGAACGGACGGTACGGGATCCAGGTCCTCGACAACACGGACGAGAACGCCGACCTCTCGCAGGCGACCCGAGCGCTGCTGCGCTCGGGGGGGAACGTGCTCAGCGACGACGCGAGCGCGACCCGGGAGCTCACGGAGTTCCTCTGGCTCCCGGGTCCCCTCCAGGAGGCGTGGAGCCGCCTCGATCCCCAGCAGCCGTCGCTCCTCGTCATCGACTCCTGGGAGGCGCTGGTCGAGTCCTATCTCGGCCATGGGAACGGCGGCGCGGACCTCCCGACCCGCGGGGAGATCGAACGCTCGCTGCTCCGACGCCTCGGCCGGGTGCGCGCCCATGTCCTCTTCGTGCTCGAGCGCGAGGACCAGACCCAGCTCGACTACCTGGTGAACGGGGTGGCCGTCACGAGCCGGGAGGTCGTGCAGGGCCGCCTCGAACGGTGGCTGACGATCCTCAAGCTCCGGGGCGTGCGGATCGAGAACCCGCTCTACCCGTTCTCGCTCGAGTCGGCCCACTTCGAGTGCATCGTTCCGGTCCGGCCGTACGGGCAGTTGCAGGGGGGACGGTTCAACCCCGCCCCCGACCAGCTCCCCGGCCTTCTCTGGCCCGGGTCGAGGGCGTTCGCCGACAGCTTCGGACGGCTCCCGCTGGGCAAGTCGACGCTGGTGGAGGTCGAGAAGGACGTGCCGAACCAGATCCCCCATCTCCTGCTCGCTCCGATGCTCGCGCACACGGTCGAGCGGAACGGCCGGGTGATCTTCGTCCCCGACGCGAGCACGCTGCCCGAGGACGTGTGGGAGGCCCTCCACGGGTCGATCGCGCGGCACCGGTTCCTCGAGCAGGTGCGGTTCCTCCTGCCCCCGGCCGGGCCGAACGAGGGGAAGTCGGAGTTCGAGTCGACGATCGTGCGACTCGGCGCGTCCGCCGACGGGGTCGCCGTATCGCCGACCGACGACCTCGGGATGGACCAGTTCCTGCGGTCCGGCTCGACCCCCGACTCCCCCGGCCTGTTCATCGTCTTCCTCCAGGGCCTCGTCGCGATCACGACCGCCCTGGGGATGGCGATCACGCCGGAGATCGCGCAGCGCCTCCCGGGCCAGATCCAGGCGGCGGTCCGCGGCTCCCCGATCCACGCGATCGCGGTCGGCTCGTCCCAGTCGCCCCTGCTCGACCCCCTGCGCGCGACCGCGGCGCTCCGGCTGCACGTCCGCCAGGTCCAGGGGCGGATCTTCCTCCACGGGTCCGACCCGTGGACGCCGACGTTCGTCCTCACGGAAGGTCACGACAATGCCCCCTACGGGCTCTTGCGCGTGGTGTAGGCGCCACCCCTCGACCGGACGCGCCGACCCGGGCCGGGCCTTCGGGGGCGTCGAAGCAACTATTACCCGCGAACGGCCTTCTTCCACGACGGGCGTCCGCGCGCCGGGCGTCCCGGGCCGGTGGTCATGACTTCGCTCCGCTACCTCATCGTGGACGACTCCCCGACCGTCCGATTGACGATCAAGCAGGCGCTCTCCCAGGAGGGCGTGCCGGCGGAGAGCGTGCGAGAATCCGGTTCGGCGAGCGAGGCGGTCGCGGCGTTCGACCAGTTCCACCCGCAGGTCGTGTTCCTCGACATCTCGCTCTCGGAGGGGGCGGGGGCGCGGGGCCCGGGGCCGATCGATCTCCTCCACCAGCCGCGGAACCCCAACCAGGGCGGCCACGACGTCGCGCGCTACATGCTCGGGAAGAGCCCGGACCTCACGGTCGTCGTGTGCACCGGCAACCCGAGCGACGACCCCCGGGTCCAGG
Organism: Thermoplasmata archaeon; assembly: GCA_030038885.1. GTDB lineage: Archaea > Thermoplasmatota > Thermoplasmata > Lutacidiplasmatales > UBA184 > Lutacidiplasma. The sequence continues at coordinate 13,970 of JASHQY010000010.1, read as the reverse complement.
CGCTGATCAAGGCCGGGGCGTTCGAGGTCCTCCACAAGCCGATCCGGCTCGCGCAGATCCGCGAGGTCCTCCAGCAGGTCGCGAAGGAGCGCGCCGCGTAGCGGGACCGTCCCGAGGTCACTGCACCGGGCGCCGGAGCTTCAGCGCCGCGACGACGGCCGGGAAGCCCCCGGCGATCTCCGCGATCTCTGGACCGAGATCTCCCTCGGCGGGTCCTGCGCTCTCGCGCTCGAGGCGACCGAGACGGCGCGCGAGATCGAGCGCACCGACCTGGGCGCACGCCGACTTGAGCCGGTGCGCGGCGCGCTCCACCCCGCCCCGATCGCCCGCGCTCGCGGCCGCGCGGAGCTCGGCGAGCAGGGCGGACCCCTCCTCCAGGAACGCGTCGATCACCGCGGGCAGGAACGAGGGATCGGCACCGGCCAGTTCGCGGAGCTGATCCCACGCCGCCGCGTCGAGGACCGCCTCGCCGTCGGGGGCCCCGCGCCCCGACGACGGGGCGGGAGCCGACGGAGGCGCTCGCAGCCGGACGAGGCGCCGGACGGCCCCGCCCTCGCCGAACGTGCGCACGACGTACTCGACGGTCCGACGGCCCTGTCCGGGCGATTCGACCTCGGTCTCGCCCACCGGTCCGGCCGCGAGGAGGCCGGCGAGGCGCGCGCGGTGCTCCGCCGACCCGTCGCGGGGGACCCCGGTGATGCGGACCCACGCTTCGCTCACGAGCGGAGAGCGGCCGTCCGCGAACAGGGCGAGCGCCTCCCCTCCGACGTGCGCCTCCCAGCGCTCCGGGTCGGGAAGGTCCCCGCGGCCGATCGCGGACTCGACGCGCTGGCACGCGATCGCCGCGCGCAGCACCCGCGACAGATGGCCCCGCGGGAACACGCCCTTGACCTGATAGTCCTGGGCCCCGGCCGCGAGCGCCTCGCGGACCCGCCGCGGGTCGTCGGAACCGGTCAGCACGACCACCGCGGTCTCGGGCGCCCGGGAGCGGATCCGTCGGACGCCATCCGCTCCGGTGCTGTCCGGGAGCCCCAGGTCGAGGAGGACCGCGTCGGCCGGACGCCGATCGAGGAGCGCGAGCGCCTCAGCGACGCGTCCGGCCCGGGCGCACTCGAACGTCCCGTCGGGCTCGTGCGCGAGGCTCCACTCGACCAGGCGCGCGTCGCCGGGGTTGTCGTCGACGACCAGGACCCGTACGGCCGGCGGCCCCATCGGTCGGTACCCCGGCGTCCGCGCGCTACCGCGTCGGGATCTCGACCGTGGAGAACCAGAAGTTCTCGAGCGTCTTCACGACCGAGTGGAACTGCTCGAAGTCGATCGGCTTGCGCACGTAGCAGTTCGCGTGGTGGTCGTACGCGCGCGCGATGTCCTCCTCGGCCTGGGAGGACGTCATCACGACCACCGGGATCCGGCGAAGATCGGGGTCGGACTTGATCTCCCGCAGCACCTCGCGGCCGTCCTTCCTCGGCATGTTGAGGTCGAGGAACATCAGGTTCGGCCGCGGCGCGTCCGGATACTTTCCCTGCCGACGGAGGAACGCCATCGCCTCCACGCCGTCGGGCACCCAGTGGATCTCGTTCAGGATCTTGCTGTCGCGCATCACCTCGCGGACCAGCCGGGCATCCGCCGGGTTGTCCTCGACGATCAGGATCTGGGCAGGGCGGGCGACCGGCACTTCGGCCATCGGCATGCAGAGACCAGCGCTGTCCGTGCGTAAAGTCTTGTGGCCCGGAGCCGCCGCGGGACGGGGGCTCGCGCCCACCTCGAGTCACGGACCGGACGGCGGGGGGAGACGAGCGTCGAGGGATACGGTCGACGCGGAGCTAGACCAGTTCCTTGAGGCGAGCTTCGATCATCGTCAGCGCCTCGGCCTTCGACTCGGACGAGATCGCATCGACCTTCGGCACGGGCACCGGAGCGGCTTTCGTCCGGTCGACGGGGATCGTGAAGCGGAAGGTCGATCCCTCGCCGGGCCGACCGGTGCTCTCGACCCAGAGCTTGCCTCCGTGGCGCTCGACGACCTTCTTGCAGACCGCGAGTCCGATCCCCGTGCCGGGGTACTCCTCGCGGCTGTGCAGGCGCTGGAAGATCACGAAGATCCGGTCCTGGTACTCGGGCGCGATCCCGATCCCGTCGTCGTGGACCGAGAAGACCCAGTCCGGTCCGTGGCGTTCGGCCCGGATCTCGATGTGCGGGGGGTTCGGCCCCCGGAACTTGATCGCGTTCCCGAGGAGGTTCTGCAGGACCTGGCCCAGTTGCACGGGGTCCCCCGTGACCTCGGGGAGCGGCCCGGAAGTGACGATCGCCTTCGCCTCGGCGATCGACTCGCGCAGGTTCGCGAGCGCGACCGACACGACCTGGTCCATCGCGACCGGGCGGAACGGCTCTCCGCGCGTGTCGATGCGGGAGTACGCGAGCAGCGCGTCGATCAGCTGGCGCATCCGGGCCGCTCCCTCCTGCGCGTACCGGATGAACTCCCGCGCGTCGTCGTCGAGCTGGGCGGCGTAGCGCTGCTCGAGCAGCTGCGTGTAGCTGCCGACCATCCGCAACGGCTCCTGGAGGTCGTGCGAGGCGATGTACGAGAACTGCTCCAGCTCGCGGTTCGAGCGCGCGAGCTCGGCCGCCCGCCCGGCGAGCGCCTCGATCAGCTTCTCGCGCTCGGCGAAGTCGCGGAGGTAGAGGCCGGTCACCTTGGACCCCTGCATGCCCGGGACGACCGCGCTCTGCACGACCACCTGGAGGGGAAGGACCGAGCCGTTCTTGCGCAGCCCGCGGAATTCTCCGGACGCGGTCGGGTCCCCGGGCACGTGGGATTCGAGGAGCCGGAGGACGCCGGGACGCGACGCGCTGACGAACAGCTCCTCGGCCGGTCGCCCGACGACCTCGCGGGGGGTGTAGCCCAGGAAGCGCTCGAGCGCGACGTTCGCGTACCGCACGACACCCGAGTCATCGACCAGGAGGAGCACTCCGAGCGGAAGATCGAGGAGCAGCCGCGTCTGATCGTCGAACAGCCCCGACGGCGCCGGTCGCCGGGCGAGGAGGCCGGCCGCGAGCACCGGCCAGATGCGTTGGGGCGACCCCCCGCGACGCGCGGCGACCGGCGGGACCTCCGGCTCGGCGCGGGCCGGCGGGGACGGACGTCCGCTCATGGGCTACCGGCGGCCTTCTCCGCCAATCCCTCGGAGCTCGACACCACCGTCACGCCGTACCGGCGACGTGCCCACTCGGGAGGGAAGAACGCGATGAGGCTCATCAGCCCGGGGATGACCTGCAGGACGCCGCGGGCGATCGTCCAGTTGGCCGTCGAGGACGGAACGAAGAGGTCGAGGAGGAACCAGAGCAGGATCCCACCGCCGACCAGCCAGATCCGGTACCTCCGGGCGGCATCGTGCGTGCGCCGGAGCAGCGACAGATAGAGGATCGCGCCGACGATCTCGGGCCCCAGGAGGCCGAGCACGACGATCACGGTGAGCGCGGGAGCCACGGCCGAGAGGTACTCGATCGTGACCTGGCCGCCGACCATCGCGACCGCGTGGGGCTGCTTCGAGAAGACGAAGTAGAGCACGGTGACGTAGAACCATGCGTAGAACCCGCTCAGGGCGACCAGATGGTATCGACCGGTGTACACGTACGTCAGGAACCCGACGAGGCCCCAGAGGAATGCGCAGTCGAGCAGCACGCTGAGCAGGTAGAACGTCAGGGCCAGGGGGAACGACATCGCGCCGGCCACGGCGACCGCGACCTGGATCCCGCCGAGCGCGGTCACCGCACCGAGCCCTCCCCACCACAAGGCGAGCTGCGTCGAGGCGAGCCGGGCGGCGGGCGCGATCGGCCGGCGATAGAGGCGCACTCCGACGAACCCGTAGACCGCGGCGACCCCGAGGCTCACCACGACGATGGCCACGGCGGAGGGGAGCTGGGAGGAGGGGACCAAGGCGCTCACGGGACGTTCGTCCGGAGGACCGGGGGGACGCAGCAGGGTCGGAACGCCTCCATCGTCGACCTGGCGCGGCGTCCCCCGGGAGCGGGGAGCGGGGGGGGTGCCGCGTGACGAATAGGCGCGGGCGCGGGTTATCTTACTATCGAGACGCCGGCAGGTCCGCCCCCCGGGGGTGGGCGTGCGGCCTCACCGCTCGGCCGGCCGACGACGGTAGTACTCCTCCTTGCCGCCGGGGGCGGGCACCCCGAACCGGCGACGCACCCCCGCGGGCGGAATGAGGGCCAAGAGGCTCAACCCCCCGGGGACGAGCTCGAGCACGCTCCGGGTGAGCACCCACGAAGCGGTCGTGGACGGAACGAGGATCTCGAGGGCGAACCAGAGCAGAATGCTTCCGCCGACCAGCGCGATGCGGAACCGGATCGAGCGATCGGCGGTCTCCCGGAGGAGCGAGAGGTACGCGACGGCGGCCGCGACCCCCGGCACGAGAAGGCCGAGCGTGACCGCCGCGGTGAGCGCCGGATTCGCCGCGGCCGTGAACGCGAGCGCGGGGACCCCCGCGTGGAGGGAGAGCCCGTCCGGCGATTGGGAGAGCGCCCAATCGAGGAGCACCGCGTAGAACGCGAGGTAGAACCCGCCGATCTCGAGCAGATGGTACGACCCCGTGTAGACGTACGTCAGGGCGGAGACGAGCGCCGCGAGGAAGACGCAGTCGACCAGCAGGCTCACCAGGTAGATCGAGATCCCGAGCGGGAACGGGAGCGTGTCGGTGAGCGCGAGCCCGACCAGCACCGCGTTGATCGCGACCGACGTCCCGATCCCGATCCACCAGAGGGCGAACAGGTACGAGGCGAGGCGGGAGCTCTCGGAGACCGGCCGACGGGCGAGCCGGTCCGCGATCGCGAAGAAGACCACCGCCACGGCGCCGCTGACGACGACGAGCGCGACCGAGATCGGCACCTGCCCCGCCGGAATGAGCGCGCTCACGTTCCCCGCCTCGCCGAGCGGGCCCGTTCGGTTCCGCGGCGGAAGTCCATCTCCGACCGGAGCGGCCGACGACCGGTCCTCGATCCGCCGCTCTCGGGGCTCGACACGCGCTCCCGGAGGTTAAGGTGCTATGCCTTCCGCCGCAACGGGCCGAGGCGCGGCCCGGAGCGCCGGCACTGAGCGAGCCGGCACTCCCCGAGAGTCCACGGAGGCGGAGCGGCTGATTCATATACGAGCGGCGCGATATGTCAATCGTCAGACAAAGAACGGGGTCTTGTCTGACGTCCATGGTCGACACGTCCGAGCGCGTCACGGTCCGGATACCGCAGGAGCTGCTCGAGAAGCTCAAGCAGATCCAGCAGTCGAAGGACACGCCGACGATCTCCGATACGATCCGCGACGGCCTCGAGCAGTACATCGAGCTCAATCTGCCGCCGCAGAACGTCCGGAAGGTCGTGGTCGAGCTCTCGCGCCAGGACAACCGCCGGCTCGAGGAGTTCGTCCGCGAGGGCAATTCGGTCAGCGTGGACGACGCGGTGCGCTCCGCGGTGCGCGAGTACATCCGCGGCCGCATCGAACAGCTCGGCCCGTCGGCCCGACCCCATCGCCGGGAGGGGGAACCGGTCGTCGCCGAGGGCTCCCCTCCGCCCTAGGCGGTCGGGGCACCGATGGTCCCGGACACGAAGCCCCCCGAGAACTGGGCGTCCCTCGCGCTCGCCCCGCCGTGCGCGGTCGTCGGCCTGGGCGGGGCCGGTAGCGAGGCGGCCCAGGACCTCGTGACCCTCGGGATCCCCGGGGTCCGGGCGTTCGCGGTCAACACCGACGCGAAGCACCTGCTGCGGATGGGGGTCGAGGAGCGGATCCTCCTCGGCGCGCGCGAGCTCCGGGGACGGGGCAGCGGAGGGGACCGCGCGTCGGTCCTCCGCGCCGCGGAGGAGAGCAAGGAGGAGGTCCTCCGACGGCTCGCGCCGTTCGAGATCGTCTTCCTGCTCGCCGGGCTCGGCGGCGGGACCGGGAGCGCGCTCCTGCCGTTCTTCGCTCGGGAGCTCCGGGCGACCGAGACGCTCCCGGTGCCGGTCGTCTTCCTTCCGTTCCAGGTCGAGCTCGACACGAACCCCGGCCGCCGCGAGAACGTCGAGGCGACCCTCGGCGAGCTCGAGGAGATGGGCGGCCTCCTGCTGGCCCTCGCCAACGAGAAGCTGCGCCGGTTCGAGTCGCTCCCGATCCACCGCGTCTTCCACGTGCGGAACGCCTACCTGCACTCGCTGGTCTCGAGCCTCGTCGACATGGTCGAGAACCCGTCGCAGCTGAACGTCGACCTCGCGAGCCTGAAGAACCACCTGCGGGAAGCGGGCCTCTCGACGCTCGTCGTCGGCGAGTACCACGTGTCGGAGCCCGAACGCCTCGTCCAGCAGGCGCTCTCGGACTCGCTGCTCGACTACCAGCTGTCCGACGGCGTCTCCGCGATCGTCCACCTCGACGGCGGGGCGAACCTGACGCTCCGTACGCTCGACCGGGTGCTCCGCGCGATGCGCCAGCGCCTCGGGGAGCCGCAGAAGCTCGTCTTCGGCACGCGGATCCGCCCCGAACCGCGGGAGGTCGTCCGCCTCACGGCGGTGATCGGGGGACTGCGGCCCCGGACCGTGCGGGACGCGCTGAGGTCGGGCACGGGGCGCCCTCCCTCGCTCGTCGCCCGCTAGCGTTCGGAAGGGGGCGGCCGGCGCTCGGTCTCGGCCCGGTCGAGCGCGTTCTGCACGACGTCGATCACCTGGGAGCTGCGCAGGCGGCGCGGCCCGACCGAACGTCGCGGGACGTTCGACCCCCGGAGCAGCGCGAGTTCGGCGTCGCTCGGGTCGTACGGGTCGGAGAGGACCACGCCGACGTCGCCGCCGGCGAACGGGGAGTCCTCGAGGGGCGTTCCGTCCTCGGTCAGCCAGAGCGCGCCCGGGCGCTGGAGGAACGCGGCCAGCTCGCGCGCGGGATCGGCCGGGGCGACCCGGAGGCCGGGGGACGACTCGAGCTCCCGCGGGAAGCCGATCGAGCGCACGAGGGCGTTCTTGAGCAGCGCCGCGGTCGAGCGCTCGTCGGGGTTCAGGTAGCGAAGGCGCGCCCCGACGAGCTCGATCTTCCGGGCGGCCGGCGGGGGCTCGGACGAGAACAGGATCGTCATCTCGGTGTCGCGCCGAAGGTCGTTCGACGTCGTGAAGGCGGTCGAGACCGCGCGGGCGACCTCGTCCATCCGCCCGGCGCCCCCCGCGAGGTCGTTCAGCGTGAAGTTCCCGGTCGTCGGGACGCGGTGCGCGAGCAGGAGGATGCGGCGCATCGGCGGGCGCGACCCGCCCCGCCGATTAAGCGGTTCCGGCTACTCGTCGGCGGGGTGCCGGCGGCCGTGGCCCGTCGGGGGCGGGGGGGCCATCGGGTTCTGCCGGCGCTCGAGCCAGATCTCGTCCCCGAGCTCGTGGTAGACCGCGTGGGCGGGGAGGCCGGTGCCGTGCTCGCCGTGGGGCAGATGGAAGCCCCCCGAGCGCGCCGCGTTCGAGGAGTAGACGATCTCCTGCTCGCCGGCGGCCGCCATCGCGGCGCTCTCCTCCCGGGCGAGCTCGAAGATCCGGTCCTTGCGGAACATCCAGTAGTGGATCCGCCACTCCCGGCCGTCGTAGAGCGTCGTCTCGTCGCGCTCGGTCTCGAGGATGCCGGTGTCCTCGAGCATGTAGAACGTGTCGCGATCGTCCGGCTCCAGCACGTTGTCGATGATCCGCTCGTTGAACCCGAAGAAGTTCAGCACGTGGGCCGCGATCGAGCGGGCGTCCTCGGGACGCATCCCCTCGTGTCCGACCGAGCGGCGGATCGCCTTCGCGAGCGAGTCGAAGTCGACCGGGCCCGTGACGTCCGTCAGGGCCGCGTCGGTCGGAAGGCCGGCCCGCGTGCGCTGGATGTCGGCCTCGGACCGCAGCGGAAGGGGGTTCCGGAGCGTGTACCGCGGAGGATTCGGCTTCGCGTCGGGCGTCGGTCCGCGCATGGCCCGAACTATCCCAAGTCACCGTATAAAAACGTTGGGCAAAAATCTCGTCCGGAGCTGCCGGATAACCCTTCGGCGTCGGGCCGGGACCCCGCTCACAGGACCACCCGACGACCCCGCCCGACGCGCTGCAGCGTCTCGATCGCGGGCCGCCACTCCTCCTCTTCGATCCGGAGCTCGAGCTCGGCGAGCTGGGCGAGCTCCCGCGGGAAGGGAACCAGCGACTTCGCGGCGTAGACGTGGGCGAACGGACCGTTCGACGGTCCCGACCAGGCCCGGCCCGCCTCCACGACCGCGCGGTACTCGTAGTACTCGGGCGCGGGGACGAACCAGACCGTTCGATCGTCCGTTCCCCGACCCGCCCGGGGTCCGCGGGAGTAGACCTGGAGGTTCAGGTGGCGGAGGACCGCCGTCGGGAGGCTGAAGATGCGCCGCTGGCCGGGGCGCGCGGTCGCGAGCAGCCGCCCCCGAACGGTCTCGACCGCGAGCGCCTCGCGGGCCGGGTGGGTGGCGATCACCCGCACGATCCCCGGACCGCGGGCGAGGAACGAGATCGCCCGGCTCGCCTCGGGGCCGCTCCGGTCCTCCGGACAGAATCGGATCAGCTCCCCGACCTCGAGCGGGAGCTGCATCGTGAGCCAGGACGGGTGGATCGCCCGGAGGATCACGTACTCCATCGGCCCACCGAGGCGGGCTCCCTGCTATAAGAATTCTGAGAACCGGGGGTCAGAGTTCACGTCCGGGGACCGAGGGACCCAATGCGGCGTGCGACCGCCCGGAAGCTCGACGTGTGGAGCGCGAGGTCCGCGGCCCGATCGACCTCCGGCAGCCGGGAGTTGAGCGCGATCCCCCGGCCGACGCGGGGGAACAGCGCCGCGTCCGCCCACCCGTCGCCGACGTGGACGACCCGGTCCCAGGAGGTCCCGGCCCGCGCGGCCAGCCGCGCGAGGCCGGCGGGCTTGTCGGCCCGCACCGCGCTCGGCCGGCCGATCACGCCGTCCACCACCGGCTGGGCGCCGGTTCCGTCGAAGTCGTCGAACCCGAACCGGCGGGCGTACCACGCGCAGATGTACGGAGGGTTGTGGGTCAGCAGCGCGACGCGGGAGCCCTGGTCGTGGAGCAGCCGGACCCCCGCCGCGATCTCGCGGAGGTGGGGGGTCGCGTCGAGCGCCGCCTCGACCTCCTCGATCCGCCGACCCTCGGCGAGGCGGAGCATGTCCTCGAGGTGCTCGTCCTCTCCGATCTCGCGGGCGAGGAAGCGCCGCTGGGTCCGCTCGAACTCCCGACGGCGGCCGAGGCGCCCCGCGATGACCTGCCATCCATGGACCGTTGTGAGGGTCCCGTCGACGTCGACGCTGACCAGCGACCACGGTGGCGGCCCGCCCGGGAGAGCGGTCACGACCGGCTTCCGATCCCCATGAGGATCCCCCCGATCCAGAGGAGGAGGAGACCGACGGCGGCCGCCGGGAGCACGTAGCCGAGCCGCTCGGGCGCCGAGGGGAGGAGGGACGACAGGAGCGCGAGGCCCACCAGCGTCGAGAGGAGACCGAGCCCGATCTTCTGGATTCGGGTCAGTCCCCGCCGGGCCGGGGCCCTCGGCGCCGCCGCTTCGCCGGACATCGACCGGGACGCGGCGGCGGGAAGATAACCGTGCCGAGGCGGTGGGGGGTGGCCCGCCCCGCCGACCTAGCGGCCCGTGACCGGAAGGTCCGGGCGCTCGGAGACCGGCCCCGGCGGCAGGTAGACCGTGCCGACCCACTCCGGCGGCGGGGGCCCGACCGCCCTGCGCGCGCGGTACCGGGCCGCCTTCATCGCGGTCACGAACGGCCGGGCGCCGAGCGGCGCGACGATCGTCGTGATGAGACCCGCACCGGCCACGATCGTGAACTCCGTCTGGTTGAACACTCCGAGCCCCACGAGGATGACCGCCATCGCGAGCTCGACCGCGCCGCGGCTCGTGATCAGGAACCCCGCCGAGAACGACTCGTCGACCGACCAGCTGAGCGCGCGCGCGAGCGCCGCCCCGACCAGGAACTTCGAGGCGACCGCGTAGATCACGATCGCCGAGAACGCGATCAGCGCGACGTAGCTGATGCCGATCAGCCGGAAGTTCGTGTCGTAGCCGACCAGCGCGAAGAACAGCGGGATGAAGAACCCCCACGTGACCGAGTCGAAGACCAGGCTGATCGATCGGTGCACCTTCGGGCCGGTGACTTCGGGCGTGATCAGGATCCCCGCGTAGAACGCGCCGACGATGAACGTCAGCCCGAGGAACTGCGAGTAGAGGGCCGACGCGAGGCCGACCACGATCAGGAGCGCGAACCCGGCCTCGCGGGTGTTCCACGTGGCGCGGAACCGCTGGACGAACCGCTTCCATCCGGGCCGGTCGCCCAGGTACCGCAGGACGAAGTAGGCCGCGACGACCGTGCCGAGGAAGAGGAAGGCCGTCCCGACCGCGATCCCGATGCTGCCGAGCGCGCTCCCGCCGCGCGCTTCGAGGCGGAGGAGGATCGCGAACACGGTAACGGCCGCGAGCTCGTTCACGACCGATCCGTTCAGGAGCGTGACCCCGAACCGCGTGTCGAGCAGGTCGAACTCCCGAAGCATCACGCCGAGCACGGGCAGCGCGGTGATCGAGATCGCGAGCGCGACGAACAGGTCGAGCAGCGAGCCGAACTGGGGGTACAGGAGGTGGACGAGGCCGGCGCCGAAGAGGAACGGGATGAAGAACATCCCGATGCCGAGGAGCGCCGAGGGGAGCCCCGTCTCCCGCAGGGCCTTCGGGCTCACCGAGAGGCCGGCCATCAGGAGGATGAAGAACGTCGCGAGCGTCTGGAGGCCCGTGAACTCCGGGGCGACGCTGGCCGACGTGATCCCGAGCGTGTCGCCGAGCAGCGTGGGGCCGAGGAGCACCCCGACCAGGAGCTGCCCGACCAGGGCGGCCTGGCCGAAGTGGGTGAAGATCTCCCCGACGATGACCGCGGAGGCCACCAGCAGGAAGAGGCCGGTGATGAACTCGGTGGTGGCGTTGATCATCGGTGACCGACGTGGGCGCCGGCCCCCACCGGCCGGGAGCGCGTCATGGGCGAGGACGGGGTGCTGGCGCCATTTCTACGTTTGCCCGGTCTCCCTCGACCGACCGCGCGGGATAAGGAGCCGGGGGCCCTGGGGCGGGCATGTCCCCCCGAGCCCGCGAGCCGGGGCGGCGCGTCCCTCCGCCGGCCCGGCCGGACGCGGTCGACCAGCGACGGACCCGCTCGCTCGAGGAGCCGCTCGATGTTCGACTCCGCTCCCGGCAGCCGTACCCTCTCCTCGAGGTGCGCAACCCGCTGCACGGCACGGGGTACCTCGTGATGCTCCCGGAATTCCCGGGGCGGGACGTCGCGCTCTGCACGTGCACGGACTTCGCCCGGCGCGGGCTGGGCACGTGCAAGCACATCGAGGCGGCGGTCCGCTGGCTCGGCGAGCACGCCGACGCGAAACCGTCGCGCGCGGCCGCCCCCTCCCCGGTCCCCGCGACGGCGATCTGGCGGCGGATCGACCAGCGACTCGGGTCGTCGGGCCGTGCCTCTGGGCCGGCTGCGCAGCGGTGGCGGCGCGCGGGCGCCACGCTGTTCGAAGGGGTCGAAGAATAGACGGCCGAAGGGGTTGTCACCGGGGAGGCGGAACCTCCCCGGGCGATGCCCTACGCCGAGGACATGCCCGGCGCGCCCTTGAGCGCCCGGACCTTGTAGTACTCGGGGTCGACCACGACCTCGCCGTTGACCCCCATCGTCTCGATGGTCTTCAGCGGCGAGCCGCCCTGCTTCTTCGCGGCCTGCCAGTCCGGGATCGGGATCGAGAACTTCTTCTCGACCTCCGTCCGGTAGATCGGGCCCGAGTTGTACGAGCAGAACGGGATGACCCGCCCGTCCGGGACCGCGTAGTGGATGTCGCAGCGCATCAGGCGCTGGATATCGTAGTCGTACGCGTCCTGGAAGTGCATGTTCCCGATGTAGAGCGTGCGCCAGGTGAACTTCGCGAGGGCTTCCTTGTTCCCCTCGGTGAAGATCCCCGCGATCACCTTGACGCAGTTCTTCTCGCTGAGCCCTTCCGGAGCCTTCGAGAAATCGAAGAACTTCGACACGTCGTGCAGCAGGCGGGCGCCCGCGACGGCCGTGCGGACCCGCGAGAACCGCGCGTCCCGGTACTTCTCGATCATCGACTCGACGTTCTCGAAGAACCCGTCGACGTCCATGAACCGGGGGAGCGGCGTGATCTTCTGCCCGTCCTGGGAGATGAAGGCGAACGTCGCGCACCCGCAGCCGGGGTGGGTGGTCAGGGTCATCTTCTCCTCCCCGTGGATGATCGAGACGAGCTCGGAGATCGGTGCCACCGACGGGACCGGGAAGAAGTCCGACTTCTCGAAGGGCCCCTCCGTGCACAGGATCCGCACCAGGTCCGACTGGGTGAACCGCATCTGGAAGCGGTCCTTGTCGGGGATCCGCGCGGTCAGCGCGACCGGCTGGAAGTTGACGCCCCGCACGACGTCGATGTTGTCGATCGCGAACTTGACGGTCGGCCAGATCTCCTTCTCATTGAACCCGCCGACCAGCGTCGGGACGAGCACGACCGAGAGCGGCTTGTCCGGCTTGCCCGCCGCGAGCTCGGCGGCCGAGGAGTGGGTCTCGCGGGCCGCCTGGATCGCCTTCTGCTTGACCTTCAGCAGCGGGACCCCCCGGACCTTCCGGTAGATCTCGTCGTCCAGCCCGTCGAACTGCAGGTAGAGCGTGTGGAGGCCCGAGTCGCGGCACGCCTGGGCAAAGCCGGGCTCGTTCGCGACCCGGATACCGTTCGTCGCGACCTGGACCTGCTTGAACCCGAGGTCCCGGGCCATCGAGACGGCGTCCAGGAAGAGCGGGGACAGGGTCGGCTCCCCTCCCGAGAACTGCACCGCGACCGTTCCGACCGGCTTCTGCTCCCGGAGCGTCTTCAGCATGAAGTGGATCTGCTCGCGCGTCGGCTCGAAGACGTAGCCGGCGGCGTTCGCGTTCGCGAAGCAGACCGGGCACTTCAGATTGCAGCGGTTCGTCAGATCGATCAGCGCGAGGCCCGTGTGGGACTTGTGGTGGCTGCACATTCCGCAGGTCGTCGGGCATCCGCGGAACTTGTCGTAGTAGGGGTTCTCGTAGCCGACCCCATCGTGCGCGTACACCTCCATCCGGAGGTAGAAGTCGACGTCGTTCGAGATGATGTCCCAGAAGTAGCCGTGGGTACGGCAGGTCTTCTCCATGATGACCCGGCCGTCCTTCTCCCGGACGATCGCCGGGATGACCTTGATGCATTCGGGGCAAACCGAGGCCGTCTTCCGGGGGAGGCCCCGGGGGGCTTGGAACTCCTTCATCACGCGTGCCGGCATTCTCGTTTCTCCATTTCGGGCCCCCCCGCATGCGGGGCGGCTCTTCCGCACCACCCACTCCAACCTACATAATCCATGTGTCGTCACTAGCGCTACAAAGAACGCGCTCCGTGACGGACGGTCGCACGGTCTTCTTCGCTACAAACCCCGAAAACCAGCCCTTTGGACGGACCTTGCGCCCGAAGACCGCTTCCCTGGTAGGCGCTCCCACCGTGAGACCCTCCTCGCCCGGTAGTTTATCCTCTCACGGGTCTCCCGGGGGGTGAGCATGCCGCGCCAGCGAACCCCGCCGCGGAAGAAGCGCTCCCACTCCCCGCCCGGACGACGCCGCGCGGCGGCCCCCCCACGGTTCGTGGGCCGGGACGCCTCCCCCGTGCTCGACAAGTATCCCCCGAAGGACCCCGCCCTCTCGGTCAAGGGACCGCCCGCTCCGTCCCCCCCGGTCGCCCGGACCCCGTCCACCCCCTCCACCCCCTCCCCCACGTCCTCCGGCCTGGCCCCAACTCCCGCGACCGGAACACCGATGCCCTTGATCGCGCTCGAGCGGCCGTTCGACCTTGACGAGTTCTCAACACTGCTGGGCGAGACCTCGGCCCGCGTCACCGTGCCCCGGGAGGACCTCGCCGAGG
>JASHQY010000068.1 GCA_030038885.1 Thermoplasmata archaeon | reverse complement strand
AGGGGCGAACGACCCGCACCCGACAGGAATGCGGTTGTCGGGATTCGAACCCGAGTAGGTAGCTTGGGAAGCTACCGTCCTAACCACTAGACCACAACCGCGCGTCCCGTCGGGAGGAGGGGGCCCTCTTACCCTTTATGCGGAGGGCCACGACGCCGGCCTACAGGAGCAGGCCGACCGATTCCGTGGGGATCGTTGGGGCGGCCGCGATCAGGTCCGGGTTCGAGACCAATTGGTCGGCGAGCTGGCTCGCGAACCCGGCCTGCCGCAGCAACCGGCGCGCCCGCGCGAGGTCGTTGGTCGAGAGCGCGACGAGCGGGTGGTTCCCCTCCCGTGCGACCAGGATCGCGACGCTCTGGACGTTCACCTTCCCCTTCGCGAGGGTCTCGAGCACCTGGAGGAAGCTCCCCGAACGGTCCTCGAGGCGGACGGCGATCATCTCCCGGGCCTCGGGCTTCGCCCCGGTGGCGGAGAGCAGGTCGATCGCCCGGTCGGGATCGCTCACGATCAGGCGCACGCGGCCGCGCGCTCCGCTCGAGTCGACGCTGATCGCGGCGAGGTTGATCCGTTCCTTCGCGAGCGTCCGCGCGATCGTCGCGAGCGAACCGGGACGGTTCGGGAGCGAGAGCGAGATCTCCCGGAGGCTCATCGTCCCTCCCGCAGCGTTGGCAGGGTAAAGGATTCGCGCCCGGACGGGTTCCGCCTCCTTCCCGTCCCCCATGTATTTATAGACGAACCGGGCCTAATTCTCGATGCCCGGGGCCCGGCGGCCCCGGTCGGTCCGTCTGATGGGGGGAACGAACAGCCCGAGCGCGGGGCGACGCTATCGCCGGGCCCGCCGGCTGCACCACGAACGTCGCGGGGTCGTCGCAGTCATCGGGACCCTCCTGGCCCTGCTCGTGTTCTTCGCGCTCTTCGGGATCTTCCTGACCCAGTACGTCCCGCTCTGGATGACCGACAACGAGTCGCTCCTCGTCGCGCAGTCCTCGACCTCGTTCGCGACGTTCAAGTCGATCATTGACGAGCAGTACGCCCTGGACGGACCGCAGACGGTCGGCACTCCGTTCCCGATCTCCAGCCAGGGCGTGCCCCTGATCGCGCAGCCGACGGAGGGCACGCTGACGTTCCTCCCGAACTCGTGCCCGGGCGCAGGCGGCGTCGCGTTCTACTCGAACTCGGGCGCCAAGATCGACCCGGGCAACGGCGGTCTCCCGACCTCGACCAAGCAGTACGGCCAGCCGATCAGCCCGGCCTTCTGCGCGTTCGTCAACATCACGGAGTCGACGGGGCCGGGCGGCTACCCGAACTTCGCGCAGGCGATCGCCACCGGTTCGTTGCAGATGCAGCTGCCCAACCGCTACTACACTCCCGAGAACTTCTACTTCCAGGACGACGCGGTGGTCCAGAGCCAGAGCATCGGCTACCAGGTCATCGCGGTCCCGCCCCCGCTCAACATCTCGACCGTCGGGGCGAACACGACCGTGACCGGCAGCTTCCTCCAGCTCTACGGGAATTCGTCCTCGATCGTCGGGCAGGGCTCGGAAGAGGTGTACAGCCAGCTGAAGTACTCGACCGTCCAGGATTCGAACGGCGGCGGCTCGCCGTTCACGTTCTACTTCGAGATCGGCACGCAGGATCCCTGCGCCTGGAACTCCTACCTCTACAGCGTGCTGATCTCGAGCGGGCTCCCGCTGCACACGGCCTCGACGACCGGCGCCAGCTACCTTCCGTACGACGTGCTGAACTACTCCGCAAGCTACACCGCGAAGGTCCCCGCCCTCTACCCCGTGCTCGCGCCGACCTCGACCTTCACGGGGAACTGCTTTGCCTCGAACGGGCAGACGACCGTGCTCGGGTTCACGCTCTACGGCATCTCGTACGCCGAGACCTGGGTCGCCGGGGTGCAGGTGACCCTCGGCGTGGGGGCGACGTAGACCGATGGCGAGCGGGTCCGTGCGCGTGAAGATCCCGCGGTCCGGGGTCGGGGAGGCGGAGCCCTCGCCGCTCGAGGCGGCGCGGCCCCTCGAGACCCCGACCGACGTCCCGGGGACGTTCATCACCGCGATGCCGCCGCTCCCGGAACCGACGATGAAGGAGATCGAGGTCAGCGCGGTCAACCCGCCGTACTCGTACTCCCGGGTCAGCTACAACGACCGGAACAAGGAGTACCTCTACGAGGTCATCGAGCCGCAACTGACCCCCCGGGAGAAGCAGCTGGTCGAGCACGTCAAGACCACGCTCGGGAAGATCCTCGGGAGCGACGTCGGCACGCTCTCGACCGCCGACAAGCGGACGTACCTGCGCGCGGAGGCCGAGGGATACTTCCGGACGCGCGGGATCACGCTGAGCCCGATCTCGAGGGAGCGGATCATCTACTACGTGCTCCGCGACTTCGTCGGCTACGGTCCGATCGACGCGCTGATCCTCGACCCCCAGGTGGAGGACATCTCGTGCGACGGCGTCGACGTGCCGCTGTTCATCTTCCACGGCAAGTACGAGTCGATGAAGACGAACGTCGTCTTCACCGACGAGAACGCGTCGAACTCGTTCATCGTCATGCTCGGGCAGCGCTGCTCGAAGTCGGTCAGCGTGTCCGCGCCGATCCTGGACGGCACGACGCCCGAGGGCCACCGGGTCCAGGCGACGTACGCCCGCGAGATCACGACCCGGGGCGCGAGCTTCACGATCCGTCGGTTCAAGGAACGCCCGTTCACCCCGGTCGACCTCGTGATGCTCGGGAGCGCGAACGAGGAGATGGTCGCGTACTTCTGGCTCGCGGCGGAGCAGGGGGAGTCGCTGATCATCTGCGGGGGCCCGGCGGCGGGCAAGACGAGCACGCTCAACGCGATCGCCCTGTTCATCCCGCCGACCGCGAAGATCGTCTCGATCGAGGACACCCGCGAGGTCAACCTGCCGCACGAGAACTGGATCCCCGGCGCGACGCGCAGCGGGACCGGGGACCGCGGCGCCGACGGGAAGGCCGCGGGGGAGGTCGACATGTTCGACCTCGTGCGCGCCGCGATGCGCCAGCGGCCGGACCGCATCATCGTGGGCGAGGTCCGCGGCAAGGAGACCTACACGATGTTCCAGGCGATGGCGACCGGCCACACGACCTACTCGACGATGCACGCGGACAGCGTGAAATCGATGGTCAACCGCCTCGAGAACCCCCCGATCAATACCCCGCGGATCCTCCTGTCCGCGCTGAACAACGTCATCATCCAGATCCAGACCCGGACCGACAAGGGTGTCGTCCGCCGGCTGAAGCAGGTCCTCGAGATCGTCGGGTTCGAGCCCGAGACCAACGAGCTGATCACGAACACGGTCTACGAGTGGGACCCCGCGACCGACGGGTTCGTGTTCAAGGGGCACTCGTTCCTGTTCGACAAGATCATGGAGATCAAGAACTTCACGCCGGACGAAATGGAGGCGGAGTTCCAGCGCCGCAGCTCGGTGATCCGCTACCTCGTCCAGCACCAGATCACCGACTACCGCCAGCTGTGGCGGACGATCGCCCAGTACTACCGCGACCCGAACGAGGTCATGGCGCGGATCGGCGCGCTCTCGGCGCCGGCGAAGGGGGCCTAGCGATCGTGCCGGCGACCCCGACCGCGAACGCGCGCGCCGTCCGGGCCCCGGCGGATCCGGCCGTCCGCCCGGTCCGGCTGCGGCGCGGCCAGCAGCCGACGCACTCGACGCTCACCGGGTTCCAGCAGTGGGCGTGGCGGACGTTCAAGGGACGGGTCCTCGCGAAACCGCCCGACCCGATCCTGGAGGAGAACCTCCTCAAGGCCCACATGCGGATCCGGGCGGACGAGTACCTGGCGACCGTCTACGCGACGACGGTCGTGGTCGCGATCGCGACGGTCGTCGCCGGCGCCGCGATCGGGTTCCTCCTGATCTCGTCGGGCGTCTTCCTGTTCGGCGTCCTGATCGCGGTCGCCCTCCCGATCTTCGCCTCGGTCGGCGCGTTCTTCGCGCTCCAGGGGATGCCCGCGTCGGTCGCGAAGACGCGGGGCCGCAAAATCGACCAGCGGATCAGCCCCGCGATGAGCTTCGTCAGCGCGATGGCGTCGGCCGACGTCAACGTCGACCAGATCTTCAAGGAGCTCGGCCGCCAGAAGATCTACGGCGAGGTCGCCGAGGAGGCGGCGTGGGTCAGCCGGGACACCGAGCTCCTCGGGGTCGACATCCTGACCGCGATCCGCAACGGGGCGCAGCGGAGCCCGTCGAAGCGCTTCCAGGACTTCCTCCAGGGCGTCGTGACGACCGCGACCAGCGGCGGCCAGCTGAAGCCCTACTTCCTGCTCAAGGCGGAGCAGTACGAGCGGGAGAACAAGCTCGCCCAGCTCCAGCGCGTCGAGACGATGGGGCTCCTCGCCGAGACGTTCGTCACGGTCGTGGTCGCGTTCCCGCTGTTCCTCGTGATCATCATCGCGATCTTCGCGATCATCGGCGGCGGGGGCTCGTTCATGATCGAGATCCTCTGGGCGATCGTGGGGCTGATGATCCCGATGTCCCAGTTCGGTTTCATTTTCTTTATGTACACGCTCGCGCAGGAGATGTAGGATGGCGACCGCGACGTCCTCCGCCCGACGCGTCGCGTCGCTCTCGGGCCGCGCGACCGCGAGCGCCGACTCCGTCACGATCACGCGGGAGACGATCCTCCTGATCGCCGGCGCGGTGGTCGGAGCGATCCTCTGGGTGATCGCGGGGCTCAACTTCGCGGGCGTGATGAACATCCAGCTGCGCGCGGGCGAGGGGACCGGCGCGAACCCCGCGCTCGACTTCCTCGTCCTGGGACTGCTCGTGTTCATGGCGCCGTACGGCGTCGCGATGAGCGCGAAGCTGCGCCGGATCTCCAAGATCGAGGAGCGGCTCCCGGACTTCCTCCGGGATGTCGCGGAGGCCGGCCGATTCGGGATGACCCTGCCGGACGCGATCGTCGTCGCGAGCAACGGTCGCTACGGCCTCCTGACCGACGAGATCAAGAAGATGGCGAGCCAGCTCGAGTGGGGCGTGCCGGTCGCGACCGCCCTCCGGCTGTTCGAGGAGCGGGTCCCGACCCCGCTCGTCCGCCGGGTCGTCTCGATCATCACGCGGGCGAACGAGGCCGGCGGGAACGTCGCGGACGTGCTGACGATGGTCGCGCACGACACCCGGGAGACCCAGCTCGAGGCGGCCGCGCGCCAGATCTCGATGCTGACCTACGTGACGGTCATCTACATCGCGTTCTTCGTCTTCCTCGTCACGATCTACATCATGGCGGCGGTCTTCCTGCCGCAGATGATCACCGCGGGCCAGGGGATCTCCTCGTCGTCGATCAGCTCCGCCGGCGCGATCACGCTGCAGTTCACGTTCGTCCCGATCCTGTTCCTCGCGTTCATGGTCGCGGTGATCGTCCACGCGGTGGGCGACGGGATCATGGCCGGCGTGCTCTACAACGGCCGCATCGCCGAAGGGCTCCAGCACGCGACGATCATGCTCGCGGTCGGCTGGGTGATCATGCGGTTCATCGTGCCGATCCTCAACGTCGGCCCGGCGGGAGGGTAGGCGAGGTCCGATGTCCGGAACGATCGCCCCCGCGCCCGACTCCTCCGAGACCCCGGAGCCGGGCGGCCGGTCGAAGAAGGCCCCCCGCTCGTCGGCGTGGCTCCGCCTCGGCGCCTCGCTGCGCAAGGGATCGAGCGAGCCCCGCCCGGTGAAGCTCGCCCGCCTCGGGGTCTCGGGCCAGGGGCAGGGCGACATCACACCGATCCCGCCGATCACGGACCCCGCCCAGAAGGAGCTCGACCTCGCCCCGATCCGCCCGGGGATCTCCTACGTGCGGATCTCCTACCACAACACCCGCAACGAGTACCTCTACGAGGTCATCGAGCCGCCGCTCTCGCCGATCGAGCGGGACCTCACCGAGCGGCTCCGCCTCGTCCTGATCGACGCGTTCGAGCCGCTGCCCGAGATCGACGCCGAGACCAAGCGGCGCGAGCTGCGGAAGATGGTCGACCGCCAGCTCCAGGCGTGGGAGCTGAGCCCCGGCCCGACGACCAAGGGCCGGATCCTCTACACGCTCGAGCGGGACTTCATCGGCTACGGGATCGTCGACGTCCCGATGACCGATTCCGACGTCGAGGACATCTCGTGCGACGGGGTCGGGATCCCGCTGTACATCTACCACCGGAAGTACGGCTCGATCCGCTCGAACCTGAAGTTCCACGACTCGAAGCAGCTCGACGACTACGTCATCTGGCTCGCCCAGCGCTCGGGCAAGCACATCTCGGTCGCGGCCCCGATCCTCGACGCGACCGTGCCGGACGGCTCGCGGCTCCAGGCGACGCTCGGGACCCACGTGACGAAGCGCGGCAGCTCGTTCACGGTCCGGCGGTTCCGCGACAACCCGTTCACGCCGGTCGACCTCCAGAAGTTCAAGACGATGAGCGCCGAGATGATGGCGTACCTCTGGATCGCGATCGAGAACGGCCAGTCGATGATGGTCTGCGGCGGCACGGCGAGCGGCAAGACGACCACGCTCAACGCGACCCTCCTGTTCATCCCGCCGCAGATGAAGATCGTCTCGATCGAGGACACGCGCGAGCTGAACCTCCCGCACGAGAACTGGGTCCCGTCGCTCACGCGGGCCGGGTTCGGCGCGAAGAACCTGACGAGCGGCAAGGCTCCGGGCGAGATCGACATGTTCGACCTGCTCGCCGCCGCGCTCCGCCAGCGGCCCCAGTACCTGATGGTCGGGGAGGTGCGCGGGGCGGAGGCGTTCATCGTCTTCCAGGCGATGGCGACCGGGAAGACCTGCTACACGACGTTCCACGCCGAAAGCGTGAGCGCGATGGTCCACCGGATGGAGAACCCGCCGATCTCGCTGCCGCGCTCGCTGGTCTCCGCGCTGAACCTCGTGCTCCTCCAGCGGCAGGTCAAGGTCGGCACGAAGATGACCCGGCGCGTCCAGTCGCTGACCGAGATCGTCGGGCTGGACCCCGAGACCAACGAGCTGATCACGAACTCGGTCTACTCGTGGAACCCGGCGGACGACACGTTCCTCTACAGCGGGCACTCGTACATCTACGAGCGGGTCGCGATGATGAAGAACCTCTCGATGAAGGAGATGGAGCGCGAGGTCCGCAACCGCGCGGAGATGATGGACTACCTCGTCTTCCGGGACGCGCAGGCGACCCGGCTCAAGCCGTTCACCCACCGCGACGTCGGCCAGCTGGTCGCCTACTACTACAAGGAACCGGAGAAGGCGCTCGCCGAGGCGCGGGCCGAGATGGCGCGGGCGAAGCCCCCGGCGACCCCCCCGACGACGCGATAAGCGTATTCGCGGGCGCGCCTCGGCGGCGCCGATGGACCGCCCGTACGCCCGGGTCCCGCTCGGGCGGGGGCGCGCGGTCGAGCTCTGGTGCGAGGAGGCGGTCGCCGGCCTCGGGCGCCGCGTCGCCGCCGGGACGGCCGACGTCGTCGTGACGAGCCCGCCGTACAACCGCGGGGTCCCCTACCGCTCGTACGAGGACCGCCGCCCCCGCGCGCAGTACCTCGACTGGATCGGGACGGTCGCGGCCGCGGTCGACGGCGTCCTCGCGCCGGACGGCTCGTTCTTCCTGAACGTCGGCGGGAGCCCGACGGACCCGTGGCTGCCGTTCGACGTCGCGCGGCGGGTCGGCGAGCGGTTCGTGCTCCAGAACGTCATCCACTGGGTGAAGTCGATCGCGATCGACCGGGCGTCGGCCGGCCGCGCCGCGGCGCTCGAGCGCGACCTCGCGCTCGGCCACTACAAGCCGCTCGTCTCGGCGCGCTACCTCCACGGAGCCCACGAGTACGTCTTCCACTTCTCGCGGCGGGGCGACGTGCGGCTCGACCGCCTCGCGATCGGGGTCCCGTACCAGGACCCGTCGAACGTCAGGCGCTGGCGCACCGGGGCGGCGGGCCGCCGGTGCCGCGGCAACACCTGGTTCCTGCCGTACTCGACGATCCGCGTCCGCGCGCGCGACCGGCCGCACCCGGCGACCTTCCCGCCCGAGCTCCCCGAGTGGTGCCTTCGGCTCCATGGGCTCTCCCGCATCCGCCGCGCGGTCGACCCGTTCGTCGGGATCGGCGCGTCGGCGGTCGCGGCGGTGCGCTGCGACGTCGACTTCGTCGGCTTCGACCTCGATCCCGAGTACCTGCGCGTCGCCGCCGAGCGGGCGCGGGCGGAGCGGTCTACGACTTCTCGTCGTCGCCGGTCGTCGGCGCCGACCACTCGCGCATCGGCGTCCGCTTGACGCCCGCGGCGCTCGCGAGGGCGTTCCGCGTGCCTTCCTTCGCCCGGTGGCCGGCCTCGACGAACGCGTCGCGGGTCGCGGCCCCCGCGCGCGACGCGCTCGCGCCGATCGCGGCGCCCGCGTTCGCGAGGTGCTGGGGGAAGCGGCGGACCTCTTCGTCCATCGCCTTCCCGAGCGCGGCGAAGTCGTCCTGGATGTCGAGCGCGAGGTACTTCGCCTCCTTCGCGGTCGAGTGGCCGAGCCGCTCGATCTTCTCGTCCAGGTCGGAGAACTCGCTCGCGAAATCGCGGCCGATCCCTCCGGCCGCCCGTCGCATCTCGGCGAGGTGCTCGCGGAACTGCGCTTCCTCTCGGGTCTCGGTCACGGTGGCGTCCCGTGCGCGCCAGCGGAGGCTCGGAAGATAAAGGTTGACGGCCACGCGCAGCGCCCGGTCAGCCGCCCATCCGGCGGTCGGCGCGGCGGCGGCGCGGCGCCCCCGGCCGGGCCGCCGGCGGGGGCGTCGGGACCGGCGGCGGGGCCGAGACCCGCCG
>JASHQY010000067.1 GCA_030038885.1 Thermoplasmata archaeon | reverse complement strand
CGGCCGCGGCCGCCCCTTCTTCCTGCTTCACGGGAGTCCCGGCGACCACGCCCGGGCACGGGTCCTGGTCGAGCCAGCCTTCCGGGGGCGCACCGGGTGGCGGCGGATCTACCCGGACCTGCCGGGCCACGGGAGGTCGCCCGGGAGCCCCCGGATTCGCGACCTGGACGACTACCTCGACGTGCTCCTCGAGTTCGTCGACGCGCTGGTGGGGAAGCAACGGTTCGCCCTGGGCGGGATCTCGTTCGGCGCGTACCTCGCGCTCGCGATCGCGCGCCGCCGCCGCTCGAGGGTCGAGGGGCTGCTGCTCAGCGTTCCCGAGGTGAACCACCGCCCGCTCGAGGAGCGCCGCGACCGGGCCCACGGCACCCCGTCGATCCAGGTGACGTCTGCGTTCGCCCGCGGCCTCCCCCCGTACACCGAGGACACCGAGTGGCTCACGGGCCTTCCGTTCCGCGACGTCTCGGTCCCGCTCTATCGCGGCGCGGGGCGCGTGTTGGCCCCGGCCCTGTTCCTGCTCGGTCGGCAGGACGCGCCGTTCCGCTACCGCACGTACTGGGATCTGGTGCCCGACTTCCCGCGGGCGACCTTCGCCCTCCTCGATGGGGCCTCGCACCGGCTCTGGGAGGACCGGAACGCGCTCGCCGTGGCGCTTGTCGGCGACTGGCTCGACCGGGTCGAGGCGAGCGCCCACGCGACCCCCCGGCGGCGTCCCGCGGGCCGGCAAAGGCTATGACCCGCGACCGGTGGTTCTCTCGATGGCCGCCGCGCCCACCCACCTGCTCGAGCGCGTGCTCGAGCAGCGCGTCACGCTGCTGCTCAAGGACTCGCGCCAGCTGACCGGCAAGCTGCTCGGCCTCGACGAGCACATGAACCTCGTGCTGGACGACACCGAGGAATCGGCCGCGGGCATGACCCGCCACCTCGGCCGCGTCGTGCTGCGCGGCTCGAACGTCGTCACCCTCCACGCGCCCGAGGCCGTTCCCCCGAAGACGGCGTGAGCCTGTGCCGAAGTCCGCCACGCCGGTCGCCCGCCCCCGGCCCCGCCCGCGCGGGGACACGCTCGCGGTCCTGAAGGCGCTCGCCCTCGCGGGCGCCGACCAGAGCCCGGTGGTCGTGACGTCCGGGGAGATCGGCGAGCGGATCGGCGTGAGCCAGCAGGCGGCCGACCGCTACCTCGTGCAGCTCGAGGCCCGGGGGCTCGTCACGCGGTCCCTCGCCCAGCGGCGCCAGCGGGTGCTCCTGACCCCGGCGGCGATGGCGCTCCTGCGCGCCGAGTACCGATCGTACCACCGGATCTTCGAGGGTCCGGCGCGGATCTCGTTCTCGGGCAAGGTCGCGTCCGGGCTCGGCGAGGGCCGCTACTACCTGAGCCAGCCCGGCTACGTCGTCCAGTTCACCGAACGCCTCGGCTACTCGCCGTACCCCGGCACGCTCAACGTGCGCGTGGGGGGTCCGGCGCTGCGCAAGGTCGAGATCGTCGGGAGCTGGTCCGGGCTCCGGATCGACGGGTTCCGGGCGAGCGGCCGGACGTTCGGCGGCGCGACGTGCTTCGCCGCGCGGATGAGCGGCCACGCGTGCCACCTGATCCATCCGGACCGGACGCACTATTCGGACGTGGTCGAGTTCGTCGCGGCGGACTGCCTGCGCGACGCGCTGCATCTCCAGGACAACGATTCGGTCGAGCTCGAGGTCGAGGAATCATGACCGGCCCGTCCGTCGCCCGCGCGGTCGCGCACGACCGGCGCCCTGCGCCCGCCGGGCCCGACGCGGCCCGCCGCTACGTGAACCAGTGGGTGGAGGCCGAGGCGATCGGCCCCGAGCGGGTCCGCGCGTTCGTCCTGATCCTGAAGACCCGTGGATGCTACTGGGCCGACGCGAAGGGCTGCTCGATGTGCGGCTACGCGAAGGACACGCTCGGGCGCTCGGCGACTCCGGACGAGCTCGCGGAGCAGACCCGCCGCGCGCTCGCCCGCTACCGCGGGGAGCCGTACGTCAAGATCTACACGTCCGGCAGCTTCCTCGACGACCGCGAGGTCGATCCCGAGAGCCGGCGCCGGCTCGTCGCGGCGTTCACAGGGTCCGCGCGGCGACTGCTGGTCGAGACGCTGCCCGAGTTCGCGACCCCGGAGACGCTCGGGCCGCTGCGCGACACGTTCGCCGGGGAGCTCGAGATCGCGCTCGGGCTCGAGACGACCGACCCGACGGTCCTCGCGCACTACGTCCACAAGAACGCGCCGCCGTCGGAGTACCTCGCCGCCGCCGACCGGGTGCGGGCGCTCGGCCTGCGCGCGAAGGCCTACCTGCTGCTGAAGCCGCCGTACCTCACCGAGCAGGAGTCGATCGACGACGTCGTGCGGTCGATCGGGGAGGCGGCCCCGCGCTTCGACGCGCTCTCGGTCAACCCGGTCCACATCCAGAACGGCACGGTCGTCGAGTGGCTCTACCACCGGGGCCGCTACCGCCCGCCCTGGCTCTGGTCGGTCGTCGAGGTCCTGCGCGCGGGAGCGGCGCGCCGGGGCTCGGCCCGGCTGGTGTCGTTCCCGACCGCGGGGGGCCTTCCGCGCGGCGCCCACAACTGCGGAGCGTGCGACGCGCGGGTCCTCGCCGCGATCGAGGAGGCGTCGCTCGCGCAGGAGTTCGGCGCGCTCGACGCGCTCGCGTGCGACTGCCGCTCGGCGTGGGCCGAGGGGCGGGCGCTCGAGCCGCTGGGGGTGGAGGCGTGAGCGAGTGGGTGCCGAGGCTGCCGGCCCACGCGGTCCCGACGATCCACCAGTTCCTGCGCGCCCACGCGCTCGCGGAGGGGGCGACCGGCGTCGTGATCGGGCTGTCCGGCGGGATCGACAGCGCGCTGACCGCCCGCCTCGCGCGCGACGCCCTCGGGCCCGAACGGGTGCTCGGCGTGATCCTGCCGGACGCGGGCTACCCGGCCGCGATGCTCGAGGAGACGCGGGCCTACGCCGCGTCGCTCGGGATCGAGTGCCGCACGATCGGGATCGACCCGGCGGTCGCCGCGGTCCGCGCGCTCGTCCCGGAAGTGCGCGACCGCGTGACGCTCGGCAACATCGTCGCCCGCGTCCGGATGACGGTCGACTACTCGCTCGCGCGCGAGCGCGCGCGCCGGGTCGCCGGCACCGGCAACAAGTCCGAGCTCCTGCTCGGGTACTTCACGAAGTACGGCGACGGCGGCGTCGACCTCCTGCCGATCGGCGACCTGTACAAGACCGAGGTCTACGAGCTCGCCGCGGCGCTCGGCTTGCCGACGGCCGTGCGCGAGCGCGCGCCGTCCGCCGGCCTGTGGGAGGGACAGACCGACGAGGCCGAGCTCGGCCTGCCGTACGCCGAGCTCGACCAGATCCTCTACGGGCTCGAGCGGCTCCGCACCGAGGACGAGATCGCCGAGGGCACCGGGATCCCGCCGGCGC
>JASHQY010000066.1 GCA_030038885.1 Thermoplasmata archaeon | reverse complement strand
CCCCTGAATCCCGGTCGCACTACCGGGACAAGCTGCGCCTTCCATACTGGTTAGCTGACTTGTAAAAGTATCGGCCCAGGCAGGCAATCCAGCGTCATACCGACGTTCCCGGCCATCGGTACTCCCAGCGACTCGCCATCAACAGTCTGGTATGTCCCCTCCCCTCCCTGCTCCGTGAACGTCGGGTGGGCTCGCGGACCCGGGGACTCGCCCGCCCCGACCGCGGAGGGGTCTGGGCGAGTCGTGGGCTACCCGGGCTAAGCGTACCGGAGGAGCCGTCGGAGGGGAGACCCTTCGATGCGGCTCCGTTCCCGAGGACGTCCCGCCCTATCGTGACGTTACCGCGCGGTCCGGCGGACCTTGACTTGGTCCCCGGTCCAATCGAAGCGGAGCCGGCTGCGCGGCTGCCAGCGCCGACGGCGGTCCCAGAGCGCCCCGACCAGCAGCGGGAGCCCGATCGAGGCCTCCACGTGGGCCATCGCCCGCGTCGCGGTCGCGGAGATCTTGCCCCACGACTGCGCCTCGTCGAGCGTGCTGCCCGAGAGCCCGCCCCAGTGCGGCGCGTCGGTCGTGATCTGGAGGGCGTAGTAGTGCCCCTCGCCCTCCCGGCCGAAGGCGTAGTTGGCCATCACGATCCCGTCGTTGATCCAGTTCTTCGGGGTCCCCCCGCCGATGTAGACGACCGCGGTCCGGGGGGAATGCGAGAGGATCTGCACGAGCTCGTAGTTGTCCCGGACCGCGTCGAGGAGGAACCGGTCGGGCCGGCCGCGGTTCGCCTGGTGGTACAGCGTGAGGCCGATCCCGATCGAGCTGTCGATGAGGGCCGGGGAGAAGACCGGCACCCCCCGCCGGGCCGCGGTCGCGAGGATCGAGTCCGCGTCCGGAAACCGCTCCCCGAGAAAGCCGAGGAACTCGCGGGAGGACGCGGGGCGCCGCGGGAACTGCTCGGTGATCCGGCCGATCACCCGGTCGGTGTCCTCGAACTTGAGCTCGTCGACGTACGTGTCGTAGATCCGGTCGAGGTAGAGCCGGCGGAGCTCGACGTCGTCCGCGCTCGGGGTCCCGATCCAGTGGCGGCCGCCGATCGACTGGTAGAGGTCCTGATAGAGCACGGCCCCGGTCGACACGACCACGTCGACCAGACCCCAGTCGATGAGGTCCCGGAGGACCTTGCGCAGGCCCGCGGCGATCAGCGGTCCGGAAAGCCCGAGGAAGATCGTCGGCCGCTTCGGATCCCGCAGGGCGTTCTCCCAGACCTCGAGGCACCGCCCGAGGTTCCGCGCCTGGATCGAGGTCGATTGGAACTGGGTCAGGAGATCGCCCAGCCCCCGGACGCGGGTGACGTCCACGGGGACGACGGATCGGCGGAGGAAGGCACGACGACCGGCGGCGACCGAGCGAGGCACGGGGGCGCGACAGCCGGGGCGCAGATAACCGCTCGCGGGTGCGACAATCCCCACCCCGGGAGGATTAAATCCCGGGACGCCAGAAGTACCTTGGGAATCCGGGTGTCGTCGCTACCGTCGCCGTTCCTCCGCGCCCGACAGGCGCTCGCGGAGAATTCCGGCCGAACGATCGTGGTCGCGGGACCGCCGCTGAGCGGCAAGTCGGCCCTCCTCTCGGAGGTGCGCGCGATGGCGAAGGAGGGCAACGCGCGGGTCGTCGAGCTCCGGGGCAGCTACCGCTCCCGCTCGGTGCCCTACGGCGCGCTCGACGGGCTCAACGCCGGCCTCGGGCCCGGGAACGGCGGGTCGGACGACGGGGAGTCCGAGGAGTCGTCGGACCCCGACGTCTCCGCCGACATCCCGATGGCCCCGATCGCCTACCTTCCCGACCGGCTGCCCCGCAGCCGGCGCGGCCGAGGCGAGCGGGCCCGCACGAGCTTCCTCGGCCAACCCGTGCGGGGCCGCTCTGCGAACGAGGGCGACCCGGAGGCGTACTGGCAGCAGCTCCTCGCGGAGTTCCGGGGGCCGACCCCGCATCCGGTCGCGATCCTCATCGAGGACGGCGCGCTCTTCGACCCCGAGAGCCGCGAGTTCATCGTCACGCTCTCGAAGAAGGCCCGCCTCCGCCCGCTCCTCATCGTGGTCGCGCTCGACACGTCGGTCGCGGGCTACGTCACCTGGGAGGATTCGTTCCTCGGCCGCGGCGACGTCGACTGGGTCCGGATCCCGGACGCGCTCTCGGATGCCCGCGAGGCGCACCGGCTGAAGGCGATCTACGACGACCTCCCTGCCGTGACCCAGCGGGTCGTCGGGTACGTCGGGCTCCTGCGCGGGAACGTCGGCGAGGTCGTGCTGTCCCGGGTCGCGCGGCTGAACTACCCCCAGCTGGCCGAAGCCCTCCTGCCCGCCACCGGCGTGGGCCTCGTGAAGGTCCAGGAGGGCAAGGTCGTGATCCCCCACGTCGCGTGGATCCGGCTCGTCGGGGACCTGACGCCGGACAAGCAGCTCAAGGAGATGCACCTCGAGATCGCGAACGCGCTGGCGGCGCTCTCGCCGGAGCCGACCCTCGCCCGGCGGATCGAGGTCGCGCAGCACTATCTCGCGTGGTTCCCGGGGCCGATGGCGCTGAAGCACCTCCTGGAGGCGGGCGAGCTGAGCCTGCACCTCGAGACGTTCGACACCGCCGAGGAGCTCTTCGCGGACGCGATCACCTGCCTCCCGTCGCTCCCGGCGGCCGAGCGCACGACGCTCGAGCCCGAGCTGCGGCTGCTCCACTCCCGGGCGCTGTTCTGCGCGGGGCGGCTCTCCGAGGCCGAGACCGAGCTGCGCGAGGGGCTCGCGACCGCCCTGCGGGGGCAGCTCGAGGTCGACATGGTCACCGAGTGGATGGAAGCGCTCGTGCTCGCGATGCGGGTCGTCGGCCCCCGCCACTCGCTCGCGACCACCCTCGCCGAGCTCGCGGACCGCTGTCACGACGCCCAGTGGACCGAGATCGAGATCCTCTTCCAGTCGCTGCTCGCGGAGTTCGAGTGGGAGCGCGACCACCCCGAGAAGGCCCGCGAGGAGTCCCGCCGGGCCGGGGCGCTCGCGCAGACCCTGCAGCCGAGCCATCTCCAGGCGATCGCGCTTCTCGCGGTCGGGCTCTCGCGGATCGAGGGCAGCCCCGAGGAGCAGGAACTCGCGGCGCGGCTCCTCAGCGCGGCGCGGGTCCTCTTCAGCCGCTCCCGCCGGTGGGAGCTCGACCACATGGCCGGCGACCTCGAGGCGCGGCTCCTCGAGATCCGCGGCGACGCCGCGCGCGCGCTCCAGCAGCGGCAGCGCGCGATCCCGAACCTCCAGCGCCAGCGGCTCCTCTCGGTCGAGCTCTACCACCAGCTCGCGATCGCGGGGGCGCTCCTCGACCGCCGGGCGACGACCGGCGTCGACGCGGTGCTCGACCGCGCGCGGACGATCGTCGAGACCCTGCACCTCCTCCCGCCGTCTCCCAGCCTCCTGCGGCTGTGGATCCTCGAGGGCCGGCAGAGGTCGCTCAACGAGGAGACCGGGGCCGCGCGCGACCGCTGGGAGGCGGTCGCCGAGGAACCCGCCGGGGACGGGATCCCCCGGCTCCGGGCGGAGGCGCTCCTCCGGCTCGCGCTCCTCGAGTTCTCGTCCGGTCGACCGGAGCTGGGCGAGGTCTACATCGCGCAGCTCTCCGAGCCCGAGATGCGGAGCGCCCTGCCGGCCGCGTGGCGTGAGAACGTGCCGGACCTCGCGCGGCTCGCGTCGGGGAGCGACCACGGCGGCGCGCCGCTGCCGATCCCGCCGGCGGGCGCGCGGCCCGGCGGCTCGTCACAGGAACGCGAACGCGGCCGGCGCGAGGCCGTACGCGATCGTGAGGGCCCCGACCACCAGTAGGACGCCGACCACGATCCGGTGCAGCCGCCTCGGCTCGACCCGCGCGCCGAGGCGGCGCCCGAGCCACGTCGCCCATGCGGCGACCGCGATCAGCGCGAGCGCCCCCGCGGCGAAGACGATCATCCAGCCCCAGTTCGCGACGAAGAGGATCTCGATGATCATCGTCGTGTCGCCCATCTCGAGCGCGAAGACCGTCGCGAACGCGGCGAGGAACGCGGTGCGCGCCGACGCGGGCTCGGCCGCCGAGAGGTCCGGACCGCGGTAGGCGAGCCACAGCGCGTAGGCGATCAGGGCCGACCCGGCCGCGACGCGGACGAGGCCGATCCGCCCGGGACCGAGGAGCGCGACCAGCGCCGCGCCGACCGAGACCGCGATCGCGCTCGAGCCGACGAACGCGCTCGCCGCGCCGCCCCACGTGGGCAGCGCGCGATGGCGCGACGCGAGCGCCATCGTCGCGAAGCTCGTCCGATCGAACAGCTCGAACCCGCCGACGATCCCGAAGACGACGAGGAAGCCTCCGACGGCGCCGAGGTCCACGCGACCTCCGTTCGGCTAGGCGAGGTGGTGCAGGAAATCGTCGACCCGCCGCTCGCAGAACGCGCACGTGAGCACGACCGGCCGCCGCTCGGTGACCTGGAACTCGCTCTCGACCGGCTCGACCTGGTTCGAGATGCAGTTCGGGTTCGGGCACTTGAGCACGCCGACGATCCGGTCCGGGAGGTCGACGACCCGCTTCTCGCGGACCTTGTAGTCCCGGATGATCGAGATCGTCGCGGTCGGCGCGATCAGCGCGATCGCGTTGACCTTGCGCGGGGAGAGCTCCATGTTCTCGACCTTGACGATGTCCTTCCAGCCGAGCTTGCCCGAGCGGACGTGGAGCGCGACGCTCACGGTCGAGTCCTTGTCGAGCGACTGGACGTTGATGATCCGCAGCACCTCGAGCGCGAGGCCGTTGCCGATGTGGTCGATCACGGTGCCGTTCGTGATCGGCGTGATCTTCAGTTCGCGCACGGCCGAGCTACTCCCCCTTCCGGGCCTTCGGCGAGCCGAGGAGCGCCTCGAGGAGCGCCATCCGCACCGGGACGGCGAGGAACGCCTGGCGGAAGTACGCGGCGTGCGGCGTCGCGTCGACCTCCGGCGCGATCTCCCCGGCGCGCGGGAGCGGGTGGAGGACGATCAGCCGCGGCTTCGCGTTCGCGAGCACCCCGTTGTCGATCCGGTACGACCCCGCGACCTTGAGGTACTCCGCCTCGTCGGGGAACCGCTCCTTCTGGATCCGCGTCACGTAGAGGACGTCCGCGTCGCGGACCGCGCGGTGGAGCTGGTCCTCCTCCTCGAGCTTCACGCCCATCGGTTCGAGCTGGTCCCGGACCTCGTCGGGGAGGCGGAGGGCGGCCGGGGAGGAGAGGACGAGCTGGGCGCCGAACAGCGCGAGCGCGTAGGCGAGCGAATGGACCGTCCGGCCGTACCGGAGGTCGCCGAGGAGCACGACCCGCAGACCCGAGAGCGTGCCGAACGCCTCCTGCATCGTCGCGAGGTCGAGCAGGGTCTGGGTCGGGTGCTGGCCGGCGCCGTCGCCCGCGTTGATCACCGGGCGCTCGGAGACCCGCGCCGCGAGGCGGGCGGACCCCTCGTTGGGGTGCCGCAGGACGATCGCGTCGGAGTAGCTCGTCAGCATGTGGATCGTGTCGGACAGGCTCTCGCCCTTGCGCAGCGAGCTCACGAGCGGGTCCGCGATCGTGATGCAGTGGCCGCCCAGCCGGTGCACGGCGGACTCGAACGAGAGGCGCGTGCGCGTGGACGGCTCGAAGAACGCCATCGCGACGATCTTGTCCGCGAGCGGGTGGATCGCCCGCTTGCCCTCGGCGTACGGGATCATCCGGCGGGCGGACGCGAGCAGGTCCTCGATCTCGGGCCGCGAGAGGTCCCGGATCGAGATCACGTCCCGGCCGTGGAGCGACATCCGGGCCGCGAGAGGGGGTCCCTCCTTAAGCCCTTCCCGACAGCGACCGCGACCGGCGTCGGTCCGCGCAACCGCTAAGGCGCGGCGCCCCTCCGACCGCCACCGTGGCGGACGCCCCCTGGTCCCTGGCGACGCGGCTCCTCTTCCTCCTGATGGTCGTGTTCTGGGGGCTGAACTACCCGTTCGTCAACGTCGGGCTCGCGCACGCGAGCCCGCTCTGGCTCGCGACCCTGCGGGCCGCCGTCGGCGCCCTCGCGACGCTGCCGATCGTCTCGGTCTTCGGACGCTGGGGCTCGCTCGAACGCTCGGCGAAGCGGGACGCGCTGCTCCTCGGCCTTCCGAACACCGCGGTGTTCTTCGGTCTGTGGTTCTGGGCCGCGCGCACCGTGCTGCCCGGGATCGCCGCGGTCGTGATCTACACGTTCCCGCTCTGGGTCGCGCTGCTCTCGCAGCCCGTCCTCGGCCAGCGGCTCGGAGCCCGCCACTGGGGCTCGGTCGCGCTCGGGTTCGTCGGGATCGCGCTGATCTCCCAGATCGGGGAGTCCGGCGGATCGCAGATCTCCGTGACGGCGATCACGCTGCTCCTCGTCTCCGCGATCGCGTGGGCGCTCGGCACGGTGCTGTTCCAGCGGCGCTTCCGGCGGGAGCAGCTGGTCGAGGCGAGCGCCTACCAGCTGGTCGGGGGAACGGCGGGACTGCTGATCGCGACGCTCATCCTCGCTCCCGCGCCCCTCCCCGGGGCGAGCTGGGACCTCGTCGCGTCGCTGGTCTGGATGGGCGTCCTCGGCACGGCCGGGGCCTACGCGATCTGGTTCACGCTCCTCGGCCGGACCCGGGCGGCGGTCCTGAGCGCCTACGTCTTCCTCGTCCCGGTGGTCGCCCTCGCGGCCTCGGTCACGCTGTTCGGGGAGCGGCTCTCCCTGCTCCAGATCGGCG
Organism: Thermoplasmata archaeon; assembly: GCA_030038885.1. GTDB lineage: Archaea > Thermoplasmatota > Thermoplasmata > Lutacidiplasmatales > UBA184 > Lutacidiplasma. The sequence continues at coordinate 1,770 of JASHQY010000066.1, read as the reverse complement.
GGGTCGGGCTCGTGCTCGTCAGCATCTACGGGATCGGGCGGGCGCGCTGGGCGGAGCCGCCGGGCGGGGTCGCGGGCGCCCCGCGGCCCGGTCCGGACCCGTAGGTCCCCGCGGCTACTGGGCCATCCTCGGGTAGAGCCGGGACTCGATCGCCGTCAGGAGCAGGGTCACGCCGATCAGCACCGCGACGTCGACCCCGAGCGGGTTGAGGCCGGTCTCGTGCGGGAGCATGAGGGTCCGCAGCGCGTCCACGAGGTAGGTCAGCGGGTTCGCGAGCGCGATCGGCCGGAGCCAGGCCGGCATGATCGAGAGGGGGTAGATCGCGCTGCTCGCGAAGAAGAGCGGCATCGTGAGCAGCTGGCCGATCCCGAGGAACCGCTCCTGGGTCTTCACGATGCTCGCGATGATCATCGAGAGCGTCGAGAAGAGCGCCGAGCCGAGGATGATCACGAGAACGACGCCCGCGAGCGCGACCGCGCTCAGGTCGAGCGTGACCCCGAGCCCGACCGCGAGGAGGATCACGATCAGGGCCTGCGACAGGCCGCGCATGCTCGCGGAGAGCCCGCGCGCCCCGACGAGGATGAAGCGCGGCGTGGGGCTCACGAGGAACTTCGTGATGATGCCGAGCTCGCGCTCGCGGATCGACGCGATCCCGTAGAAGATCGAGATGAACAGCACGCTCTGGGCGAGGATCCCGGGCGTGAGGAACTGAAGGTAGGTGTACGGCGCGGTGGGGATCACGTGGATCGACGAGAAGACCCCGCCGAAGATGATCAGCCAGAGGGCCGGCTGGACCGCGCGGAACAGCAGCTCGCTCGGGTCGTGGGCGAGCTTGCGGGCCTCGAGGCCGATGATCGCGACGGCCTGCGAGACCCCCTCCGAGATCCGTCGGCCGGCGCCCCGCGTCGCGGCGGGGGCGGCGAGGTTACTCGAGGCGGACCGCGACACGCCGCGTCCTCCCGGCCTCCCGGTAGCCTCCGGTGAGCTCGACCTCTTCGCCCGCGTAGTGGACGAACACGTCCTGGAGCGTCGCCTGGGGGGTGCCGAGGCTCTGCTTCAGGGCGGCGGGGGTGCCCAACGCGACCATCTTGCCGCGATGGAGCACGCCGATCCGCTCGCACAGCCGGTCGGCCTCCTCCATGTAGTGGGTCGTGATCACGAGCGACGTGCCGTAGTGCTCGCGCAGCCGCTCGATCTGGTCCCAGACCGCGTCCCGGGCGAGCGGGTCGAGCCCCACGGTCGGCTCGTCCAGGAACAGGATCCGCGGCCGGTGCATCAGGGCCTGCGCGATCTCGAGCCGTCGGATCATCCCGCCCGAGTAGTTCTTGACCAGCTGGTCCGCCACGCCCGAGAGGCCCATGAACTGCAGCGCGTCGTGGATCCGCTCCTCGCGCTCGGCCCGCGGGATCGAGTAGAGCCGGGCGAAGACCCAGAGGTTCTCGTAGCCGCTGACCTGCGCGTCCGCGGAGATCAGCTGCGGCACGTAGCCGATGCTGCGCCGCACCTCGGCGGCGTCGCGGCGCACGTCGTAGCCCGCGATCGTCGCGTCGCCCGAACTGATCGGGAGCAGCGTCGTGAGCATCTTGATCGTCGTGGTCTTCCCGGCGCCGTTCGGCCCGATCAGGCCGAAGATCTCCCCGGTCTCGACCGTGAACGTCAGCCGGTCGACCGCGACGAACTCCCCGAACCGCCGGGTCAGATCTTGGACGACGAGAATCGACGTGCGCGCAGTAGGTGGTACCAACGACCGCGTCGCGAGCTTCGCCGACT
>JASHQY010000065.1 GCA_030038885.1 Thermoplasmata archaeon | reverse complement strand
GGCGACCTGACCGGCCGGCGCACCCGGCCCCGGCCCGCCCGCGAACGACCCGCGCCGCGTCCGGCGTCGGACGCGCTCGAGGCGGGGTGCCGCGTGCCGGCCCGTCCGCGGGACCGCGGTCGCCCCGGCCCCTTCCCCCGGGCGACGCGAGACCTTAACCCGCCGTGCGCTGCGGCGGCCCCGGGGGGGAGCGAGCGGGTCCGAATGACGTCGTTCTACGTCGTGGGGATCCTGGCGGCGGTCGCGGTCGGGATGGTCGCGGTCACCAGCGAGCTCCTCCGGTGGGCGGCCGTCGCGCGCACCCACCTCCGGGCGATGGTCATCGTGTTCCTGCTCGTGATGATGACCGGGATGCTGCTCGGCGCAGCCGTCTACTTCCTCGCCCCCGCCCCGCGCACGCTGGTCGAGGGGTTCTGGATCGCCAGCGCGGTGATGTCGGCGTCCGTGCTGCTCGTGTTCTTCGAGTTCCTCCGGGAGGCGAACGCCGCCCGAGCGGGGGGAGGGGTCGTCTCCCCCTCGCCGATCCGTCGCGCCCGCGCGATCGCTGCGACCGTCGTCGGTCTCGTGATCCTCAACGAGATCCTCATGGGATGGACGTTCCAGCGGGCGGCCGGAGGACCGGTGTGGCTGGGGGGATCGGGGCTCGAGCACCTGCTCCCGGCCGTCTTCGTCTCCCCGTGGTTCGTCTTCCCGATGGCGCTCGAGATGAGCTTCACGCTCGCCTGGCTCGCGCCGGAGTTTCCCCCGTCGATGGTCGGCCTGCTCGCCTTCCCACCGGTTGTCATGGCCTTCTCCCCGCCGTCGCTGCCCGGAGCGACGTGGATCGTCGCGAGTGCGATCGGCGCGAGCGGCGCGATGGCCGGCGCGCTGGGCTACGTGTTCCTCCGGCTCTACCGGGGCGAGGACCTTCCGGGGTCCGGGTTCCGGTACGCGGGCTGGACGTTCGCGGCCTTCGGGGCGATGGCGGCCGGCCTCGCGCTGTGGGCGCTCACCGGCGGGATCGCGCTCTTCGCCGCCTCGATGCTGCTCCAGATGCTGGTCTTCCTCGTGGCCGTGACCCACCCTCGGGCGTTCGCCCCGGACCCGCCGGGCGAGCGCCCCGTCCGATCGTGAGCCCGACGGCGACGACCGACCCGCGCGGGGGACCGACCTTCCGGGGGCGACGCCCCCGGTCCTAACCTACGGTGCGTGTAGTAAGAACGGACCGCTTAAACGCCCCGATCCGATCGCCTCCGCGCGGGCGCGGGCGGGATCTGGCGTGAACGCGACGGTGGTCGTACTGGGCGCGATCGCCCTCCTCATGGCGGGCGGGACCGCCGTGCTGATCCGATCGGTCGTCGAGGCGCGGCGGCGTCCGCAGGCCTGGATCGGGCTCTACCTGCTCGCGATGATGGGCGAGATGTGGGTCGCGGTGCTCGTCTACCTTTCGGACCCGTCGGTCGCCGGCCTGGTGGTCGGGCTCTCGCTCAGCGGCGCCCTGATGATCGCGACGGCGGTGCCGGTCCTGGTCGGAATGCTCCGGCGCCGGGCGTCGGGAGCGCGGCTCGGCGAGGGGGCGGCTCCGGTCGAGCTCGGCGCCCCGACGGTCGTCCTGGTCGCCGCTCTCGTCCTCCTCAACGAGTTCCTGATGAGCTGGGGCTTCCTCTTCGCGCTCGGGACGCCGATCGGCCGCGCCGGCGGGCTCGCGGCGTTCGCGTCGATCGTCGATTCGCCGTGGTTCCTCCTCGCGATGGCGGTCGAGATGCTCCTCTCGGCGCTGCTCCTCCGGCACCGGTTGCCGCGCCCGGTCCTCGCGATCCTCCTCTCGCAGTCCGCGATCATGCTGTTCTCGCCGCCGGCCCTCGGCGCCCCGACCTGGGTCGCGCTCTCGATCTACGCGTCGAGCGGTCTGATGATCGGGCTGTTCGTGTTCCTCTTCGAGTACCTCTACCGCCACCGGCAGTTCCCCGCCGCGCTCGCGAACTACGTGGTCGAGCTCGTCGCGGTCTACGGGCTGATGATGGTCGGGCTGTTCGCCTGGCGCTACTACGGCGACGCGACCGTGTTCGCGGTCTCGGTCCTGCTCGAGATGGTCGTCTTCTACGCCGCGCTCGCGCGTCCCCGGGAGTTCGCGGGGCCCCCGGCGACGCCGTGGCAGCTGCGGCCCCACTGGACGTTCGCGTTCCTCTCGTTCGTGTTCGTCGCGGAGCTCGCGATGGGCGCGGTGCTGAGCCTCCAGGTCGATCCGGCGGACTACGTCGGAGGCTTCCCGTTCCTCCCGCTCGCGGGGCCGCCGGGGACGGTCGTCCTGAACGCGATCTCGAACGGGTTCTGGTTCCTCGCGACGTCGGCCGCGTCGGACTGGTTCCTGCTGATGATGGGGCTCGAGATGGGCACCCTGGTCGCGTTCAAGTTCCGCGAGAGCAAGAACGTCGAGAACCGGATCCGCCTCGGCCTCACGATGGGGTCGTACGCGGCGTTCGCGGTGTTCTACCCCAGCCTCTACTTCGCGCTGGTCTTCCCGAGCGCCCCGGCGCCGAGCGCGGTGCCGGTGCTCGGCTGGAGCATGGGGATCGGGTCGTACCCCCTCGCGATCGGCGTCTTCGGCGTGCTCCTCGCGACCTACGCGATCACCGGCGGCCTCGTCGCCCTGTTCGGGCGCCGGGTCATCTGCTCGGTGTTCTGCACGGCCCCGTTCATGTACCAGGGCACGACGCTCGACGCGATGAAGTCGTTCAACCGCTCGAGCCCGATCGCCCGCAAGTACCTCTCGAGCCGGTTCTCGGGCGCCTACTCGGTCACCACCGGCGTCGTGATGACCGCGCTCGTCGGCACCTCGGTCCTCTCCTACCTCGACACGGCCGGCCTCACGCGCGTCTACATCCTGGGCAACGATCCCTCGGTGTTCTTCTTCGTGCTCTCGTTCTCCGTCGCGTGGTACGTCCTGTTCGTCACGATCCCGTACGTCGGCAACTACAACTGCGTCACGATGGGCTGGTGCTACACCGGCACGATCGCCCAGGCGTTCCAGAAGATCGGGTTCTTCAAGCTCAAGGTCCGCGACCGGCAGGTCTGCCGCGACTGCACGACGGTCGACTGCGCGAAGGGCTGCCCGATCGGGCTCGTCGACATGCCCGGGCACTTCCGGACGGAAGGGGAGTTCCGCAGCACGAAGTGCTGCGGGGTCGGGGACTGCATCGAAGCCTGCCCGTACGACAACCTCTACATCTCGGACGTGCGGCACTGGTTCCTTCGCCGGCTGGGCCGGCCCGAGACCCGCGCGCGGCACGGACCGACCCCCCGGTCGCGCGACGGGGTCGCCCG
>JASHQY010000064.1 GCA_030038885.1 Thermoplasmata archaeon | reverse complement strand
GAGCGCGTCCGCGTCGCCGTAGGGCACGAGCCGGCCCAGCCGGCCGCGGTCGAGGACCTCCGGGACCCCGCCGACCGCGGTCGCGACGATCGGGACCTCGGCGACCATCGCCTCGAGCAGGACGAGGCCGAACGCCTCGTACTCGGACGGCAGGACCATTGCGCGCGCGCCGCGGATCACCGCACGGTACTGCCCCGGGTCGCTGACGTGCCCGAGGAAGTGGACGTCGCGCGCGACGCCGAGCGACCGGGCCCGGGCCTCGAGGTCCGGCTGCTCGCCCCAGTCCCGTCCCATGAGGACGAGCGGGCGCCGGTGCGCCGGATCGAGCCGCGCGAGCGCCTCGATCAGCGTCGGGAGCCCCTTGTTCGGCGCGACGCGGCCGACGAAGACGAAGTACTCCGGCGGGAGGCCCGGCGGGGCCGGCGGGTCGCGCTCGGGGGCGGACCACGCGGCGAGGTCGATCCCCGGCGGGATGATGCGGATCCGGTCCGCCGGGGCGAACTCCCGCACGAGCCGCGCCTCGAACTCCGTCTCCACGATGAGCGCCCGGGCGACGCGGTACGCGGTCGAGCCGAAGCCGATGTCCTGGAGCCGGAGGAGCGCGCGCTTGCGGGGCGGCTCCCCGCGGTCGGCCGGGTGGTAGTGGGTGGAGACCACCAGCGGGATCCCGCGCTGCTCGGCGACCGCCGCGGCCTCGAGCACGTGGCCGTAGCGGTGCGAGTGGGCGTGGATCACGTCCGCGCCGCTCTCGGAGAGCGCGTCGATCAGGCCGACCATCGCCGGCAGCGTGAGGCCGGGCACGAGCTTCTTGCGGACGCGGAAGCGCCGGACCGGCACGCCGTCGACGAGCGGCGCGTAGTCGGACCGGACCTCCCAGCGCCCCTCGTCGTACAGATCGCTCGCGAAGACCCGCACGTCCTCGCCGTCCGCCCGCAGGCGGCGGGAGACCTCCCGCACGCTCGTCTCCACGCCGCCCGGCGCATCGAACCGCAGCGTGACCTGCACGATCTTCATCGCGCGAGCACCTCGCGGTAGATCGCCTCCAGCCGCTCGACGACCCGGTCCCAGGTGTAGCGGGGCACGACCTCGGTGCGGCCGTGCCGGCCCAGGCGTCGCGCGAGCGCGGGATCGTTCCACAGGCGCCGGAGCGCGGCGGTCAGCGCCGCGACGTCGCCCGGCGGCACGAGGAGCCCGGCGCGCCCGTCCTCGATGAACTCGGGGATCCCCCCGACCCGCGACGCGATCACCGGCGTCCCCTGGGCCAGCGACTCGAGCAGCACGAGGCCGAACGCCTCGTACTCGCTCGCCAGCACCGTGCACCGGGCATCGCGGTACGCGGCCGCGAGGGTCGCTTCGTCCGCGAGATGGCCGGCGAAGCGCACCCGCGCGTCGACGCCGAGCGCGCGCGCGCGGGCCGCGAGGGTCCCGCGCATCCCCCCGTCCTCCCCGACGAGCACGAGGTGCGCCGCGGGGTCGTCCCCGGCGAGCGCCGCGAACGCCCGGAGCAGCTCGACGAGCCCCTTGTTCGACGCGAGCCGTCCGACGAACAGCACGTACGGCCCGGGGATCCCGGCGAGATCCGGGAACGGCCGGCGGCCGTCCGGCGGGTCCGGCAGCGGGGCGTAGCCGGGCGGGACGATCTCGACCGGCGGGAGCGGCACCCCGACGCTCCGAAGGAGCCGCTCCTCCTCCCGGGTCTGGACGATCACCCGCGCCGCCGCCGCGAGCACCGGGCCGGCGAGGCGCCGATCGTAGACGCCGCGGATCCGGTGGCGGAGCCAGCCGCCGTAGATCGACCAGATCGGATGGAAGTGGGCGGTCAGGACGAACGGGGTGCCGGTCCGGGCGCGGTGTCGCCGGGCGACCGCGACCTGGTTCGTCCCGTACGTGTGTGCGTGCACGATGTCCGGCCGCGCGCGGGCCAGCGCGGGGCCGAGCCCGCGGAAGAACGGGTAGTGGAGCTCCCCCGGCAGCGACCAGACCGGCAACCGGCGGACCGTGCCGAACGCGGTGCGCTCCTCCCGCGGGACGGTCCGGGGCAGCCGCTCGAGCGGGAACTCCCGGTAGAGGTCGCTCGTGAACACGTCGACCGTGTGGCCGCGGGTCCCGAGGCGGCGGGCGACCTCGGCGACATGCCGCTCGACCCCGCCGGGCCCCGGCGGATAGCGCGTCGAGAGCTGGGCGACCTTCACGGACCGCGATGTAGTGCTCCCCGTACTTGACCCGGTCGCCGGGCCGCTACGAGAGGGTCTTCATCCCGGCGAGGCGCTGGGCGTACTTCTTGTAGACCTCGGTCGCCCGGGCGACCGACTCGATCTTGACGTACTCGTTCGCCTGGTGCGAGAGCTCCTCCTCGCCGGCCCCGTAGATCACGACCCGCGGGTTCACCTGCGTGTAGTGGACCGCCTCGGAGGCGTGGACGAGCACCGCGGTCTCGGCCTGCGCGACGTCCCGCAGGATGCGGACGTGCTCCGCGTTCGGGTCGATCTGCACCGCCGGCATCGACAGGATCCGGCGGAGCGTGAACGGGGTCTTGATCCGCCGGAGGTGCTCCTCGATCTCGTGGTAGAGCTGGTCGGGGGTGTACGGCGGGGGGAACCGGATGTCGACCTCGGACGTGGCCTTGTTCGGCACGACGTTGAGCCGGGTGCCGCCGTTCAGCGTCCCGATGTTGAGCGTCACGCTGCCGAGCTCGGGGTGCGCGATCCGTCCCTTGAACGACTCGAGCCCCCGCAGGATCCGCATCATCTTCCCGATCGCGTTCTCGCCGAGGTGCGGCATCGCCCCGTGGGCGGCCTTGCCGCGGGTCTCGATCGCGAGGTCGAGCACACCCTTCTCCGCGTACGCGACCCTGAGCCCGGTCGGTTCGCCGACGACGACCGCCTTGGCCCGCCGGAGCGGGAGCGTCTTCGCGAGCGCGGTCGCGCCCTGCATCGACGTCTCCTCGTCGGTCGTGAACGCGAGCACGACCGGGATCTTCCGCGCCACGAGGTCCTGCGCGGCCTCGAGCATCGCGATCACGGTCCCCTTCATGTCGGCCGCGCCGCGGCCGTACATCCGGCCCGACGCGAGCTGGCTCTGCGAGAAGCTCCAGTAGTCCCCGACCGGCGGGGTGTCCAGGTGGCCGGACAGCACGACCCCGCCCTGGCCGTACTCGGCGAGGAGCGACGGGGTCTGGGGGTCCCCGAAGAGCGTGTTCCGCATGTGGATCTGGTCGGTGAACGACTGGACGTAGTCGAGCACCTCCTGCTTGTCCGCGAACGGGTCGCTCGGGATCTTGATCAGCTCCGCGAGCATGTCGACCATCTGACGTTTCATCGGACCCAAGCCCTCTCGTCGTTCGAACCGTACGCGCGCGAACGACCCGGTCCCGGAATCGCCGGAAGCAACTTAAAGGCGCGCCGGAACGCCCGCCGTCCGAACCGTGTGTCGGACCCCGCGTCGGCGGGCTTCGCTCACGCCCGGACGGACGGCGACGGGTCGGCG
>JASHQY010000063.1 GCA_030038885.1 Thermoplasmata archaeon | reverse complement strand
CGGTCTTCGGGCGCGGCACGCGCGCCCGCACGGCGTCCCAGACGCGGTCGATCCGCTCGTAGAAGCCGGGGCCGACGCCCTCCGTGCCGAGGATCGCCCGCGCCTCGTCGAGCGCCGGCGAGACGTCCGCGAGGTCGACCCCGTGCGCGCCCGCCCGCGCGAGCGACCCCGTCGCGAGCGCGAGCTGGTCGTCCGCTGCCCGGCGGGCGCGCTTCGCCTCGCGCTCGGCGGGGGCCAGCGCGTGGTCGGGGTCCCAGTGCGGGGGCATCGGCGCGGGGATCGATACGCGGAGCCGGCGGAACGGCTCGGGCAGGGTCGGCCAGCGGGGCTCGGCGAACCGGACCGAGAGGAGGTCGAGCGCGTTCAGCGCGGCGGAGAAGTCAGCGGCGGCGAACGCCGCCTCGGCCTTGTCGAACGGGGTCGTGAGGTCCGCGGCGGGGGCGCCCTTCCAGGGGTCGAGGAGCAGCGCGACCCGCGCGGGCGCGAGCCGTCGGAGCGCCTTGCGGTCGGGCGGCTCGGCGAGCGCCGCCGGAGGCGGCGGAGCGGGGGCGGTCTCGGGAGGCCGGTTCGGAGCGCCGGGCATCGGGGAGGGTCGGCGGCGTTCAGAGGAACGCCTCGAACTCCTTCGTCACCTCGGGGTACTTGTCGCGGACCGCCTTGAGGATGTTGTGAACGCTGAGCTTCTCGAGCCGGACGCCCTGCAGCGCGTCGATCAGCTTGTCGAACGTCGCGTCCGAGATCGTGCAGAGCTTCTCCTTCGCGAGCCAGTTGCGGTAGAGCTTCTCCTCGAGGCGGGCCCGCCAGCCCTTCTCGTACGCCTGGAGGAACGCCGCCGACGGGTCGCCGGCGGCGACCGCGTTCGCGGCGACCTCGCCGCAGATCTTCCCGGCGATGCACCCGTTCGCGATCCCCCCGCCGGTGAGCGGGTCGATCATCCGCGCGGCGTCCCCGACGAGCATCAGCCCGTCGATGACGGTCTGCTTCAGCGGCGGCGAGATCGAGACCCCGCCGCCGACCATGTCGATCTTCTTGCCCTTCGCGTAGCCGGGGTGCTTCGCGATCCAGTCGTCGAGGTACTTCCGCGCCTCGGCGGTCGTCTTCACCTGGCTGACCTGGACCCCGATCCCGACGTTCGCGACGCCCTCGCCCTTCGGGAAGACCCAGACGTACCCGCCGGGCGCGACCTTGCCGAGGAAGAAGTCGCAGTAGCGGAGGTCAGAGTCGACGTTCGTCATGCGGTACTGCAGGCACGTGTCCATGTCGCGCAGCGCGAGGTTCGTCGGGATCCCAGCCCAGCGGCCGACCTGGCTCTCGAAGCCGTCCGCGCCGATCGTGACGGTCGCGCGGATGTCGAACTTCGACCCGAACTGCTTGACCCTCGCGCCGACGACCCGGCCGTGCTCCTTGAGCACCTCGACCGCGGCGGTCTTCAGGACGACGTCCGCGCCCGCGTTCGCCGCGTCGATCGCGAGCTGCTTGTCGAACCCGTCCCGCTCGACGACGTAGCCGACCTCGTTGCCCGCGCTCTTCTCGTTGATCTCGAAGACCAGCTCCCGGGGCGAGAAGATCCGCGCGCCTTCGACCTCGACGTTGATCCACTTGCCCGGCGAGATCCCGACCTCGGGGAGCCACTCCTTGCTCATCCCCTCGCCGCAGCGCACCGGGCTGCCGATCTCCTGGCGCTTCTCGATCATCAGCACCTTCGCGCCGTGCCGCGCCGCCCACTTGGCGGTCATGCTGCCGGCGGGGCCGGCACCGATGACGAGCACGTCGGTCGTGAGGTCCGGTGCCATCGTTCGTCCCCCGCGGTCCCGCCTCAGCCGATCTCGATCGCGCCGACCGGGCAGGCCCGCACGCAGATCTCGCAGCGCGTGCAGACCTTCTCGTCGAACGTGATCCGCGTCTCGTCGAGGTAGATGCAGTTGAGGGGGCAGATCCCCACGCACGCCCCGCAGTAGATGCACAGCTGGGGCGCGGCCTCGATGTGCAGGCTCCGCTTGTTCGGCACCGGGACCCCTCGGTGCACACCGGACCGTTCGCTCTTAAAAGCTATGCCGCAGGGGGGGCCGGGACGACCGCCGGCGCCCGCGCGGCGGTCGGCGCTTCGGCGAGCCAGCGCTCGGCGTCGATCGCGGCCATGCAGCCCGCGCCCGCGGCGGTGACGGCCTGGCGGTAGCGGTGGTCGTGGACGTCCCCGGCCGCGAAGACCCCGGTCACGCTCGTCCGCGAGTGGTCGTGGACCGCGACGTAGCCCCGGGCATCGAGCTCGAGCTGGCCGCGGAACACCTCGGTCGCGGGATCGTAGCCGATCGCGACGAACAACCCCTGGACCTTCAGCTCGGAGCGCGCGCCGGTCCGGACGTTCCGGAGCCGCAGCGCCTCGACCCCGTCCGGTCCGAGGACCTCGACGACCTCGGTGTCGAGGAGGAACGAGATCTTCGGGTGCTGGCGGGCGCGCTCCTGCATGATCGCGCTCGCGCGCAGGGTCCCGCGCCGGTGCACGATCGTGACGTGGGGCGCGAAGTTCGTGAGGAAGAGCGCCTCCTCCATCGCGGTGTCGCCGCCGCCGACGACCGCGAGCTCCTTGCCCTTGAAGAAGAACCCGTCGCACGTCGCGCACGCCGAGATCCCCCGCCCCCGCCGCGCGGTCTCCGACGGGATCCCGAGCCACCGGGCGTTCGCGCCGGTCGCGACGATCAGCGCGTCCGCCCGGAACGATCCGCTCGCCCCGGTCACGACGAGGAACGGCCGGTGCGCGAGGTCGACCCGCGTGACCTGGTCGTCGACGAACTCGGCGCCGAACCGGGCCGCCTGGCGGCGCATCCGGTCGACGAGCTCGGGGCCCTGGATCCCCTCGGGGAACCCGGGGAAGTTCTCGACCTCGGTCGTGACGAGCAGCTGGCCGCCCGCGGGCACACCGCTCACGACGACCGGGGCGAGCTCGGCGCGCGCGGCGTACAGCGCCGCGGTGAGGCCGGCCGGCCCGCTGCCGACGATCACGAGGCGGGCCGCGCGCGGTGCGTCGGACATCCGCCCGTACGAGGAACGGTGAGGTTAAAAGGCGGGCCCTCAGGGCCGGCGGGCGGAGAGCCGCAGCCGGTCGGTCCCCTCCGCCGTGGCGTACGCCGACCGGTAGTAGACGAGCGGCGCCGCCTCGCCCCCGACCTCGACGTGGACGACCTCCCCGAGCAGGAGGACATGGTCGAACGCGGGGACCCGGGTGCGCAGCCGGCACTCAAGCGCGGCGAGGGCCCCGTCGAGGAGCGGCGATCCGTGCGGCGCGGGATGGGCGGCGACGTCGCGGAACTTCTCCGCGGAGGGCAGCGTGCGGGCGAACCGCTCGCTGAGGGCGCGCTGCTCCGCGGACAGGAAGCTCGCGGCGAAGTACCCGCTCCGCTCCACGACCGGCAGGGTGTCCGCGTCGCGGGAGAGGCTCACGAGGACGGCCGGGGGCTCGAGCGAGACCGAGAGCAGCGCGTTGACCGTGAGTCCCGCCGGGTCCGCTCCGACGCGTGCGGTCACGACCGAGACGCCGGTCGCCCAGCGCGCCATGACCGCCCGGAAGCGGTCGGGGTCGATCGCCGGCGGCGGGGGATCGGGCGTCACTCGCCCCGCCAGGTGAAGAAGCGGATCGCGAGCACGAAGACGACGATCGCCCCCGCGAGCACGACCCCGAAGTCGAGCGCCGCCCGCGCGGCGTTCGAGAACAGCATGACCTGGTTCATCCCGTCGATCACGTAGTAGAGCGGGAGGATGTGGGCGAAGCCCTGGAGCCCCGCCGGGAAGTCGGAGACCGGGAAGAACGTCCCCGAGAGGAACATCATCGGGAACGTGATGATGTTGCCGATCAGCGCCGCGCTCTCTGGGGTCTTCGCGACCGAGCCGGCGAGCATCCCGAGCGAGACGAAGAACAGCGGGCCGGCGATCAGGAACGGGACCAGTCCGAGGGTCACGTGCACGCGGGCCCCGAACAGCACGACCCCCGAGCCGATCATGATCCCCGCCGTGACGAACGTGATCCCCATGTACCACAGGAAGTGGGAGGTGAGCCATTCCGCGCGCGTGAGCGGGGTCAGCGAGAGCTGGCGGAAGATCCCCTCCTTCCGGTACGAGGCGGCGACGTCGACCATCGAGAACATCGGGCTCGTCAGGATCGAGAAGCCGATCAGCCCCGGGATCAGGTAGTCGATGTAGGTGAAGACCTGGCTCCCGACGTACCGCTGGTCGATCGAGACGATCTCCGAACCGCCCGAGGCGTTCAGGTTGAAGTAGTTCGAGACCCCCTGGACCGCGCCGAGCACGGCCCCGCTGTCGGCGGCGTCCTCGGGGTCGGTGTAGACCGTGACGGCGACCGGCTGCCGCGCGGAGTAGTTCGCCGCGAACCCGTTCGGGATCACGAGACCGATCGGGTCGTCGTTCTGGCCGAGCAGCGCAGCGAACTTCGACTCGTTCCAGTCCACGAACTGGATCTTCACGACGTTCGTCGCGTTGAGCGCCGAGAGGAACTCCTGGCTGGTCCCGGAGTTGTGGTCGAGGTTCAGGACCTGGACCGGGATCGGGCTGTTGCCGGCGCCCGAGAAGATCAGCCCGAACAGCGCGATCAGGACGATCGGGAAGATCAGGGAGAAGAACAGCGCGACCGGGTTGCGGAGGTACGACCGCACGACGATCTTCAGGTCGGCGAGGATGCGGGCCGGCCTCACGTCGTCCCCTCCGCCTTGAGGGTCCCGTCGTCCATCTGGCCGACGAGCCGCACGAAGACGTCCTCGAGCGTGTCCTGGGCGGTCGCGAAGCTCGCCCACGGCACGCCGCTCGCCGCGACCGCCGAGAGGACCCGGAGCGCGTCGGACGGCGCTCCGAGCTCGACCTCGACCCGCCCGTCGGCGGCCGAGACCGCGAGGCCGAGCCGGGGCCGGAGGTAGTCGGCGAGCGCCGGGGCCGCGGCGAACCGGAGCCGCTCGGGGCGTCCGTGGGCCGCGATGATCTCCGGCGGCGTACCTTCCGCGATGATCCGGCCGTGGTGGATGATCGCGACCCGGTCGGCGAGGAGCTCCGCCTCCTCGAGGTAGTGGGTCGTGAGGAAGACCGACCGGCCCTCCGACTTCAGGCTCCGGATGACGTCCCAGATCGCCCGGCGGGCGGTCGGATCGAGGCCGGTCGTCGGTTCGTCGAGGAAGCAGATCTCGGGGTCGTTCGTCAGCGCGAGCGCGAGCCCGAGCTTCTGCTTCTGCCCGCCCGAAAGCGTGTCGAAGCGGCTGTGCGCCTTGTCCTCGAGTTGGACGCGGGCGAGCAGCTCGTCCGGGTGCGGACGGTGGCCGAAGAGCGAGCCGTAGTACTCGATCGCTTCCCGCGGCGTGATCTTCTCGAAGAAGCGGAAGTCCTGCGGGATCACGCCGACGCGGCGGTGGAGCGCGGCCGCCTCGGTCCACGGGTCGAGCCCGAGCGCCCGCACCTCCCCCGACGTGGCGCGCCGCAGCCCCTCGAGGATCTCGACCGTGGTCGTCTTGCCGGCGCCGTTCGGCCCGAGGAAGGAGAAGACCGTGCCCGCGCGGACCGTGAACGACACGTCGTCGACGGCGGCGAGGTTCCCGTAGCGCTTCACGAGGTGGCGCACCTCGATCGCGTCCGCCATCGCCGGTCCCTCGCGCGCGGGGTAATGAAGGCTGCCCCGAACGCCGCGCTCAGCCGGCGAGCGCGTTGATCGCCCGCGTCCCGAAGATCCGTTCGGCGGGCTGCGTCCGGACGACCGCGATCATCGCCCGGCCGACCCGGTCGGTCGACGTGATCGAGTTCGGCGCGACCCAGCCGACGAGGCGGACGATCGGCCCGAAGATCGCGTACATCAACCGGTACGACGTCGTCCGGGAGCGGATCCCGCGCTCGGCGCGGATGACCCCGGGACGGAACATGTACGCCGACCGGAACGGGAGCCGGAGGAGCGCGTTCTCGGTCGCGCCCTTGACCCGCGCCCACATCGTGCGTCCGCGCTCGGTCGAATCCGTGCCGGTGCCCGAGACGTAGACGAACGTCATGCCCGGATTCCACTCGGCGAGGGACGTCGCCGCCGAGAGCGTGAGGTCGTAGGTCACCTTCCGGTACTCGGCCTCGCTCTTCCCGGCGGACGTCACGCCGAGGCACCAGAACGTGGCGTCGAAGCCCCGGAGCTCGCCTTCGGCGCCCCCGAGCTCCCCGACGTTCGCCCGCACGACCTCGCGGAGCTTGGGATCCGCCCGGCCGAGCGGGGACCGCACGACGACCGTGACCTCGGTCACGCCGGGGTCGCGGAGGCATGCCCGGAGCGTGCCCTGGCCGACCATCCCCGACGCACCGAAGACGATGACCTTCATCGGACCCCCTCCACGGCCTCGCACACCGAAGAAGCAATCGGTCTTCACGCGAGCCTCGGCGAGGATGCAAGTCTTGTAGGGGTGGGAAAGGACGACCGAGAGGGCCTCCGCCGCTGCGGCATCGAAGCTGTGCTCCCACAAGGCGAACGCCTCCATGACGACTCGCTGGTCGCCCGGGACGGCGAGAAGGTAGGCGCGGAGCTCGGCGTCGGAGGAACTCAGCTTCGTCTGATCGATCCGTTTGCCCTGCAGGTGTCGAGGGCGGTGGCGACGATCGTGCTCTTGTGCAAGTCGAGACCAACGTAGGTGGGTTGCTGCTGCATGGGGCGCCTCCGAGGGAAGGGCAGGAGGCGCCGCAGATGGGACTTGTCTCGCATCGAGCGAAGGCTATCATGGCCTCGGTGCCTGGAGGGGACGGAGGTGCGGCATCGGGTCGAACCCCGACGGCAGCTGAGCGAGGCCTCCGCAAAGCTCACGTCGGCGGGCCACCCGCCGACGGAGCTCTTGCGGTTCGTGGACGGGGTGCGCTCCATCTACCGCGAGGCGATCCTCGGGGTCAAGGACCGTCCCGAGGTGTCGCGGGTCGAGCGGACCCGAGCCTATCGCCGCGCGCTCCCGCGGATGGCGGCACTGCTGCGGATTGAGTGGAAGAACCCGGACGCGGCGCGGATCTCGAAGGAGCTTCGGAAGCGGCGGGGCATGCTGTTCACGTTCCTTCGGACGCCGGGCGTTCCGTACCACAACAACGCCGCGGAGAACGCGATCCGCCAGGGAGAGTTGATCCGCCCGGTGAGCGGGGGTCGACGGACGTGGGCGGGTGCCCATGTGCTGAAGTGGCTGCTCACGGTCTATCGAACGTGCCGAAAGCGAGGCGTGTCGTTCCGTGATCGACTGCTCACGAGGCTGATGGGGGCGGGCCCGCCGCTCCCGTCAGTCCGCCCACAAATGTGAGCTCATACGAATGATGTAGATTCACGCCGAAATGATGGTCGCCGCATCGAACCGACTGACTCTATCGGCCGGGGGCCCCGACGAGGTGTCGCTCAAGACCCAACTTCGTTCGAAAATCCGGGTTCGCGAGCGACCGCGTCAGGGACAGGGGCTGTACTTGAACACGAGCCCGGCACCGGTGGAGGATGTCTGAGAAAGATTGTCGTACTGCCAAATTCCGCCATGAGCGGGGAAGGTATAGTTGTACCACGTGACGCTATCATTTTGCCACGTCGGGTCGGTCCAGTTCTGGATTTCCAGCGGCACAAGGTGCACGGATCCATCATAAGGAAACGGAACCACCGACGGCCACCCGTCGCTCGAAACACTGGCCACTTCGGCGGTTCCCGACGCACAGGTGTCTACCTGACCTGTCGCCCGCACGAAATTGAGATCGAACTGTGCGCTCACCGCGCATGAAGAGTAGGAAGAGTTTTCCAGCTCCAAGCAAAGTTGACTCGCGTTGAACTCCCCGGGCAGGTCGGTGTCAGAACTCAAATTCGCATACATGAGGAATGAAGTGACACCGCCCGAGCGTAACCCCTGCGCGGGATTCGGAGAGCCAAACGCGACGAAACCGTCCCGGCAGTTCTCGTTAGGCCCCGGTCCCGCCTGCGTCACGGTCCGAGTTGAAAAGACGCTCCAATTTTCAAAGCCGAGATAGTACGCCGTGACGTTTCCGGAAGTGACCTCCGTCGGTTGGCTCACTGTGAACGAGCTTCCGTCGTGAGTGGCGGTGGCCACAATTTCTCCAGACTCAGATCCATCGTACGGCGAGGCGACTATGGCCGCTGCTCGCCAGACCGTTACGTTTCCGAGATCTGCAGTAATCACGCAGGCGGAATGTGATATGACTCCCCAACCCGGGTTACCCCCGATGAATGACACCACCACCACAAGCGAGCCCACTAAGGCCCCGATGGCCAAATCCCGAGGGGGGCTCAAGCGGGCGACCATTCCTCGGATGCTGTTAGAGGTTAGGGAGCATATACCCTAAGTTCCCGCGGCTGGCAAGAAACTCCGTTGGCGGACCTCTTGCGTGGTGTACTTCTATGCTGGCCCGGAGTCCTGCCAGACATGGACCACCAGTCCGTACTGCGACTGGGAGGAGCCGGAGCAAACAACCGTGAAGTACTGCTCGTGTGCGATGGGGCCAGGTATGCTCCACGAAACCGAGAATTCACTCGACTCGGTGGTTGTAAGGGTGTATCCCCAGCTCTCCCCGAAACTGCCGACCGTGCTACCGTCTATATCGACAGGGACATTAACGCCAAAATACGTTGATGAAATCTGGCTTTTGGGCGTCGCGGGTACGCTTTGGATAGGGCCTAACTGAGAAGCAAGCCGATCTGTAGGGTGAGCATGCGCGCCCTTCGAAAAAGGGAACTTGCAACGAGAATTGTCATCATTCCGTTCGGATTTATCGCCGTGCTGATTGGAGGTACCTTGCTAGCCACCCCGTTTGTCGATACTTCGCGCTTACCGTGGTCAATGTGGGGATCCGCCGCCGAGGGGATCGCCTTGGTCGTATCCGTCGTGTCGGTGGGCCTGCTCTCTTGGTCCCTCTCCCGCGCTGCCCTATCGCACCATCTACACGATGCTGAGAGCCGCGATTGACCCGCGAATCGCACTTAGGGCCCGCTCGCGAACAAGTGATTCGACCCTGAGGCGCGCATCTTTCGGCACATAGGGTCGAGATTGGATCGTTTGTTCTCTCACGGCCCCTTAGCTCGCGACCGGCACGTCGGCGGACGCCCCCGCCGCGACCCGCACGGGTCCCGCTCCCGCGTCGACCGAGAGCCCGCCCGGGCCGGACCATTCCACCGTCAGCCGGCCGGGTACCCACGCGAGCGAGACGGACCCGGAGCCCAACCGCAGCCGCTCGATCGCCGCGGAGCGCCATCCGGCGGGGAACGACGGCCGAACGGACAGCTGCCCGGTCCGCGCGTCGGGGGCGATCCCCCAGAGCCGCTCGAACAGCACGCTGAGGAACGGCGCGACGCTGAAGCCGAGGAGGAAGCACGAGTCGAACGGCGCGTCCCGGTCGCCGCGGTAGCACTCGTTCGCGAAGCCGCCTTCGCGGGCGTAGCGCTCCGCGATCGTCGAGAGGTACCGGACGCCGAGCTCGGCGTTCCCGACCGCGAGCGCCGCGTCGGCGGCCCAGGCGGTCGCGATCGTCCAGACCTGGCCGTCGTGGTAGGCGTCGGGACGGTAGCCGGGATCCCGGGACGAGAGCGTCCGGACCCCCCACGGGGTGGTGAGGTCGTCCTGCGCCGCCCGCGCGACGAGCCGTCGGGCCTCCTCGGGCGGGAGCAGTCCGGCGCTCACCGCCCGCAGTGCGTTCGGGCGCAGCCGAGCGACCGGGTCGGCCGCCCGGAGCGAGTCGTAGAGGTACCCCTCCGCGGGCCAGGCGTAGCGCGCGCGGATCGTCGCGGCCAGGCGGTCGGCCGTCGCGCGCCAGTCGGACGACCGAGAGCCCGGATCGTCGGCGAGGAGCCCGGCCGCCGCCCCGAGCGCCCGCCACCAAAGGACCTGCACGTCGATCGCATGGTCGCGCCGGTCGGTCGAGTCCCAGATCGTCGTGTCCGGCGAGTCGATGCCGTAGCGTACCCGGGCGAGCGCGCCCGTCGCGGAGCTGATCGATTCGGCCTCCCCGCCGTGGCGCACGAGACCGGTCGCGGGGTCGGTCCGTCCCTCGGCCCACGCGATCATCGCGCGGATCCCCGCGGGCCATCCCGCGGGCAACGAGGGCGCGCCGGTATGGGCGCCCCAGCGGTCCATCACGAGCGGGAAGTACAGGGTGGTGTCGGACGTCCCGTAGAAGAAGATCGGCCCCGGCGAGACCTGCATCGGCAGTTCGCCGGTCGCTCCCCCGAGCAGGGGGACCGGCGCGCGGGACTGGAACCGGAGCATCGTGTCGATCGACCGGCGCGCCCAGTCGAAGTCGCCCATCCAGAGGACCGCCGGCAGCATCCACGCGAGGTCCCGGCCCCAGATCGCCGAGTACCACGGGAAGCCGGCGACGAGGCCGGTGAGCCCGTCGCCGGGCGCGCAGTAGAGCCGGCGCAGGGCCGCCCGCGCCGCCGCGTAGCCGCGCTCGAGGGCCGGGGCGTCCGGGAACCGGAAGGTCGGGCTCGCCTCCTCCCAGGCCCGGTCGGCCGCCGCGATCTCCGCCGCGGCCCGGAGCGGGTCGGCGAGGGCCGACCCGGCCGCACCGGCCGCATCGGAGAGCGAGCGATCGAGCCCGCCGCTGATCAGGATCCGGAGCTCGGCGGGCGACCCAGGGCCGACCGGGATCTCGTGTTCGATCCCGACCTCGTCGATCCGCCCGGAGAAGTGGCCGCCGATCCACGAACCGCGGTTCAGGAACAGCCGGCTCGGCAGGACGTTCGCGCGGACCGAGAGCCCGAACCCCCGCTGGCGGATCCGCAGCTCGTCGGCGGCGGTCTCCGCCCGGAAGTACCTTGGTCGGATCCCTTCGACGAGCACCGGCAGGAGGAACGGCGCGAACGTGCCGGTCACCGTGAGGGTCGTCAGGGGTCCGCTCGCGCGCGAGCACGTGAGCGTCCGCACCACTCCCGGCGGCGATCCCACCGCGGCGACCGTCTGCACCAGGTCGAAGCCGTTCCAGCGGTGGCGGCTGCCCCACCGGGCGGGGGCGGCCGCTTCCGCGACGAGCGTCGTCGGCAGCGTCCCCTCCGCCTCCCCGCAGCGCAGTGCGAGGCGCCAGGGCCCGGTGAGGCGGACGCACTGGGCGATGACCCCGCCCCAGTCGACGCTCGCTCCCCGCATCTCGCGGGGGAGCTCGAGGTCCCCGTGCCCGTCGAGCAGAGCCGCCGAGGTCGGGCTCGTGAGGAGCACGGGGGCCCGCGCCGCGCCCGGCACGACGGCCGCGCTCACGCGCCCGGGGCCCCCTCCACCGGCGTCTCGCGGAACTCGAACCATACGCGCGGCGGGATCGCCGGGGCGTGGAGCTCGAGGCGGACCGTGAGCTCCGACGCCGTTCCGAACTCGCCGGTCAGCACGAGCTCGGTCCGGTCGCCGGGCGCGAGCGCGAGCGGAGCGTCGGGACCGATCGCGTCCGCCGACCGCCACGGGGCCCCGAGCGCCGGACGCAGCCGGATCCGGTCGGGACGGACCGGGACCTCGTTCACCCGGACGACCAGCGACGTGAACGCCCCGACCCGCAGGGGCGGATTGTCGAGGGCGAACGCGAGACCGCCGGGAGTGCGTCGGAGGGAATGAGGTTCGTAGACGCTCTCTTCGACCGTCTCGGCGACCTCGACGAGCGCCTCGAGGCTGTGGGTCCCGTAGTCGACCTCGACCGCGAGGCCCTGCCGGAGGAGGGACAGCACGCCGCCCAGGTGGTGCGCGCCCACGCGCTCCCGAGGGGGAGGATCGTCTTAGCGATTCGCGCGCGGGTCACAGGCGGAGCCGCCGTGCTCCGGGCGATCGCCGGGGGCCGCGGGGGCTCCGGGGAGGGCGGAACGGGAGCGACGGGGCCCATCGCGCACCGGGGTCCCGCGCCGTCGAGCGTCCCCTCGGCCACGGCCCACCGGCCGTCTCGTGCACCCGGGAGTCCGACGCCCGGACGCTCGGGGTCTCCCCCGCGAATCCGTCCGGGCCGTGCCGCGCTTCCACGAGCGGATCGAGGGATCACCCACTATTTGGTTGTAGTAACGTTAACAACGTTAATCGAGTGAAATCAGGACCGTGTCCCGCGCGCGCCGAACAGCGCGAGCGCCACCCGGCCCTGCTCCGTAAGCGAGACCCGCGCCCGGGGACCGGTCGCGTCGGTCCGGACGAACCCCCAGCGCTCCTCGAGCGGCTCGAGCCGCCGTCGCAGCCGCCCGTGCTGGGCCTGCGCCGAGAGCGGGGCCGCGCCCCCGGGGGGCGCGCGATCGAGCCCGAGTTCGCGCAGGAGCTCGCGCTTCCGCAGCGATCCCCCCCGCCGGGCGAGCGCCTCGAGGACCTCGACGAGCTCGGGGGCGGGCGATCGCAGCTCGTACACGTTCACCGGCTCGACCCGCTCGACCACGTCGTGGACCGAGCGGACCCGCGGGGTCCGGTCGGAGTACCAGGAACGGGAGACCTGGACGTAGTACGGCTCGCCGTTCCAGAGCATGCACGCGAGCGTCCCGGCGATCGCGGTGATCTTCGTCCCGGTCGAGACGTTCACCCGCACCGGCAGCACGCCGGCCGCCCCCCGCACCGACCGCCGCTCGGCGTCGAAGATCCCCCGGTACGTCGCGAGCGTGTCGAACACGCTCCACGGGTCGGTGCCGACCAGCCGCACGTCGATCGGCCAGTCGGCGGCCCGCAGGCGCCGGGTCACTTCCGCGACGAACGGGGCGGCGGCGTCCCGCTCCCGTCGGGTGACGAGGTAGACCCGGTCGGCGTGCTCCGCCGCGAGCGGCTCGGTCACCCGTTCGACCTCGAACCCGACCGGGACGATGTGGACGCGGGCATGGGGATCGCCCTCCGGCGGACCGTTTCGGTCGACCGAGCGACGCGCCGGCACGGCGCGGCGAGGTCGGCCCGCCCTTTGACGCTAACCCGCCCGAACGCGGGAGCGACCGTCCCGCGGGTGCGGTCGTCCGGTGGCCGCGCCGACCGGCGAGCGGTTCACTTCCACTGGGTGAGGATCTCCTCCCGATGGAACGTCCGACGGCTCACCTGGAACAGCGCGAGGACCAGCACCACGAATCCGGCGGCGATGTACAATAGGTGCGTCGTGTCGAGGGTGAATCCGATCTCGCCCGCGACGTAGAGGAAGATCAACGGGACGAACGTGATGCTGGCGTACTGCTGCGCGCTCCGCGCGTCGGTGACCCGGGACGAGACGAGCACGCAGAGCTCGATCGCGTAGAGCGAGACCAGCGGGACCAGGGCGAACAGGATCACGACCATCTCTCCGTTGGGGTAGAGGAGGTAGCCGAGGGCCCCCCGGGTCGCGGCGTCGATCAGCCCCTGGAAGAGCGCGGAACCGGCCCAGATCGCGAGCACGGTGGGGACGAAGGCGGCCAGCGTCTTTCCGAGGAGGATCTCCCCGTCGGTCGTGGGGGTGGAGAGGAGGGGTTCGAGGCTCTTCTCGACCTTCTCGCCCACGATCGCGTAGGCCGCGATCGCCGTCGGGAGGGTGGCCGCCCCGATCACGAACCAGAAGCTGAAGGCGTCGATGAGCCCGGGGAGGTACGTGCCGAGTCCGGCGGTGCCGTTGCTCCGGACGATGTAGTCGACCAGCACGGGGAACCCGATGCCGACGAAGAGCGGCAGGCCAATCAACGGGCCCATGACGCCCGAGCGATGGCGGAAGATCCCGATGTCGTGCCGCGCGATCAGCCACGCCTGGGAGAACCTCATGGCAGGGCCGTCTCCTCATGGACCAGCTTCAGGTAGACCTCCTCGAGCGACGGCGAGACCTGGGAGAGCTCGAGGATCCGGCCGCCCGCGGCCACCACCGCCTCCGCGATCTCCGGGTTCTCCCGGGCGGGATCGTCGACGTCGACCAAGAGCCGGTCGCCCGAGACCTCGACCCCGTCCGTGCGCAGCCGTTGCTTCACCGCGGCGACGAGCGCCTCGGACGTCCGCTCGAGCCGCACGGCCGTCCGCTTCCGGGCGAACCCGGACCGAAGGGTCTCGACCGGGCCGACCGCCAGGAGCCGCGTGCGCAGGATGCCGACCCGGTCGCAGATCCGCTGCGCCTCGTCCAGGTTGTGGGTGTTCAGGAAGATCGTCCGGTTCTCCTTCTTGAGCTCCAGGATGACCTCGCGGACCATCTTGGCCGCCTCCGGGTCCAGGTTCGCGGTCGGCTCATCGAGGAAGAGCAGCACGGGGTCGTGGACCAGCGCCCGCGCGATCGCGACCTTCTGCTTCATCCCTTTCGAGAAGGTCGAGACCGGCAGGTCCTTCTTCTCCCAGAGGTCCATCATCCCGAGCAGCCGCTCGATGTTCGTCCGGAGGGCGGTCGGATCCATCCGGTGGAGCCGCCCGAAGTACTCCAGGTTCTGGTAGGCGCTCGTGCTGTCGTAGAGGCCGACGTTGTCGGGCAGGACGCCGATCCGCTCGCGGATCTTGAGCTCGTCCGCTTCCGAGCCCAGCTCGTAGCCGGCGACCTCGGCCCGGCCGCTCGTCCGGGAGATCAGCGCCGCGAGCATCCGCACGGTCGTGGTCTTGCCGGCCCCGTTCGGGCCGAGGAAGCCGAAGACCTCGCCGTCGCCGACGTCGAGAGTGATCTGGTCCACCGCCGTGAGGCTGCCGAAGCGCTTCGTCAGTCCCTCGGCATGGATCATGCAGATCGGGCGAGGGAAGCTCCGGAGCCTATTTGAGACGTCTCGCGGAGCGAGGCGACGGCCCCGCGCGAAGTCGTTCCGCGCGGCGGGCGGAGCGCCGGTCGGGCGACGGGCCGGTCGGAGGTCCCGCGATTGCCCCGGCCGCGCGGCGATTGCGCCCCCTGCAACCGGTCGGCCCGCCGAAACGCTATAGCGCGCGGCCGGTCCCTCTCGCCGCGCGGGAGGAGGTGAGCGACCGACGGCCCGCACGTTCGCCGAAGCGCTCCGAGCGACCCCGCTCTTCTTCGAGCCGGTGCCCCCGTCGTCCCGTGCGACGACCGCGCGCTCCGCCTCCGAGGTCGCGGCGGTCGCCGACCTCGTGGGGGCGATCCCGCGCATCGATGCGATCGACGTGCCGGAGCTGGTGGACGAGAACCACGAGGGCCGGCCCCTCTACCGGACCGGCGATCCGCGCGCGTACGCGCGCCTCGTCGCGGAGCGGACCGGACGGGAGGTGGTCGTGAACAAGGTCGTCGCGCACCTCGAGAACCCCGAGGCGGTCGAGCGCTGGGCGACCGAGACCGTCGGGATGGGGATCCGACAGGTCGTGCTGGTCGGGGGCACGAGCCGGTACATCCCGTACCCGGGGCCGGCGGTGACCGAGGCGGACCGGATCTGTCGTCCGATCGTCGAGCGCGCGGGAGGGTGCGTCGGCAACATCACGATCCCGCAGCGGGACGGCGAGCCGCACCGGATGCTCTCGAAGACGCGGGCCGGCGCCGCGTTCTTCACGACCCAGATCGTGTTCGACGCGGACGAGACGTACCGGATGGTCCGCCAGTACGACCTGCTCTGCCGGCAGGCGTCCCTCGCGCCGGTGCCGGTCCTCCTCAGCTTCGCACCGCTCGTGGACGAGCAGGATGCCGAGTTCATCCGGTGGCTCGGGGCCGACATCCCCGAGGCCGTCGAGCGCGCGATCCTCGAGGGGGAGGACGGGAACGCCGTGGGGCGCAGCGTCGACCGCGCGCTCGCGCTCTGGTCGTCGGTCGTCGCGCAGTCCCGCGCGAGCGAGGTGGAGGTTCCGCTGGGGGTCAACGTCGAGCAGATCTCGGCGCGCCACCTCACGGACGCCCGCACGTTCCTCGGCGCGTTCGCGGAGCGGTTCGGCCGCTAGGCGCGGGGCGAGCGGCGCGGGCGTTCGGGTCCGATCCAACGTCGCCCGTCGGCGTCGACCGACGCCTCCGCGAGCGCCGCGAGGAACGCGAACCGGGGCCGCGCGGCGTCCGGACGGACCCCGGCCGTCCCGAGCAGCAGCCCGACCGTACCGGCGCCGAGCTCCTGGGACTCGGGCGCGAACGAGATCGCGGGGTTCAGCCCGAACGTCAGCGCGATCGCGCGCACGGACCCCCGACCTTGCCGCGCGTACGCCGCGGCGAACGGTCCCCCGCCCCGGTCGAACGAGAACTCGCGCAGCCGCCCGGCCCCGAGCTCGAACCGGCCCCCGAGCGCGACCGGGGGCGTCGCGAACCGGTCGTACGCCGGGCGGTTCGTCTCCCAGGTCCCCTCGGCGCGGCCGGGGCGGAGCGGGGCGATCACGAGGCCGGCCGGGACGCGTCCCCAGACCGTCCCGCGCACCGGGTCGGGACGTCCCACATCGACCAGCGGTCGGCGCCGCGCGAGCTCGGCCACGAAGTCGGTCCCGTTCGGATGGTGGACCCGCACCCGCCGGGTCCGGACGAGCCGGCGGACGAGCGGACGGGCCCGCGCTTCGAGGCGGCGCGGCTCGAGGAGGCTCGCCCGGAGCAGTTCGGCCTCCCACGACGCGCGGTCCACGCGGAAGCGGTCCGCCGCGGTGGGCGTCGCGTCGCCGATCGCGACCCGGAGCGCCCGGGTCCGCGCGCGCCGCGCGGACGCCCACCACGCCCGATCGTGGCGGGCGAGCGTGCCATCGAGGTCCGGCGGCGAGAGGCCGAGGAGCCGGGGGAACTCCTCCGGCCCGTCGAGGTAGATGCGCGCCCCCCCTCCGTCGGCCGGCGGAGAGCGGAGGACCCGGCCCGAACGGCGGCCGAGCGCCCCGAGCGAACGGAAGAACGCTCGCTCGTCCTCGACCAATAGGACCGGGAGCGCGCCGCGGCGCCGGGCCTCGACGACGAGCGCCCGCGCCCAGGGCAGTGCGTGGCTCCACGTCTCGATCGTGACCGGTCGGCCGCGGCCGAGCGGCCCGCACCGGTCCAGGACCGCACGGGCGAGCGCGTCCTCGGGCCGCCCGGGGGGTCGTCGCGGCATGGCCACTGTCCGATACGCCGCGGGGGGTCGTGAGTGTGGCGGTGCCCCGCCCGCCGTCCCGCCTCGGTCCCTCACGCGAGGGACTGCGTCAGGACGCCCATCGCCGCGTGGAGGTCGTCCTGCTCGAGCAGGAAGATCGTGTCGGTGTAGCACGAGAGCGCCTCGACGATGTTGATCCCCTGGGCCGAGAGGACTCCCGTGAGGAGCGTGAGGAGCCCGGGCGTCTGCTCGATGCTCTCGGGACTCGTCACGGCCAGCTCGACCAGCCCCTTCCGAACGCCGAGGACCTGGGGTCCGCGCAGCTGCTTGGTCACCCGGAGGACCGAGTCCTCGTCGACGATGACGACCGTGCCGCGCGAGACCTGGATCAGCCGGCAGAGCGAGTTCTCGTCCAGGAGCTCCTCGACGACGTCGCCCAGCCGCTGGAGGACATCGACCCCCTGGTTCAGGGTGATCGCGGCGACCTTCGTGCGCGTCTCGATGCGGCTCTTGCGCAGCACGCGCCGGATCCCGGCCTCCCGGAACGACTCGCTTCGCCCGCGGGGATAGCGGCGGCACGCCGCGACGATCGCCTCGGGGTGGGGTTCGCCGAGGTCGCTCGCGATCCGCCGCGCGATAGCCGAGTAGTTGCCGATCCCCAGCCGGATCGCGTCCGCCACCACCGGGTGGCCGTCGAGGTACCCGCGGACCCGACGGGCGATCGAACCGGAAGAGGAAGACGCTCGTGTCATATTTCGGACAAAACTGCCCCGGATTGTCCATCAGCGGTCACATGCTATAAATCCGTCGCGGCGCGTGCGCCCCACGTCGGAGCACCATCGTGTCGCATCGGTCGAAGGTCGTGCTGGCGTATTCGGGGGGACTCGACACCTCGGTGGCGATCCCGTGGCTGCGCGAGAAGAAGGGCGCGGACGTCGTCGCGCTCACGGTGAACGTGGGTCAGCCGGGGGACCTCGAGGCCGTGCGGGCGAAGGCGGAGCGCTCGGGAGCCGCGAAGGCGCTGCTCGTGGACGCCCGGCAGGAGTTCGCCGAGGAGTTCCTCGCCCCCGCGCTGCGGGCGAACGCGCTGTACGAGGGCATCTACCCGCTCGGCACGGCGCTCGCGCGCCCGCTGATCGGCCGGCACCTGGTCGAGGTCGCGCGCCGCGAGGGCGCGACGTACGTCGCCCACGGCTGCACCGCCAAAGGGAACGACCAGGTCCGCTTCGACCTGTCGACCACGAGCCTCGCCCCGGACCTCGAGGTGATCGCGCCCGCCCGCGAGTGGAAGATGACCCGCGAGGAGGAGGTCGCGTACGCCGCGCAGCACGGGATCCCGGTCGCGAGCGGTCCCGCGTCGCCCTACAGCATCGACGAGAACCTCTGGGGCCGATCGATCGAGTGCGGGGTCCTCGAGGATCCGGCGATCGAACCGCCCGAGGAGGTCTTCGGCTGGACCCGGTCGCCGCAGTCGGCGCCCGACCAGCCGTCGTACGTCCAGCTCTCGTTCGAGCGGGGGCTCCCGGTCGCGGTCGACGGGCACCGCGTTCCGCTCGCCGAGCTGATCGTCCAGATGAACCGCACCGCGGGCGCCGCCGGGGTCGGCCGCATCGACCACCTCGAGTCCCGGGTCGTCGGCATCAAGTCGCGCGAGATCTACGAGTGTCCCGGCGCGACCGTGCTCCTCGCGGCCCACCAGGCCCTCGAGGCGCTGACCCTGCCGCGGGACCTCCTCGACTTCAAGCGCACGGTCGAGCAGCGCTACGCCCAGATGGTCTACGACGGGTTCTGGTTCACCCCGCTGCGGGGCGCGCTGGACGCGTTCGTCACCTCGACCCAGGAGCGCGTGACCGGCGAGGTCGCGGTCAAGCTCTACAAGGGTTCGGCGCGGGTCGTCGGGCGGCGCTCGCCCCACTCGATCTACCAGCAGAGCCTCGCGACGTACTCGAGCGGCGACCGCTTCCGGCCCGAGATGTCGGAGGGGTTCATCTACGTCTGGGGACTGCCCGCGCGGACCTGGGCGGCGACGGCGTCACACCCGGCCGCGGTCGCCCCCCGCGCCGCGAAGCACCGATCCTAGGGACGATCCGTCGATGTCCCCCGTCGAAGCGCGGACGCCGGCACCGGCGTACGTCCGGACACCCGCGGCCGCGTTCCTCACCTCGCTCGCGGTCGACCGCCCGCTCCTCCGGTACGATGTCGCGGGGAGCATCGCGCACGCGGAGATGCTCGGGCGGGTCGGGTTGCTGACGCCGGGCGAGGTGGCGACCCTCGTCGGCGGGCTCCGGCAGGTCGTCCGGGACGCCGCGGCCGGCGCGTTCCCCTGGCGGGACGATCTCGAGGACGTCCACACGAACGTCGAGGTCCGCCTGACCGAGCTAGTCGGGACGGTCGGCGGCAAGGTCCACACCGCGCGGAGCCGCAACGACCAGATCGCGCTCGACGAGCGGCTCTACCTTCGGGCGACGATCCATGAGCTCGGCGGGCGGCTCGCCGCGCTCGAGGCCGCGTTGCTTGCCCGGGCGGAGCCGGAGCGGGACTCCGCGATGCCCGGGTACACCCATCTCCAGCGGGCGCAGCCGATCACGGTCGCGCACTGGCTGCTCGCCCACTTCTGGCGGTTCGCGCGCGACCTCGACCGCTTGCTCGCGACGGCCGAACGCGCGGAGGTGTCGCCGTTGGGCGCGGGAGCGCTCGCGGGCTCGACCCTGCCGATCGACCCCGAGTGGGTCGCGCACCGGCTCGGATTCGAGCGGGCGTTCGAGAACTCGCTCGACGCGGTCAGCGACCGCGACCCGTTCGCCGAGCTCCTGTTCGACCTCGCGCTGCTCTCGGTCCACGCGAGCGCGCTCGGCGAGGAGATCGTGCTCTTCGCCTCGAAGGAGTTCGGCTTCCTCGAACGGACGCCGGGACTCGGCTCCGGCAGCAGCCTGATGCCGCAGAAGCGGAACCCGGACGTGGCCGAGCTGGCCCGCGGGAAGGCCGGTCGCACGATCGGCGATCTGGTCGCGCTCCTGACGGCCCTCAAGGGACTTCCGCTCGCCTACGACCGCGACCTCCAGGAGGACAAGGCCCCGGTCCTCGACTCCGTGGCGACCGCCGCGTCCGTCCTCGACGCGCTCGCACGGACGATCGGGGACCTCCGGTTCGATCCGGACCGGCTGGCCGCCGCGGTCCGGGACCCGGAGCTCTACGCGACGGACCGGGCCGAACAGCTGGTGGCCTCCGGCGTTCCGTTCCGCCGCGCGCACGCGGAGGTCGGCCGCGCCTACCACGACTCCCCGGCCGTCGCCGCGGCCGGCGAGGCCGCGGTCCCCGAACCGGCGGCGGCGGTCCGCCGCCGCGCATCGCCCGGGGGACCCGCACCGGAGTCGGTCGCGCGGCAGTCGGCCGCTGCGGCGGCGCGGCTCGCGGCCCAGCGCGCGTCCCTGTCCTCGCTCGGCCGCAGGGTCGAGCTCGTCGAGGAACTCTTGAGCGAGGGAACGAGATGACACAGTGTCCAGAGTGCGACGCCCCGGTAGAGCGGAACGACAAGGTGGTAGGGGAGGTCTTCCCCTGCCCGGACTGCGGTACGGAGCTCGAAGTGTTCGGGACCGCCCCGTTCGCCGTCCAGCCCGCCCCGAAAGAGGCCGAGGACTGGGGTGAGTGACGGCTTCCGGCTCGGGGTCTTCTACACGATCGTCCGCCCCGAGGAGAAGTGGATCCTCGCCGCGGCGGAGTCGCGCGGCCTCGAGGTCGTGCGGATCGATGACCGCGAGGTGACGTTCGGACTCGACCGCCCCGAGGTCAGCGCGGACGTCGTGATCAACCGCTCGGTCAGCCACACGCGCTCGCTCTACGCGACCCGCTGCTACGCCCACTACGGGACCCCGACCGTCAACGCGCCCGACGTCGTCGAGCGCGCGGGCGACAAGGTGCTCGCGTCGCTCCGCCTCGCCGAGCGCGGCATCCCGACGCCGCGGACCGTGGTCGCGCTGTCGCCCGAAGCGGCGCTGAAGGCGCTCGAGCGCGTCGGCTATCCGGCGGTGCTGAAGCCGGCGGTCGGGTCGTGGGGCCGGCTGATGGCGAAGGTCTCGACCCCGGAGGAAGCGGAGCAGATCCTCGAGCACAAGAGCGCCCTTCCGTCGCCCGTGCACTCGATCTTCTACGTTCAGGAGTTTGTCGCCAAGCCCGGGCGGGACCTCCGGGTCTTCGTCGTCGGCCCGGACGTGGTCGCCGGGATGTACCGTCGCTCGGCCGACTGGCGGACGAACGCCGCCCGGGGCGGATCGGTCGAGCCGCTCCCGATCTCGGCGGAGCTGCGGGAGCTCTCGCTCCGCGCCGCGGAGGCGATGGGGGGCGGCGTCCTCGCGGTCGACCTGATGGAGTCGCCGGCCGGGCTCGTCGTGCACGAGGTCAACCCGACCCCCGAGTTCAAGGCGCTCACCGGGGCGACCGGCGCCGACGTCGCCGGGGCGATCGTCGACTACGCGGTCGGGGTCGGACGCCGATGAAGGCGGCGATCGTCGGGGGCTCGGGGTACGTCGGCGGCGAGCTCCTCCGGCTCCTGCTCCGCCACCCGCACGTCGAGGTCGCCCAGGTCACCTCCGACGCGATGGCCGGGAAGGCGGTCGGCCGCGCGCACCCGAACCTGCGGAAGGCGACCGACCTCACGTTCGAGCCCCGGACCGCGCTGCGGCCGGCCGACGTCACGTTCCTCGCGACGCCGCACGGGGAGTCGATGGGCGCCGTGCCCGGACTCCTCGAGACCGGCGGCCTCGTCCTCGACCTCTCGGCCGACTTCCGGCTGCACGATCCGGCCGCGTATCCGAAGTACTACCGCACCGAGCACCCGCATCCGGAGCTGCTGTCCCGCGCGGTCTACGGGCTCCCCGAGCTCCACCGGGCGGAGCTCGCGTCGGCGGACCTGATCGCGGTCCCGGGCTGCATGGCCACGGCCGCGATCCTCGCGCTGCGGCCCCTCGTCACGGCGGGGCTCGTGGACGCGCGCCCGGTCGTGGTCGATGCGAAGACCGGTTCCTCGGCGGGCGGCCAGGAGCCCGGGCGGGCCGGAACGCACGCGGAGCGCGCCGGGACGATGCGGGCCTACTCGGCCGTCGGGCACCGGCACACCGCCGAGATCGAGCAGGAGACCGGGCTCTCGATCGCGATGTCCGCCCACGCGGTCGAGGCGGTCCGTGGGGTCCTCGCCACGTGCCACGCCTTCGGGGCGCGCCCGGTCGACGAGAAGGAGCTCTGGCGGGCGTACCGCGCGGCATACGGCGCCGAGCCGTTCGTCCGCCTCGTCCACGAGGCGGACGGGATCCACCGGGAGCCCGAGCCGAAGATCCTGTCGGGGACCAACTACTGCGACGTCGGGTTCGCGGTCGACCCGCATGCGGGACGGATCGTCGCGCTCGCCGCGCTCGACAACCTGATGAAGGGTGCGGCGGGGAACGCGGTCCAGTGTCTCAACGTCCGGGCCGGATTCCCCGAGACCACCGCGCTCGACTTCCTCGGCCTCCACCCCCTGTAGGAGCGCGCCCGTGACGATCGTCGTGAAGATCGGGGGCGCCTCGGGGAACACGCTCGACCCGCTCGTCGCCGACCTCGCCGGTCGCCGGGACTACGTGCTGGTGCACGGAGGGTCCGACCGGGTGGACCGCCTCGGCGAGGCGATGGGCCGCCCGGCGGAGTACTACACGTCCCCGAGCGGTGTCGTCTCCCGCCGCAGCGACCCCGCCCATCTTGAGGTCGTCGTCCTCGCGCTCGCGGGCGGGGTCCAGACCGAGATCGTGGCCGCGCTCTTCCGCCGCGGGGTCCGGGCGGTCGGGCTCTCGGGGGTCGACGGCGGACTGCTGCTCGCGCGGCGCAAGGAAGGGGCCCGCGAGGCCGTCGGCGGGCGCGTGCTCCGGCTCGCCGACGACCGGTCGGGCACGGTCGAGCGGGTCGATGCGACCCTCCTGCGCGCGCTGCTCGGGCTCGGGATCGTCCCGGTGGTCGGTCCTCCCGCGATCACCGCGCAGGGCGAGATCGTGAACGTCGACGCGGACCGCGTGGCGGCGGAGGTCGCGACCGCGCTGGGCGCCCAGGCGCTCCTTCTCCTGACGAACGTTCCGGGCCTGCTCCGGGACCGGACCGACCCCACGACGCTGGTGCGGTCGGTCCCGCGGGAGGGGGGCGACGAGTTCCTCGCGATGGCCGCGGGGCGCATGCGCAAGAAGGTGCTGGCCGCCCGGGCCGCGGTCGCGGGCGGCGTTCCGCGCGTGGTGATCGGGACGTCGCAGGGGATCGACCCGGTCCGGCGCGCGCTCGCGGGCGAAGGGACGGTGTTCGCGTGACGGACCCGCCGACGCGCTCCGGGCCCGAATTCGCGAGCGGGACCCGCCGGACGCTCTCGATCGTGCGCGGCGAGGGGGCGGCGCTGTGGGACGACCGGGGTCGGCGGTTCGTCGACCTCGGCGCGACGCACGGCGCCGGCAGCGTCGGGAGCTCGAACCCGGACGTCGCCGCCGCGGTCGCCGAGCAGGCGCGGACGCTCCTCTACCTCGGTTCCGGCTACCGGAACCCGGTCCGCACGGCCTTCCTCGAGCGGCTCCTCGGTCTGCTCCCGCGCTCGCTCGAACGGGTCTTCCTGTCGAATTCGGGCACCGAGGCCGTCGAGGCCGGGATCAAGTTCGCGCGCAGCGCGACCGGCCGTTCGAAGGTCGTCGCCGCGAGGCGGGGCTTCCACGGCCGCACGATGGGGGCCCTCAGCGCGACCTGGCGCCGCGAGCTCCGCGAACCGTTCGAACCGCTCGTCCCCGGGTTCTCCCACGTTCCGTTCAACGACGCCGCGGCGCTCGACGCCGCGGTGGACGACGCGACCGCGCTGATCCTGCTCGAGCCGGTGCAGGGCGAGGGCGGGGTCCACGTCGCGACGCCCGAGTACCTGCGGGCGGCCCGCGCCGCCGCCGACCGCACCGGGGCGCTCCTCGCGTTCGACGAGGTCCAGACCGGGATCGCCCGCACCGGTCGGATGTTCGCCTTCGAGCGGTGGCACGTCGTCCCGGACCTCCTCCTCCTCGCGAAGTCGCTCGCGGGGGGCGTGCCGATCGGCGCGACCGTCACGACGGCGGACGTCGAGCGGAGGTTCCGGGGCAGCCACCACTCGACGTTCGGCGGCAACCCGCTGGCGTGCGCGGCGGGCCTCGCCGCGCTCGACTTCGCGGTGCGCGAGCGACTGCCCGAGCGCGCCGAGCGGCTCGGGGCCGTCGCGCGGACCGAGCTGGCGCGGCTCCCGCCCGAGCGGGTGCGCGAGGTCCGCGGGCTCGGCCTCTTGATCGGGATCGAGCTGCGCGAGAATGTCGCGCCCTACCTCGCCGCGCTCGAGGACCGCGGGTACCTCGCGATCCCCGCGGGCGCCACCGTGCTGCGCCTCCTGCCGCCGCTGGTCATCGCGGACGCGGAGTGGGCCGCCGGGCTCGCCGCGATCCGGGAGGTGGTCGCCCACGGACCCGGCTGACGTGCTGACCCGGCTGGTGGCCCGGTACAGCCCGTCGGGCCGCGAGCGTGCGGCCGTGCAGGAGTTCCGCCGCATCGCGCGGGCGCTCGGGTACGCGACCTCGGTCGACCGGGCCGGGAACGGCTTCGCCCGCCGCGGGCACGGCCGCCCCCGCCTCCTGTTCCTCGGACACATCGACACGGTCGAAGGCCCGCGTCCGGTGCGGCGCCGCGGGAACCGGATCCTCGGGCGCGGCTCGGTCGACGCGAAGGGCGCGATCGCCGCCGCGCTGTGCGCCGGAGCGGCCTTCGAGGGACCGGGGGAGCTGACGATCGCCGCCGCGGTCGGGGAGGAGGTCGACAGCCGGGGCGCGCGCCACCTCGTCTCCCGCCGCGGACCCGACCGGCTGATCGTCGGCGAACCGAGCGGGTGGGACGGCGTCACGATCGGCTACAAGGGCGAGCTCCAGGTCGTCGCGACCTTCCGGGGCCGCCGGACGCACTACTCCTCGCCGACCCCGACCACGACGGACCTCGCGCTCGACTGGACCGCGGCCGTGCGCGGGCTCGCCAGCGCGCGGCACACGGAGTCGCTGTTCGGTTCGCTGACCGCGAAGACGGTCGCCGTCGACGCGCGGCGCGCCGGCGACGCGGAGACCACCCGGGTCACGATCGACTTCCGCCTGCCGCCCGGGATCTCGACCACGGACGTCCTCGAGCTCCTCCCCCGGGAGCCCGGGCACCCCGCGCTCGCGATCCGCCTCCGAGCCGAGCCGATCGAGGTCGACCGGGGGAACCCGACGGTCCTCGCGCTCTCGGCCGGGATCCGGGCGCTCGGCGCGCGCCCCACGCTCTGGCGCAAGTGCGGCACGTCGGACCTCAACGTCGTCGTGCCCGCGTGGAGGATCCCGGCGGCGGCCTACGGTCCGGGGGATGCCCGATTGGACCACACGTCCCGCGAATCGCTCGCGGTCGGCGAGCTCGAGCGGTCGGTCGAGGTGCTGCGGGGCGCCTTCCGTCGGCTCGCGGAGGACGGGCCACCGCTCCGATCCCGACCCCGCGGTCGGGATCGACCCCCGCACGGGCGGTAGGTGAGGGGCCCCGCACCGCCCGGACGTGCGAACGGCGCGGGTCCCCGCCTCGGGACCGACCGACGGCGGCTTCCCGCGGCGGACCTCCCGCGGGCGGCTACGCTTCGACGATCGGGCGCCGGTGCTTGATGAAATCCCCGGTCTGGAGCTCGCGGGCCGCCGATCGGAGCTGCTCGGCGGTGTTCATCACGATCGGGCCGTACCACGCCACCGGCTCGTGCAGCGGGCGGCCGCTGACGAGCAGGAAGCGGTGCCCCTGCTCCGAGGCGCGCTGGCGCACGGGACCTCCGGGACCGAAGAGCACGGTCTCCCCGGCGACCGTCGGCGCCGCGTCGTCCCCGGAGAAGATGCCGGCGCCCTCGATCGTGTGGCTGAAGACCGTGTAGCCGGGGTGCGTGGGCAGCTCGAACTCTCCGCCCGGCGGCACGCGGACGTCGAGGTACGTGGGGTCCACCGGGATCCCGCGGACCGGCCCGTCGACCCCGCCGAACGCGCCGGCGACGACCTTCACCCGGGTGCCGGTGTCGGTCGAGACCTCCGGGAGCTCCGGCCCGGTCAGGCCGCGGTACGCCGGCACGGACATCTTCTCGCGCGCGGGAAGGTTGACCCAGAGCTGGAAGCCGGACATCCCGTGCTCGGAGCGCTGCGGCATCTCCTGGTGGATGATGCCGCTGCCGGAGTTCATCCACTGGACGTCGCCCGCGCCGATCACCCCCGAGTTGCCGAGCGTGTCGCCGTGGGCGACCTCGCCGGCGAGGACGTAGGTCACGGTCTCGATCCCGCGGTGCGGATGCCACGGAAAGCCGGCGAGGTAGTCCGCGGGGTTGCTCGACCCGAAGCGGTCGAGCAGGAGGAACGGGTCGAAGAGCGGGACCTCCTGGTTCGAGAACGAGCGGCGCAGCCGAACTCCGGCGCCCTCGAGCGTCGGGACGCCCGGGAACCGTCGCTGGATCGATCGGATCGCTTCCGGCATGTCAGTTTCCTCGATATATTGAATTACCTTGGGTAACTTAAAGGGGAGGGGAACCCGAAGTAACCGCCCCACGCGCCCCGTCGCCGACGTCCGGCGGAGGGAGGAGTTAATCGGGAAGGCCGCGGATGGCCCGACCGCATGGCCCCGTCGGTCTGCCCTCACTGCGGTCGGCCGGTAGGTCCCGGCGACGCGTTCTGTGCGACCTGCGGCATCCCGCTGGCGTCGGCGGTTCCTCCGCCGCCGGGGACGCCGCTCTCCCCGTTCGTGGATTCCGGTCCGTGGGGCGGCGCACCAGGGTTCGGTCGGCCCCTCTTCGGACCGGACTCGCCGACCCCGGCGTCCCGGGCGGCTGACCTCCGGGCGCTTTCCAACGTCCAATGGGCGTCGATCGTCGCGCTCGCCGGGGTCTTCCTCTACCTCGTCACGCTGCTCGCCGGAAACCTCCCCACGTTCCTCACGATCGCCGTCGGGAGCGCTACCACGGTCTCGCTGAACGTCGGGGCGCTCGACTTCCTGATCGTGACCGCCGGGGCGGGATCGATCCTCACGCTGGTCGAACTGGTACTCTACCGAGGCGCCTTCCGCGCTCTCGCCCCGATCGATGACCGCTTCATCACGCCGGGGATGCTCGTCCTCCTCCTGTTCATCGCGGTGGTGCTCGCGCTCGCGATCAGCGGTGGAATGGTCGGACTGCTGCTCCAAGGGATCGCGTGCGCCGGCGCGGGGAACCCGATCCCGCTGGGGTGCCTCAACGTTCCCGCGCTCCTCGGCCTGCTCGCGCTGCTGGCCATCGTGGGAGTGATCGCGCTGATCGGGTACGTCGGACTCCTCGTCGGGATCTGGCGCCTCGGGACCCGGTACGGGGAGACGCTCTTCCAGGTCGGCGCGGTGCTCCTGATCATCCCGTTCCTGAACTTCATCGGCGTGATCCTGATCCTGGTGGGGGCGCGGCTCGGGCTCGCGCGCCTCGGGACGCCGTCGGTCCCGGGGTCGTTCGGCTGAGCCGGCGCGGCGCGACGGCTACCGGTCGGTGCGCGCCGGCGGAGCCCGGGCGTACGGCGCGAGGCGCCCGAGCAGGAACTCGCGCGGGTCGGGGAACATCGCCCCGAGGTCCCGAGGGCGTCGATCGCGGAAGACGGTCGGCGCGTGGTAGCGGATCGAGTACTGGATCAGCGCGGTAAGGACCGGGACCGCGTCCCGCCCTTGAACGGTCAGCCGGTAGTGGACGCGCCGGCGGTCCGCCCGGTCCTCGACCCGTCGGATCAGCCCCTCCTCCCGGAGGTCGCGGAGCCGCAGGGAAAGGACGCGGGGCGTCAACCCTCGGTTGTTCGCGAGGAGCTCACCGAACGCGACGTCGCCCCGGAACGCGACGTCCCGCAGCACGATCAGCGCCCACTTCCGTCCGAGGCAGCCGAGGGCCGTCCGGATCGGGCACGCCCGGAACTCGACGCGGGGCGAGACGGTCGGCCACCTCCGCGCGCGCGCCCGGGTCGCCATCGCCGATCGGTCTCTTTCGAGGCCGCTCCGGGTTAAATACTATACTTAGTATAGCTACTTTGGCCGCCGGGCGGCCGGCACATGGCGCACTTCGCGGTGGTTCGGGAACAGGGACCCGCCTGGGACTACGGTCGGGCGCGGAGGGAGCAGCGGGGCTGGGCGGAGCACGCCGCCTACATGGACCGCCTCGCCGCCGAGCGGTTCTTCCGGTACGTGGGGCCGCTCGCGGGGGGCCCCCGCATCCTCGCGATCGTGGACTCGGTCGACGAGCGGACCGTCCGTGCGCGCCTCGAGGAAGACCCGTGGAGTTCGGTGGGACTCCTGCGCACGCTCACGGTCGAGCCGTGGGAGGTGCTCGTGGGGAACGAGGAGCTCGACCGGGACCCCCGCGGGTCCCCGGACGCACGGGCGCGATCGCCCGCGTGATCCCGCGCCGGTCGGAAAGGAGCGCCGCGGGGACCCCGGTCCCTAGGGGGCGCGTTCGCGTGCGGCCGCGCACTCGGGGCACCGCGCCCGGTCCCGGGTGAGGAGGGCGCGGATCACGCAGTCCGCGCAGAGCGGCCTACGGCAATCCACACAGCGTCGCCAGGGCGCGGGGTCGAGGACCGGTGCGCGGCAGTCCGCGCACGGACCGTCCGGGGCCGCTCGCTGCGGCCGGAAGCGTCCGTCCGTTCCGTTCCCCCCCGGGGAGCGAGCGAGGGACCGAAGGTGCGGAGGGACGGGGTTCAACGCCTCGCCAAGGATCGGGTCCGGAACCGCGGAACCTCGCGCGCGGGACTCCCGGAACGACCCCCCGCCCCCCGCGATCGTCGCCTCCGGTGCGGGTCCCGGGGCCGCCCCCGGGAGGGCGCCAGGGACCGGCGGTCGTGCGGGGAAGGGCGACGCGTGGCCGCCCGAACGGTCCCAGGTCGTGGACGGGCCGGATCGTGGGCCCACGGCGGGGTGGGCGGGAAGGCTCCCGCCGGTCGGCCCGTACGCCTCCGGTCGGGGCGCGGAGGGGAGGGACGTGAACGTGAGGCCGAGGAGCACCGTCGGGAACGGCTCGATGGTCGCCGCCCACGCTCCTCCGAGCGGATCGCCGGGATCCATCCCCCGGCCGTCCCCGGCGAGGAACGGATCGGCGGACCAAGAGGAGGGGATGCGCCAGGCGGCGGCGATCGATCCGTCGGTCGTTCGACTCTCGTAGCTGCGCGCGGAGCAGGACGGGCAGATGACAAGGGAGTCGGCGATGTAGCGTTCGTCGCCCGTCGGCGCCGCGACGCCGATCGCGGACCCGCCCCGGACGTACGCCCCCCCGCCGAGCAGCAGCCCGGCCCCGAGGGCCGCGAGCAGGAGCGGCGCGTAGGCCTCCCCCGGAGGACCGGCCGCCCAGACCGAGAATCCGAGAGCGACCGCCGCGGCGCCGGACAGCGGCAGCAGCCACCGGCGCGATCGCACCGTGTCCCGCGCTCGTGCCCCGCCGGCGGGCCGATGGGTGGGCAGGGGGGCCGGCGCTGCGTTCGTCACGGGCGAGCCACCGTTCGCCGAGCGCGAAGGATGAAGCTATCGTCGCACCGGAACCTGGGGCTGCGGGGGTCGCCGGCGGCGCTCCTCGGGGGATCCGCCGAGCACCCCCGGGGGACTTCGAGCCGGTCCGCACGCCGGGGTCCGTCGCCCGAGCAACGCGATACGCCCGCATCCGTTCGGCGACCGAGGGCCGGGACGTGACGCGCGAGTGGATCCGCTGGCACGGGGTCTACGCCCGGGATCCGACGATGGCCGAGCGCCTGCACACCGTGCAGGCCCGGATCCGAGAGACGCTCGACCGACTTCCGCCGGGTCCGGTGCGCGTGATCAGCGCCTGCGCCGGGGACGGACGCGACCTCGTGGGAGCACTGCACGGCCACCCCCGGGCGCGGGACGTCTCGGCCCGGCTGGTCGAGAGGAGCCCCACCCTCGTGGCCGCCGGTCGTCGGCGGGCCGCGCGCGCGGGCCTCGACCGCGTGGAGTTCCGCCGGGACGACGCGGGGAACACCCGCGCGTATGCGGGGGCCGTTCCCGCGGACGTCGTCCTGCTCTGCGGGGTCTTCGGGAACATCCGCGACCGGGACGTCCAGCGCACGATCCGCCACGCGCCGGAGCTGACCGCCCCCGGCGGCACCGTGATCTGGACCCGCGGGCGGTTCCGGCCCGATCTGACCCCCCGGATCCGCCGATGGTTTCGCGAAGCGGGCTTCGAGGAACGCTCGTTCGTCACGATCCCCGGCTCGACGAAGTCGGTCGGCGCCCACCGCCTCGCGGGTCCGCCGCGGCCGTTCCGGACGGGCCT
>JASHQY010000062.1 GCA_030038885.1 Thermoplasmata archaeon | reverse complement strand
CGACGCTGAAGCCCGAGTTGTAGAACCCGATGATCGGCCCCCGGGTCCCGGCGGGGAAGTACGCGGCGACCAGGCCCAGCCCCGGGGCGAAGAAGAACGCCGCCCCGGCGCCGGTGCCGAACCGCAAGGCCGCGAGCGCGTACCAGTTCGGCGAGAACGCCGACGCGAGCGCGCACGCGCCCATCGCGACGAGCGCGGCGAGGCACACCGGTCGGCTGCCCCAGCGGAGGGCGGCGAGGCCGGCCGGGATCTGGAAGATCGCCGCCCCGAGCAGGAACGCGCCGAGGACGATCCCGAGCTCGGGCAGGGTCACGTGGAGGCCGGCGCCGATCAGCGGCAGCACGGCCCCGATGTTGTACCAGTTGAACGCGTAGACCGTTCGGGCCAGGAACAGGGTCAGCGCCGCGGTACGGCGCGCGTGCGGGTCGGGCTCCGTCAGCCCCTCCCCTCGGAGAGCAGGCCGTGCGTCTGGAAGTAGCGCAGGAAGCCGAGCGCGGCGAGCTCGTACCCCGACACGAGCGTCGACCGGTCGTCCCGGCCCGGCGGGACCGCCTCGGGCGGGTCGCGCCCGGCCCGGTCGTGCTCCCGGAGGCGCTGCGTGACGTGGTCGGGACGCGGATCCTCCCGGGCCGCGGCGAGCGCCACGTCGCGCCACTCCTCCACCACCGTGCGGTATCGCGCGAGATCGGCGGCCCCGTCCGGGCTCGGACCGAAGTGGCTGTAGAGGACCCGCGCCGGATCGAGCGCCCGCATCGCGTCGACGCTCGCGAAGAGCTGCTCGAGGTCGAGGTCCGGCGGCGGCACGGCCGGACGCACGCGGTCGCTGTGCTCGAGCCGGACCCCGGCCCCGTCCCCCGTGAACACTCCCCGGATCCGGGTGTCGTAGAACGCGAGATGGTGCTTCGCGTGCCCGGGCGTCGCGAGGACGACCAGCTCGCCTCCGCGCAGCGGAAAGCGCTCGCCGCCGCGGAGCGCGACGAGGCGCGGAGCGGGCGCCGGCACGATCGGGCCCCACAGCGGGTCCGCGGCCGCGCCCCAGGCGCGGCGCGCGCTCGCGACGAGCTTGGTGGGGTCCACGAGATGCGGGACCCCGAGCTCGTGCGCGTAGAAGGTCGCGTTCGGGAGGGCGTCCGCGAGCGCGCCGACGCCCCCCGCGTGATCGAGATGGATGTGCGTCACGAACACGTGGCGGACCTCGGGCGCGGCGACCCCCGCCCGCGCGATCGCGGCGAGCAGGGCCGTCCGGCAGGAAGACGGACCGGTCTCGACCAGCGTCCATCCGGAGTCCTCGGGCAGCAGGTAGGCCGCGACGAGCCCCTCGGTGTCGCGGAAGTCGGTGTCGAGCAGCTGGCGGTCCTCGCCGAGCTCCACGACCCGCGGCTTCGGCATGGGCCCGACCCTAGAGCTGGGGGGCTCCGAACCCGTACAGTCCGACGACGCAGACGCCGGCGATCCCGGCGGCGACGACGAAGGCGGCGATCCAGGTCCTCGGGCTCCAGCGGAGCACTTTCGCCCCGTCGAGCGGCCCGAACGGCAGCAGGTTGAACGCACCGAACCATCCGTTGAAGAATGCGATCACGAGGAGCGGGAAGAACGCGACGCTGCCCGCGAGCCACGCGGCGAGCGAACCCGAGTAGAAGGCGACCGCGAATCCCATGTTCGTCGCCGGTCCCGCGAGGCTCGTTCGCCCCCAGTCGCGGGGGTTGCCCATCCCACCGATGACCGTCGCCCCGGGGGCCGCGAAGAGGAAGCCGAGGTAGGAGGTCACGACCGAGAGCGCGAGCCACATCGGCGCCCAGCGGAACTCGGCCCAGTACCCGCCGCGCTGGGCCGAGACCTTGTGGGCCATCTCGTGGGCCACGAACGCCGTGAGGGCCGCCGTCGCCGCGATCGCGATCGCCTCCCAGAGCGGGAGGGCTCCGAGGAGCGTCCGGCCGCTGGTAAGGAGTCCCCCGAAGTACAGGATCAGCAGGAAGTCGAGTGTCAGCACCGCGAACGCCCCCGAGATCTGGACGAGCTCCTGTCGGGACGTGCGTACGCGCGGCCGCGCGGTCTGGGTCGGGGTCCACGAGTACGAGTACGGGCCGTACCGAACGGAGCTCATGCCGTCGCTGCCTTCGGGAGGGACGGGATCGGTCCGACGTCCATCGGCGGCTGCCACGGGCTCCGGTCCAAGAGGTGGCGCACGAGGTCGATCCCGTCCGCGAGCCGGGGCCCCGGGCGGGAGAAGTACGCCTCGTCCGCGACGAAGATGCCGAGCGCCGGCCGAAGCTCTGCGACGCGCTGCCGAAGGAGGGGCGCCGCGAGTTCGGCCCGCGTGCGCGCCGCGGAGAAGCTGCACGGGCTCAGGACGACGAGGTCAGGACCGGCCCGCGCGATCGCCGACCAGTCGGTGCGCACTCCCGGGCGGCCGCGACGCGTGCCGAGGATCTCGGCGCCGGTGGCGCGGACGATGTCGGGCGCCCAGAGCCCGGCGAGGATCGGCGGGTCGAGCCACTCGACGATCGCGACGATCGGGCGGGGACGGCGGGGCGGCGCGGTCGCCGACCGATCGCGCAGGCGCCGGGCCAGCGCGCGCCCCGCCTCAGGGTCGTCGAGCACCCGGCCGACGTGCGCGACGCTGCTCCACACGTCCTCCAGCGTGGTCGGGGTGAGCGATACGATCCGCGGCGCCACGTCGGCGCGGGCGCACGCGGCGGCCACTTCGGCGTCGGTGACCGAGCACACGCCGCAGAGGTCCTGCGTGAGGATCACGTCCGGCTCGAGCTTCCGGAGGAGCTCGATGTCGAGCTCGTAGAGGCTCTCGTGCGCCGAGCGGACCCGCTGGACCCGCGCGTCGATCTCCGCGGACGGCCGGTCCGCGTCCCACACCTTCGGGCGCATCACGACCGGGAGGTCGCGCACCGAGGCCGGATAGTCGCACTCAGCACTGCGGCCGACCAGCTCGTCCCGGTGACCGAGCGCGCAGACGATCTCGGTCGCGCTCGGGAGAACGGAGACGACGCGCATCGGGGCCCTGCGATCGAGGCGGAAGTCGGAGGCGGGCTACTTACGTTTGCGGGGGGGCGCCCGCCGAGCCGGACGGTGGGGCTTCCGTGGCGCCGGGCGGCGCGCCGGCCGCGCCCGCCCGGGCGTTGGAGCGCGCGAGGGCTTCCGGGGTCGGGGGGACGGAGCCTCCGGCGCCGCCGGAGCCGTCGGGGGCGCGGCGGGGGCTTCGGGTGCCGGCGCGACCGGTGGCGGGAGCCCCAAGTGGAGGCAGAGCGTGGTCTCGCGCTCGTGCGTCAGTCCGAGCCGTCGGGATTCCTCCCGCTCCCGGTCCGACGCCTCCTTCTCCCCGGTGCGCATCAGGGTCGCGGAATGCAGGAACCGCAGTTGCGGGTCCTCGGGCGTGCCGACGAGCATCGCTTCCACTTCGACCCGCGCGGCCGACCAGTCCCCGAGCTCGACGAGCGCGGCGACCAAGTGCGCGCGCACCTCGACCCGCGCCTCGTCCTCGGCGAGGAGCGCGCGGTAGACCTCGATCTCCTCCTTCGGCCGGGACCTCGCCCCGAGGACGGCCGCCTTCCCGAGCCAGGCGTCGAGGTCGCCGGCGCGGACCGCGAGCACCTCGGAGAACGCGCGGTCCGCCTCGTCCGTGAGCCCGAGGCCGAGCAGCGAGCGGCCGAGGCCGATCTTCGCCGGCAGGAACCCCGGCTTCAGGTCGAGCGCCTGCCGGTAGAACCGCAACGCGAGCGCGGGGACGCCCCAGTCGAGCCAGGTCCGGGCGCGGTCGATCGCCGCGTCGAGCATCTGCGCCGTGGGGAGCAGCCGGGGATGGACGGCTCCGGCGGGCCGAGGCTCTTCGCCGAGCATCGACCCGAGCCCCAGCTGCCGCGCGAGCTCGGCGAACCGGGCGCCCTCGACCACCGTCCCGGAGCGCTGCTGGATCTCGGCCGCGATCGCGAGCGGGAGGTGACCCGGGGTCAGCACGACCAGGCGGATCTCCGGGCCGTCGCCGGATTCGAGCACCCGACGGATCGTATCGAGCGAGATCTGGTCCGGGTCCTCGAGGAACGCGTAGAGGAAGCCGTCGCCGGTGCGGAGGACGAGGCCCTCGGGCAGCGGCTTCGCCGCGTCCAGGCGCTGGCCCATCGCCTCGACCAGGCCTCCCGCCAGCTGGACGAACGCCGCGGACGCCACGCTAGCTCGGAACCCCGGGCGCATTAAATAGGTGGGAGTCCACGCGCAGACGTCGTGAACCTTTCCCAGATCGTCGCGTACCTCCCGTCCCTGGAGGCCGAGCTCCGGGCGTCCTATCGGAAGGAGCGGCCCGGGGCGCCCGCCCCCGTCCGTCCGTACCTCGACATCAACGAGGAGTTCTCGCTGCGCGGCGGCAAGCGGTTCCGGGCGATGCTGGTGCTCGCGGGCTACCATGTGGCCACCCGGCGACCGCCCCGGCCGGTGCTGCCCGCCGCGGCGGCGATGGAGCATTTCCAGAGCTGGATGCTGATCCACGACGACATCATCGACCACTCGGAGGAGCGCCGGGGCGGCCCCACCGTCCACCGGCTCGTCAGCGCGAACCACCGCCGGGAGCACCGCGAGGGTTCGAGCGACGAGTACGGGATGGGCATCGGGATCACGCTCGGGGACCTCGAGGAGCCGTTCACGGTCGAGGGACTGCTCGCGGTCCGGGTCGCGCCGGCGGCGCGGCTCGCGGCGCTGCGCGAGTACTTCCGCATGACCCGGCTGACCGCGTACGGCCAGCTCCTCGACATCCGGAACGGCACGCTCGACCCGGGCGCGGTCACGGAGACCGACGTCCTGGACGTCCACCGGCTGAAGTCCGCGATGTACACGGTCGCCTGCCCGCTGCGGATCGGCGCGGTGCTCGGGGGAATGTCTCCGCGCGGCCTCGTCGACCTCGAGGCGATCGGCACCGACCTGGGGATCGCGTTCCAGCTGCGCGACGACGTCCTCGGCGCCGGCTTCGACGCGGACGAATCCGGGAAGAGCTCGAACGACCTCGCCGAGGGCAAGCGGACCCTCCTCGTGATCCGCGCGTGGACCGCGGCGAGCGAGGCGGACCGCGCGCGCCTCGGCCGGGTGCTCGGGAACTCCGCCGCGACGCCGGAGGACGTCGAACGCGCGCGGGACGTGATTCGGACGACCGGCAGCCTCGCCTACTCCGAGCGGCGGATCGCGGAACTCACCGCGGCCGCCCTGCGGCGGCTCGACCGCAGCCGGAGCCTCGATCGCGCCGCGAAGCCGCTGATCCGCGAGATCGCGGACCGGCTCGTGCGCCGGAAGTCCTAGCGCGCTAGTCGGGACCGGTCGGCGGGACGCCGGCGGCCTGCAGCGCCTGCGAGAGTTCCTGCTGCATGGTCGTGTAGCGCTCCTTCAAATGGTTCTCCTGGCGCTCCATCGCCTTCACGCGCACTTCGAGCGTCTCCTTCTCCTCGGTCAGGAGGTCGGAGACCTCCTGCTTGTTCTTCGCGCGCACGAGGAGCCCGCCGATCGGACGGTAGAGCACCGCCTCGTCGGGCACGGTCTTCAATTCCTCGAGCGTGTGCGTGACCTCGCGCAGCTTGAGGTCGACCTGGAGCCGCGCCTGCTGGGCGTTGCCGAGCTCCTGCTGGAGCCGCTGGAACTGCTTGATGTCGTTCTGGAGCTTCGCGGGAAGGGCCACGCCTCGCTCACCCGGAGCGGAAGATAAGCGCTTCGCCGCCGGCTCACGGT
This sequence comes from Thermoplasmata archaeon, assembly GCA_030038885.1. Lineage (GTDB taxonomy): Archaea > Thermoplasmatota > Thermoplasmata > Lutacidiplasmatales > UBA184 > Lutacidiplasma. The sequence goes on along the minus strand of JASHQY010000062.1, from coordinate 11,739 downwards.
CCGGGGCGCGGGTCGGGGGCCCGGCCGGCGGCCGAGCGGGCGGTCGCGAGCGACAGCTGCACCCACCCGAGGTACGTGTTCATCGCGGCGCGCATCGCGCCCGAGTCCCGCGCGACGACGTCGAGCTCGACCGTGTCCTCCGACGGGCGGCGAAGGATCGCCCGCACGCGCGGCACCTCGCGCGCCGACTCCGGCCGGAGCGCGCGCTCGAGCATCGCCGCGAGGCTCGGGCTCCCCGGCCGAATCGTCACGGTCGCGGTCCAGGGTCCGACCGGCGCGCTCATGCGGCGAGGTCGCGGCCGAGACGCGCGACGATGCGATCGGTCTTCTCCGTCGCCGCCGCGACGTACGCCGCGGGGTCCACCAGCGCGTCGATCTCGGAGTCCGTCAGGAGGCGGCGCACCACCGGGTCCGCCTTCGCCCGGGCCGCGAGCGGCGGCGGCGACGCGGGATCGCGGGTGAGGGTCCGGAGGACCTCGTGCGCCTCGGCCCGGGCGAGGCCCTTCCCGGTGAGGGCGAGCATCAGGTTCTCGGTCATCGCGCTCCCGCCGGTGCGGGCGATCCCCTCGGCCATGCGCGGGACGTCGACCCGGAGACCGCGGAAGATCTGCGTGAGCTTCGTCAGGATCTCGTCCTCGAGGACGATCGCGTGCGGGAGGACGATCCGCTCGTTGCCCGAGTTCGCGAGATCCCGCTCGTGCCACTGGACCATGTTCTCCATCGGCGGTTGCGCGAACGCGCGCACGAGGCGGGCCAAGCTCGTGACGTTCTCGGAAACGATCGGGTTGCGCTTCTGGGCCATCGTCGAGCTCCCGACCTGGCGGGCCTCGTCGAACGGCTCCGCGACCTCCGCGATCTCGGTCCGCTGGAGGTTCCGGACCTCGGTGGCCAGCCGCTCCGCCGTGGCGGAGACGAGCGCGAGCCAGTTCGTGAACTCCGCGACGCGGTCGCGCCCGACGATCTGGGTCGGCGCCTCGTCCGCGGCGATCCCGAGCCGGGCCATGACGCCGCTCTCGATCGCGATCGCGTGGGCGCCGAACCCGGCCCCGGTGCCGAGCGCGCCGGCCATCTTGCCGACCACGAGCCGGGGGAGCAGCTCGTCGAGGCGGCGGCGGTGGCGCACGACCTCGGCCGCCGCGACCGCCATCTTGTAGCCGAAGCTGATCGGGATCGCGTCCTGGCCGTGGGTGCGGCCGATCTCGGGGGTGGCGCGGTGCTGCCGCGCGAGGTCGACCAGCCCGCGGGCGAGCTCCGTGAGATCCGTCCGGAGGATCCCCGCGCTCTCCTTCAGCTCGAGCGCGAGCGCCGTGTCGGTGATGTCGGCGCTGGTCGCCCCGAAGTGCACCCAGCGTCCCGACGGACCGGCCGCTTCGGCGAGCGCGCGCGTCATCGCCATCACGTCGTGGCGCAGCGTGCGCTCGAACGCGTCGACCTTCGCGATCGGAACGTGGGCGAGATCCGCCGCTCGGCCGATCGCCTCGGCGGCGTCCGGCGGGACGATCCCGAGCTCCGCCTGGGTCGCCGCGAGCGCGGCCTCCACTCGGAGCCATCGCGCGAGCCGCGCGTCGCGCGAGAAGAGCCCTCGCACCACCTCGCGGCCGTAGCGGAACTCGAGCGGGCAGAACAGGTCAGAGCGGTCGTCCGCCACGGGCGGGGACCCGGGACCGGATATATAGGAGTAGCCGGCGGAGAGCGTCCCCCCGCGGCGGACTCGCCGGGAGGCGCCTACGATCGGCCGCTGTCCGTTCCTGCCACGAGTCGGTCGATCCCGCTCCCGTACTGCAGCGCCCGCTTCGGGCGCAGCGCGATCGATGCGGGGAGGCCCCGGTACTGCGCCCACCGTCGGAACAGCGCCTTGGGCACGTCGCCCGGGAGTCGCCGTTCGATCGGGATGCGGCGGGCCGCGGCCGTGAAGCCCGGATCGAGGTACGGCGCCGCCACGTCCCGGCCGAGCCGATTGGCGAGCGTTCGAGCCAGCGGCCAGTCCTCCTCCCGCAGGATCCGAAGGTCCTCGTCGGAGCGCGCTTCGGCCGACCGTGCCTCCAGGCTCCGATAGTGGGCGTAGCCGAGGAACAGCTCGTCGACCCCCTGACCGCAGAGGACGTGGGGCGCCGGCGCGTCGGCGAGCGCGAGCGCGAGCGCGACGAGGACGCTGCGCGCGGTGCGGGTCCGCCCGTCGGTCGCGTCGCGGATCCGCTCCTCCATCGCTCGGACGTCCGCTCGGGTCAGCTCCGTCCCGGCCCATCGGAGGCCGAGCGCGCTCGCGGCCGAGGCCGCCGCCCGGAGGTCCGCGCTTCCGGGCATCCCCACGGTCACCAGCGTGAGATCGGACCGGCGCCGCAGTTCCCAGGCGAGGAGACCGGAATCGACTCCGCCGGAGAACAGGAGGCTCACCGGTCCCTCGCCCGAGCGCCAGGGCCGCAGGGCGGAATCGAAGGCGAGGTCGAGCGCGGCGAACGTCGGGTCGCCGGGAGGGTCCTCGGGGGGAGGGGAGCTCGGGAGCATCGCGTTCGGGCGACCCGGCCGGGAGCCCTTATGCTGTGCGCGCCTCGCCCGAAGGATGGAACCCCGTCCGAGCGATGCGCCGGCCGCACGCCCGCCGTGCCGCGCGCTGTTCACCGACCGCGACGGGACGCTGAACCCAGACCTGCACTACCTCAAGGAGGCCGAGCGGCTCGAGCTGTTCCGCGGGGTCCGAGGAGCGGTCGCGATGGCCCACCGGCACGGGTTCGTCGTGATCTGCGTCACGAACCAGTCGGGCATCGAGCGCGGGCTGTACACCCGGGAAGACGTCGAGCGGATCCACCACCGGCTCAACGAGCTCCTCCGTCCCGGGGGCGCCGAGGTCGACGCGTTCTACTACTGCCCGCACGCGCCCGAGCGACGCTGCGCGTGCCGGAAGCCCGGCACCCTCCTCTTCGAGGAGGCCCGGCGCGACTGGAACATCGACTTCGCGACGAGCGCGTTCGTCGGGGACCGCCGGCTCGACGTGGAGGCCGGGCATCGCCTGGGTCTCTTGACCGCGCTCGTTCCCGACCCGAACCGCGCCGCCCAGACCGCCGCCGAGTTCGCGAAGGGGGACCTCCTTCCGGACCTCGTCGCCGCCACGTTCGAGAGCGCGGTCGCGCGGGTCCTCGCTCGGGGATGAGTCCCGCGCGGGCCGCCGCGTCGCGAAGCGTTAAACGCCCGACCCGCTGCCGAGCGGGGGCGGATCTTGGTCCTGGCGACGCTACCCGCCGTCGTGGGCGTGGTCGTGACGATCGTCCTCGCGGCCGGCGCGGTCGCGGCCCGCGCCCTGACGCCGATCGCGGGGGCGGTCGCGGCCGCCTTCGGCGCGGTGATCGTCGCGCTGATCGGATTTCCGTTCCTCGCGCTCCTGATCCTCTTCCTGGTCGCGAGCGTGCTCGCGACCCGGTTCCACCTCGAGGAGAAGCGGTCGCACCACGTGCAGGAAGGGGTCTCGGGCGAGCGCGGGGTCTCGAACGTCCTGGCCCATATCCTCCTGCCGACCGGGCTCGCGATCGCGGCGGGGTGGGGGAGGGCACCGGCCCTCCCGACCCCCGACCTGACGGTGCTCTACACGAGCGCGCTCGCGTTCGGCGCGGCCGACACGTTCGCGAGCGAGCTGGGGGTCCTCGCGGGGTCGGCCCGGAGCATCCTCACGTTCCGGCCGGTGACACCCGGGACCAACGGAGGGATCTCGGGGACCGGCGAGGCGTGGGGATTCGTCGGGGCGGGCCTCACCGCGCTCGTCGGGCTCGCGCTCTTCCGCCTGTTCTCCACGGCGGTCCCGGCGCTCGCGGTGTTCCTCGCGGTCGTGACGGCCGCCGGCTTCCTCGGGTGCCAGGTCGACTCGGTCCTCGGCGAGGTCTTCGAGAACCGCGGCTACCTCTCGAAGGGGTCGACGAACTTCCTCGGGATGCTCGCCGCGATCGGCCTCGGGGCGGGCTTCCTCGCGATCGCCGGGGCGTGGGCGTGAGCGCGCGGCGCGGATCGCGCGGCAGCGTCGTCCTGCTCTCGGGCGGCATGGACTCCGCGACCTGCCTCGCGATCGCCGCCCAGGGACCGGGTCCGGTCGATGCGCTCACCGTGATCTACGGTCAGCGCCACGCGCGCGAGGTGCGCGCCGCGCGGGCGCTCGCCCGCCGCTACCCCGTGCGGCGGCACGTCGTCCTCCGCCTTCCGCTCGGGGGACTTCTGGCCTCCGCGCTGACCGATCGCCGCCGCCGGCTGCCCGGCCGGGCCGGTGCGCGGGGGGAGATCCCGTCGACCTACGTCCCCGCGCGGAACACGATCCTCCTCGCGGTCGCGCTCGGCTACGCGGAGAGCCACGGCCTCGACACGATCGTGATCGGGGCGAACGCGATCGACTACTCGGGCTATCCGGACTGCCGGCCCGCGTTCCTGCGCGCGTTCGAACGGGCCGCGCGCCTCGGGACGAAGGCGGGGGTCGAGGGCCGCCTCCGCCTCAAGGTCCGCGCGCCGCTCCTGCGCCGGTCGAAGGCGGAGATCGTGCGGTGGGGGGAGCGCCTTCGCGTGCCGTGGGGCCTCACGTGGAGCTGCTACGCGGGCGGGCGCGCGCCGTGCGGACGGTGCGCGTCCTGCCGGCTGCGGGCCCGCGGCTTCGCCGCCGCCGGGGTGCGAGACCCCCTCGTGCGGTCGCGCTAGGTCGATCCCGCGGCCGCCGGCGCGGGCGAGGCGACCGGGACGACGACCGACGTGCAGAACGAGCACCGCTTCGCCGCGAGCGGGATCTGCGAGAGGCACTCGGGGCACGCCCGGGTCGTCGGGGCGGCCGCGGCCTTCTTCTTGGCCTGGCGCTCGGTCCAGCGCTGGTACGGCAGCGCGATCACGAAGAACACGACGACTGCGACCGTGACGAACGAGATCAGCGCGTTGAGGAACGCCCCCTGCATGATCGTGCTGCCGTTGATCGTGGTGTGCCAGGCGGCGAAGTCGAACTTGCCCGCGATCCCGATCACCGGGGTGAAGATGTCCGCCACGAGGGCCGTCACGAGCGCGGAGAACGCGACGCCCATCACGAACGCGACCGCGAGCTGGACCAGGTTGCCCTTGTTGATGAACGCGACGAAGTCCTCCCGGATGGTGCCCATGAACGCCCTCAGCCCGCGCACGGGCTCTCGCTATTTGGACGTTCCGATTTCGCCGGCTACATCGTCTCGAGCCGGGCGATGCCGAGGAGGTCCAGCGCGTTCCCGAGCGTCTGGCGCACCGCCGCGACCAGCGCGATCCGGCTCGCCCGCTCGTCATCGGCGGAGCGGAGCACCGGCACCGCGTGGTAGAACCGGTTGAACTGGTCCGCGAGATCGTGCGCGTAGGCCGCGACCGACTGGACGTGCAGCGACCGGGCGGCGTACTCGACCGTCCGCGGGAACCGCGCGACGATCCGCACCAGCGCGAGCTCCTCGACGTCCGAGAGCCGGTCCGGGTCGAACGGATACGGTCCCCCGTCCGCGCCGGCCTTCCGCAGGAGGCTCGCCGCGCGGGCGTAGGAGTACTGCACGAACGGGCCGCTCCGGCCCTCGAAGGAGAGCGCGTCCTCCCAGCGGAAGACGACCGGCTTCTCCGGGGCCACCCGGACGATGTGGTAGCGGATCGCGCCGGTGGCGACCGCTTCCGCGATCCGCTCGGTGTCGGCCTCCGGGAGGTCCTCCCGCCGCGCGAGCACCTCGCGGCGCGCGCGGTCGACCGCCTCCGCGAGGAGCTGGTCGAGCCAGACCGCCGAACCGCTGCGCGTCGACATTCGGCCCCCTTCGGGTACCGTGATGTCCTGGTAGATCAGGTAGGTCGGGGTCCGGGACGTCCCGACCTCGGCGAGCAGAGCGTTCAGCGTCCGGGCGTGCAGGAGGTGGTCCTGGCCGAGCACGTCGACCACCCGGTCGAACCGAGCGAACTTCGCGAGGTGGTACGCGACGTCCCGGAGCACGTAGAGGCTCGTGCCGTCGGCCCGCTGGAAGACGACCCGCGTCGATTCCTTCGGGAGGCCGTAGCCCGCCGCGTCGATCGCCCACGCGCCGTTCGCTTCGCGCACCGCGTGCGGCGCCCCGTGCATGCGCTCGAGGACCCGCTCGACCGAGCCGTCCCGGAGGAAATCCGACTCCCACACGAACTCGTCGAACCGGATGTCGAGCCGGGCGAGCGACGCGAGCATCCCTCCGAGGATCGCCTCCGTCAGCTCGCGGTGGAGGGGCGGCGGTGCGCCCGACTCGATCGCACGGATCATCGCGGCGACCTCGGCCTGGGCGTCGGGATGCTCCTTCACGTACGCGCTGACCGCAGGGTACGGCCGCCCCCGATACGCGTCCGGCTTCTCCCCGGGGACCTCGGCGCCGTCGACCGCGGCCCGTACCGGCGCCGGCCAGTCCGCGCGCGGCTTCGACCAGATCCAGGTGATCAGCGAGGCCTGACGCCCCATGTCGTCGACGTAGTACTGCGTCGTGACCGCCGTGCCGGCAGCCCGCACGACCCGCGCGACCGTGTCCCCGATGATCGCGTTGCGAACCCGTCCGATGTGGAACGGCCCGGTCGGGTTCGCGCTGGTGTGCTCGACGCACCCGGGTCGACCGACGACCGGTCGGTGGCCGTAGCGCCCGCCGCGGCCGAGGGCGAGCGCGAGCGTGCGGGCGGTGAGCTCGCTCGGGGCGAGCGCGAAGTTGACGTACGCGCCCTTCGCGGACACGGAGCGGAGGCGGGAGGAGGGGGAGATCCGCGGGGCGAGCTGCGCCGCGAACTCCGGAGGAGCTTTCTTCGCCGCCGCCGCGGCCCGGTGCGTCGGAAAGGCGATCTCCCCCTCGGGACCGCCCTCGAGCTCGAGCTGGCCCGCGAGGACCTCTCGGGAGAGCGGGCCCCCCAGGGCCGCGAGCGCGGTCGAGAGCCGGTCGAGCACCTCGTCCACGAACGGGGTCAGAGGATCGGTCTCCTCGGACCCGGGCTCGATCGGCGACGCCACGGCCGTCCACGTCCGGGAAGCTCTTTAGCACGGGGGTTTTTCGAACGCGCCCTCCGATGCCGTCCCAGATCCTCGTTCGCTACGGCGAGCTCGCGCTCAAGTCGGCCCCGGTCCGCCGCGAGTTCGAGAGCTTCCTCCGACGGAACATCCTCGACCAGTTCGTTCGGGAGGGACTCACGGGCCGGCTGCGCGCCGACCACGGCCACTTGTACGTCGAGGTCGACGACGGGCCGCGGGCGGCCCGGGTGCTCCAGCGGGTCTTCGGGATCACGTCCGTCAGCGTCGTCCACGAGGTGCCGAGCGACCGGGCGGCGATCCGCGACCGGCTGCTCGAGCTCGCCGACCCGCGCCTGACGGCCGGTCGGTCGTTCGCGGTGCGCGCCCGCCGGACCGGCGGTCAGCACCCGTTCACCAGCCAGGAGCTGGCCCGGGACCTCGGCGCGGACGTGCTCGAGCGCTTTTCCGACCGGGGACTGCGGGTCGACCTCGACCACCCCGACGTCGAGCTGGCCGTCGAGGTGCGGGGTCCCCGCACGTACCTCTCGTTCGACCGAATGCGCGGGCCCGGCGGGCTCCCGCTCGGCGTCGCGGGCCGGCTGGTCGCGCTGGTCGAGGGACCCCGCGGCGCGCTCGGCGCCTACCTCATGATGAAGCGCGGATGCCGGGTCGCGCTGGTCGTGCTCCCGTCGGGCGAGGATCTCGCCCGCCAGGTGCTGGGCCGCTTCGACCCGTCGGCGAGGATCTCGCCGTCGGTCGCGGAACCCGCCGAGTGGGGGCGGGTCCTCGCCGAGGTCAGCGAGGCATCGCACGCCGAGGGGATCGTGCTGCCGCTCGACGTGGACGACTACCCGGCGGCCCGGGCCCAGTGGGGCGAGCTCGTCCTGTTCTCTCCGACCGTCGGCCTGAGCGACGCGGAGGTGGAGGAACGGTGGAAGAACGCCGCGGCGCTCGCCACGTGACGCAGCGCCAGCTCGAGGAGGAACGCCCGACGGGGGCGCCGGCCGAACCCGCGGTGCCTACCGGATCGGATCCTCCGAGCGACCCGCCTCCCTCGCCGGGCGCAGCGTCGGACCCCGGGCCGTCGGAGCCGTCGGACGCGCGGCTGCGGGAGCGCCAGCGTCTGTGGTGGCGGGAGCGGACGCGCTTCGAGACCGCGAAGGCCGCCCGGCGGGGCCGGGACGACGCGTCGAAGTAGGCTCGGGAACCGTCCGTCCCGCGCGGCGCGCGCGAAGTTCCGAAGGCGGCCCTCCCACCGCTCGGCGAGCGCGGGACGGTCGGATCGGTCGCTCCCCGCTCGCCGGTAGGGTTAAGTGGCTGGCGTAGGTGGGCGCGGGCGCACGGAGGGCCCGGATATGCCGCGGTGGACGGTCGAAGGCGCGTTCTACGCGCGCCGGAACTACTGGCAAACGTTTCGGAAGGACTGCGACGCGGCGACCGACGTCGCCGCGCGGGACCGCGTGCTGTCCGAGATCGGCAGCTGCCACCATGTGAAGCGCCACGAGATCCGGATCGACCGCGTGACGCCCGAAACCGGAGCATGAACGCCGATCCCCCCGAAGAGGTGACCGAGCAACAGGTCCAGGAGGACCTGATGCGGCTCGATGCCTACCGCAACCAGCTGAACGCCCTCCTGCAGCAGTACCAGATCCTGAGCTCGTCGCGGACCGACCACGTGCGGGCGCGGGAGAGCCTCGAAGGGGTCGACCGTTCGGACCCGCACGCGGAGCTCCTGCTCCCGCTCGGCGGGGAGACGTACGTGCGCGGGGCGGTCGATCGCGACGCGGCGGTGCTCATCGGCATCGGATCCGGGGTCGTGGTCGAGCTCGACCGCGCGAAGGTCACCGAGCTCCTCGCGCAGCGGATCACGCGCATCGACGCGGCGACCCGCGATCTCGAGGGCCAGATGTCGGGGCTCGACGAGCGGATCCAGATCCTCTCGCGGCGACTGGACGAGGTCTCCCGGTCCGGGCCGGGATCGAATGTGGGCGGCACTTAAGGCGCGCCTGCGGCGCGGCGCCGCCGACTCGGACGCCACTCCCGCCGCGGCGAGCGGATCGGAAGTCCGGGCACCTTCGAGCGTGCCTACGTCGCGACCCTCCTCCCCGGCGTCGGGGACTCCGACGGCCCCCGCTCGCGCACCCACTCCGGAGGGACCCGAGATCTTCACCGACGGGTTCCTCGGGCGGAGCCTCAAGGAAACGACGATCGACTCCGTGCTCGACGACCTCGAGATCGTCCTCCTGCAGTCCGACGTCGCGCTGCGGGCGGTCGAGCGCTTGAGCCGGGACCTCCGCAAGGAGCTCACCGGGAAGAAGCTCCGGCTCGGCGTGGACGCCGAGGAGGCGATCCGCACGTGCCTCGAGCGCTCGGCGCGGGCGATGCTGGTCCGGCCGACGATCGACCTCCCCGCGGCGATCCGTGCCCACCGGCCGGAGCCCTACACGATCCTCTTCGTGGGGGTGAACGGGACCGGCAAGACGACGACCGTCGCGAAGTTCGCCGGGTGGCTGCGCGCCCAGGGGTTCTCGAGCGTGATCGCGGCGGGGGACACGTTCCGGGCCGGCGCGATCGAGCAGCTCCTCGTCCACGGCGAGCGGCTCGGGATCCGGGTCGTCCGCCAGCAGGAGGGCAGCGACCCGGCCGCGGTCGCGTTCGATGCGGTCCAGCACGCCCGGGCGAAGGGCATCGACGTCGTGCTCGTCGACACCGCCGGGCGGCAGCACACGAACGAGAACCTCGTCGAGGAGGCCAAGAAGATCCGGCGGGTCGTCACGCCCGCGCTGACGGTCTTCGTCGGCGACGCGCTCAGCGGCAACGACGTGCTCGAGCAGGCGCGGCTCTTCGACCAGGCGGTCGGGATCGACGGGCTGATCCTCACGAAGCTCGACGCGGACACGAAGGGGGGCGCCGCGCTGAGCGCGACGTACGTCACGAAGAAGCCGATCCTGTTCGTCGGCCTCGGCCAGGGGTACGCGGACTTCCAGCCGTTCGACCCGGACTGGCTCGTCCGGCGGCTCTTCGCGGAAGGGGCGGCGGCGTGACGCCCCGGATCGACGTCGTCCTCGTCCGGCCGAAGGAGGACGGGAACGTCGGGGCGGTCGCCCGGCTCGCGCGGAACTTCGGCGCGGAACGATTGGTCGTCGTCGCGCCCCGCGCCCGCCTCGGGGCCGAGGCCCGGCGGCGGTCGATGGCCGGGCTCTCGCTCCTCCTCGCGGCACGACGGACGGCGACGCTCGCGCGCGCGGTCGCGGAGTCCGACCTCGTGGTCGGGACGACCGATATGTCGACCGGCCGCTCGAGCGCGTACCTGCGCCGGTCGATCTCGCCCGAGCGGCTCGGCGAGCTGCTCGTGCCGGTGTCCGGCCGGGTCGCGATCGTGCTCGGCCCCGAGGACAACGGGCTGTCCCGCGACGAGCTCGCGCTCTGCGACCTGCTCGTCCACATCCCCGCCCGACGGGAGTTCCCGACGCTCAACCTCTCCCACGCGGCGGCGATCGTGCTCTACGCCGTCCACCGCGCGCGCGGGCCGACCGATCCCGAGACGACGCCGGCCCCGCTCGAGCTCGAGCTCAACGGGCGCGAGAAGGAGCTGTTCCTCGAGCGGACGGAGGCGCTGCTCGCCCGGATCGGCTACCCGCGCCACAAACGACGGGGTTTAATCCTCCTGTTCCGTCGCGTCTTGGGCCGAGCGACGCCGACCGAGGCGGAGTATCGGATGATGCTCGGGCTCTTTCGGAGCCTCGAGCGGGCCCGGCACCGGGAAGAACATGGGCGACAGCAACGGCAACGGTGATTGGCTCCGGGTCCGCGGGATCGGACGGGAGCGGTTCGCGACCTACCTCGTCGACTACCTCGGCTCGATCGGCTACGCGGTCGAGCGCACCGAGTCGCTCGAGCCGTCGCTGAGCCGCGTCCGGGGCCGCCTCGAGAAGATGAACCCCGCCGTGCCGCCGGTCGCGCGCGAGCTCGCGTTCCGCCTCTATCCGACGAGCGGCGGCGCCGCGCTCGTGTGGGAGGCGCCGACCGAGATCCCGGCGGAGGAGCGCGCGCGCATGGACCGGCTGGTCGCGGAGATCTCGAGCCACCTCGTCCGCGCGGTCGCGACCGAGAGCCACGCGACCGCGAAGGTCAGCGCGCCGAGCGACTCGCACCTGCCGTGGCAGGGCAACGGCGGGGCGCTGGTCCCCTCCGCCGCGAAGCCCCCGGAGTCGAGCTGACCGGCCGGCGGCCGGTCGGGCGCGCGCTTCGCCCCTCAGCGTTATAACGAGGACTCGGGTCGCCCCCCGCGTTCCATGGGCGCTTCGGCGTACCGCTACATCGCGAAGTCGTTCCGGCAGACGCTGGGCGACGAAGGCTCGGAGCTGCGGCACGAGCGGCTGCTGTCGTGGCGCCGGGAGGGGACCGTCACCCGCCTCGAGCACCCGACGCGCCTCGACCGGGCGCGCGCCCTCGGCTTCAAGGCGAAGGGGGGGTTCGTCCTCGTGCGCGTCCGCGTCCGTCGCGGCGGCCAGCGCAAGCGCGAGATCATCGCCGGGCGTCGCCCGAAGCACAAGGGGATCGCCCGGATGACCCTCAAGAAGAGCCTGCGGCGGATCGCCGAGGAGCGGGCCCAGAAGCACTATCCGAACCTCGAGGTCCTGAACTCCTACTGGGTCGGCGAGGACGGGAAGCAGAAGTTCTACGAGGTCCTGCTCCTCGATCCGAGCCACCCCGAGATCCGGAGCGACCCCGCGCTCGCGTGGGTCACCGCCCCGGCCCAGAAGCGCCGC
>JASHQY010000061.1 GCA_030038885.1 Thermoplasmata archaeon | reverse complement strand
CCGCGCCGCGGCCTCGACGTCGGCGAGCGTGACCGGAAGCTCCGTGCCGGCGACCATCGGTCGACGGGCGCACCGTGCCCGACTACTTAATCCAAGGATGTTCGGGAGCCGGGGGTCGACGCACCGCCGACGCTCCTTCGGGCGACCCGCGGGGCCGTCCGGAGGAGGCGCTCGTTCGAGGCCGTTCTCTCTACGCGCGCGTTCGAGAACGCACGCGCTCCGGCCGACGTTCGCCCTCGAGATTTGGCAGTCCCGGCGAGCGCCGGAATTTTTTCTCGGCAGGCCTTATATAGGGTACGTTTCTCCCCCGTCCCCACCGGAGGCAGGACCCCCTATCGACCCATGGCGCGTCGGCATCGTCCCCGGCGAGGTTCCCTCGCGTATTCGCCCCGGTCCCGCTCCGCCCGCCCCGTGCCGCGCATCCGATCGTGGCCGGCCGGACCTGCGAAGCCGTCGCTCGAGGGGTTCGCCGGCTACAAGGTCGGGATGACCCACGCGTTCATCGTCGATTACCGCAAGCGATCGACGACCGCCGGCCAGGAGGTCGCGGTCCCGGTGACGGTCGTCGAGGTCCCCCCGCTCCGGGTCGTCGGGGCGCGGGTCTACACGAGCGGTCCGTACGGCCGCCGGGTCACCGGCGAGGTCTGGGGGTCCGGTGTCGCCCCGGAGCTCGCGCGCCGGATCCCGAGCCACCCCGCGAGCTCGGCGGAGGCACTCTCCGCGTTCGGGGCGCTCCCCGGCGACGAGATTCGCCTGCTCGTGCACACGCAGCCGCAGCTGATCACCGGCTCGCCGTCGAAGACCCCGCAGATCTTCGAGGTACGGGTCTCGGGAGAGAAGTTCGAGGAGCGCCGCGACTTCGCGGTGCAGCGGCTCGGCCAGGAGATCCCGGCCGAGGAGCTGGCCCGGGAGGGAGAGTTCCTGGACGTCCTCGGCGTGACGAAGGGGTTCGGCTTCCAGGGGCACATCCAGCGCTGGGGGGTCAAGCTCCAGCCGCGCAAGAACTCGAAGCACCGCCGGATGATCGGCACGCTCGGGCCCCACAACCCGAGCTTCGTCACGTATCGGATCCCCCAGGCCGGCCAGCAGGGCTACCACCGGCGGACCCAGTTCAACCTGCGCGTCCTCAAGGTCGTGCGCGACCCGCGGACCGACCCGGTGACGCCCGCGGGGGGCTTCCCGCACTACGGCGAGGTCCGGAGCGCCTGCATCGTCCTGCACGGCTCGCTGCCCGGCCCCGCGAAGCGGCTCCTCCGGTTCCGGGCGCCGATGCGCAGCCACGTCGCCTCCGTCGAGAAGGTCGACCTCCGCTACTTCAGCACCCGGTCGAAGCAGGGCGCATGACCGCGACCCCCGCGCCGGGGACGCCCCCCGCCGCCCACGAGCACGCGACCCCGCACCACCGGGTCCCGCTCGTCGGGGTCAACGGCAAGTCGGGCGCGACGGTCGCGCTGCCGCTCGCGTTCTCGAGCCCGCTGCGTCCGGACCTCGTCCATCGGGCGGTCGTCGCGGCCCAGAGCCACCGCATCCAGCCCCACGGCACGGCGCCCACCGCCGGCGCCCGGCACTCGGTCCGCTGGTCGGGGAAGGGCAAGGGGGTCTCCCGTACCCCGCGGCTGATGGATTCGATGCGGGGGGCCCAGGCCCCGAACACCGTCGGGGGCCGCCCGGCGCATCCGCCGAAGGTCGAGCGGATCTGGACGAAGAAGATCAACCGGAAGGAGCGGCGACTCGCGTTCGCGTCGGCCCTCGCGGCCACGCGGGAGGCGAAGCTCGCGGCGGCCCGGGGGCACGCGGTGCCGTCCGGCCTTCATTTGCCGGTCGTCCTCGAGGACCCGGTCGAGGAGATCCGCACCTCCGCCGGCGCCCGGGAGCTGCTCGAACGCCTCCATCTCTGGAACGACATCGCGCGGTCGCGGGACGGGGTCCACCTGCGCGCGGGCCGGGGCCGGCGCCGCGGCCGGGTCCGCCGGACGCCGCGCAGCCTTCTGGTCGTGACCAGCGCCCCGGGGAAGGCCCTCGGGTTCCGCAACCTCTCGGGCGTCGACGTCGTGCCCGTGCTGCGGCTCGCGACCGAGGACCTCGCCCCGGGAGGCGCCGCGGGCCGGCTGACCCTCTTCTCGCACGCGGCCGTGGAGTCCCTCCGGGCCCGGCTGGGGGAGGTCGCCCCGTGACCGAGCTGCGCCACCGCGTCGTCCTGCACGCGTACGTGACCGAGAAGTCGATGGACGAGATGGAGCGGCTCAACAAGCTCGAGTTCGCGGTCGACCGCCGCGCGAGCCGCGCGGAGATCAAGCGGGCGATCGAGGGCCTCTACCAGTGCAAGGTCGCGAAGGTCAACACGAAGATCGTTCGCGCCGGGAAGATCGCGACCGTCACGTTCGCGAAGGAGTTCTCGGCGGAGGACATCGGCAGCCGCGCCGGGGTGTTCTGATGGGCAAGCGGATCATTCCCCGCCGTCGCGGGAGCGGCACCGGCACCTATCGGTCCCCGAGCCACCGCCACTTCGCGGCGGTCTACCTGCCGGCGCCGTCGCTCGTCGGCGACGGCACGGTCGTCCGGATCGTCCCGGCCGCGGGGCGCACCGCCCCGGTCGCGGGCGTGGCCGGCCCCGACGGGCAGGAGCTCCTGGTGCTCGCGACCGCGGGGCTCGCGACCGGCGACCGGATCACGATCCAGGAGGGCCGCGTCGACCGCGGCGCGATCCTTCCGCTCGCGAAGATCCCCGACGGGACACTCGTCTCGAACCTCGAGGTCAAGCCGTTCGACGGCGGGCGCCTCGTGCGCTCGGCGGGCGCGAGCGCGCTCGTGGTCGCCCACACGGCGCGGGACGTCACGATCCAATTGCCGAGCGGCGCCTTCAAGCAGTTCCTCGGGACCTGCCGGGCGCAGGTCGGCGCGATCGCCGGTGGGGGCCGCCGCGACCGCCCGATCATCAAGGCGGGCAAGAAGGTCCTCGCGACCCGCTCGCTCGCGCGGGCCCCGTTCAAGGTGCGCGGCGTCGCGATGAACCCGGTGAACCATCCGTTCGGCGGGGGGTCGCACCAGCACGTCGGACGCCCGAGCACGGTCGCGAGCGGCACCTGGCCCGGCGCGAAGGTCGGGCGGTTCTCGCGGTCGGTCCGGGTCAAGAAGCGGCTGCGCGAGCAGAAGGGAGGGAACTGACCGTGCCGAAGGCCCGTCGCGCGAAGAAGGTCGAGGCCCGCCGGAAGCGCGAGTTCACGTTCCGCGGCCTCACGCTGCCCCAGCTGCAGGCGCTGAGCCTCGAGGAGTTCGCGAAGATCGCCCCGAGCCGCGCGCGCCGGTCGATCCGCCGCGGGTTCAACGCCGAGACGACCGCGTTCTTCGAGCGGCTGCGGACGACGCCGATCGAGAAGGTCCTCAAGACCCACTGCCGCGACGCGCTCGTCCTGCCCGCGCACGTCGGGCGGCGGGTCGCGGTCCACAACGGCAAGGAGTTCAAGGAGATCGAGGTCCGGCCCGAGATGGTCGGGCACTACTACGGGGAGTTCTCGCTGACCCGCCGGTTCGAGAAGCACTCGGGCCCGGGCGTCGGCGCGACGCGCTCGTCGAAGTTCATGCCGCTGAAGTGAGGAGGACGGTCGGACGATGCGCGGCTACACCTACCGGGACGAGCCCGGCGTGAGCGTCGGACGGGCCCGCGGCGTCGAGATCCCGATGTCGCCGAAGAAGACCTACGAGGTCCTGAACGCGATCCGCGGCCTGCCGCTCGACCGCGCCCGCCGGGTCCTCGAGGAGGCGGCCGACCTCCGGAAGGCGATCCCGTTCCGACGGTACAACCAGGAGACCGCGCACCATCGCGGCACCGGGCCCGGGCGGTTCCCGGTCAAGGTCGCCCGCCAGGTGCTCCAGCTCCTGAAGAACGCCGAGGAGAACGCGGAGTACGACAGCCTCGACACCGATCGGCTCTACGTGAAGGTCGCCGCGTCGGCGCGCGGGCGGATCCGCAAGGCGTCGATGCCCCGCGCGCAGGGCCGGGCGACCGCCTGGAACGAGCAGACGACGAACGTCGAGATCGTCCTCGCCGAGCGGAAGGAGGCCGAATGAGCGCCGAGCAGAAGGTCATCCAGGAGGCGATGCGACGCGTGCTGCTCAAGGACTTCCTCGTCCAGGAGAGCGCGCGCGCCGGGTTCGGCGGCCTCGAGATCACGCGCACGCCGATGGGCACGCGGGTCACGCTGATCTGCGAGCGTCCGGGGATCCTCATCGGACACCGCGGCGAGCTGATCAAGCGGCTGACCGAGGACATCCAGCACCGGTTCCAGCTCGACAACCCGCAGATCGAGGTCCAAGAGGAGCGCCAGCCGAGCCTGAACGCGCAGCTGATGAGCGAGAAGCTCGCGTCGACCCTCGAGCGCGGGTGGCACTTCCGCCGCGCCGGCCATTCGACCGTGCGGCGGATCATGGAGTCCGGCGCCCGCGGGTGCCAGGTCATCCTCTCGGGAAAGCTCACCGGCGAGCGCCACCGGACCGAGCGGTTCAAGGCCGGGACCGTGAAGTACTGCGGCGAGGCGGTCCACCTCTGGATCGACAAGGGGTTCTACCAGGCGCGGCTCAAGCCCGGGGTCATCGGCGTCAACGTCTGGATCATGCGCCCGACCGCGAAGCTCCCCGACGAGATCGTCGTGAAGGGCGTCGAGGAGCGGCCGAAGCCGGTCCCGGTGGAGCTGCCGCCGGTCGAGGAGGCCGCCGGGCCGGCGCCGCCGGCCGAGGTGCCGGACGTCGGAGGGAGCCCGTGACGCTGCTCCGCATGAAGGAGCTCCGCGAGCTCTCGGACGCGGACCTCGAGCGGCGGATCGCGGACGCGGAGAACGACCTCCTGCGCGAGCGGGGCGTCGCGGCGATGGGCGGCGCACCTCCGAGCCCCGGGCGGATGCGCGCGCTCCGCACGAACGTCGCCCGCGCCCTCACGGTGCTCAACGAACGCGCGATCGCCGCGACGTCGCGGGAGGCTCGGCGTCCGTAGGGGGGCTCGAGGTGGACCGATGTCGAAGGGGACGGGGGCCGGGGTCGAGCTCGGCCGCGCGCAGCGCGAGGCGCTGGCGGGCGAGCTCGTGGGCGCCTCGGTCGCGATCCCCGCGTCCCGCGCCCTGCGCGCTCGGGTGGAGGGCACGATCGTGGACGAGACCCTCTCGACGTTCGTCGTCCGGCTCGCCGGCCGCGCGCGGACGGTGCGGGTGCCGAAGGCCGGCCTCGAGGGGACGGTCGTCCTCGACGGCCGAGAGTTACCGTTAAGAGGCGACGCCCTTCGCGTGCGGTCCGAGGACCGCACCAAGCGGCTCTTGACCGGTGGTCCTCGGAGGTTCCGATGACACCGACCCGGACGCCCGCCGCGCGCCGGGCCCGCGACATCGGCCTCGACGTCCGCGCCCCGAAGGCGCGGTGCGACGACCGCCACTGCCCGTTCCACGGGCGCCTCACCGTCCGCGGCCAGGTGCTCGAGGGCACGGTCGTCTCGACCTCGATGCAGCGCACGGCCGTGGTCGAGCGCACGCTGCTCCACTTCGTGCCGAAGTTCGAGCGCTACGAGAAGCGGCGCCGGCGCTACCTCGTCCACGCGCCCCCGTGCCTCGCCGTCCCCGTGGGCCACCGGGTGCGGATCGCGGAGACCCGGCCGCTCTCGAAGCTCGTCGCGTTCTGCATCGTCGAGGACCTCGGCGAGGCCGCGTTCCGCGTGCCGTCCGAGGAGGGGCTCCCACCCGCCGCCTCGGCCGCCCCGAAGGAGGAACCCGCATGAAGGGGCTCGCGGGGCGCCGGGGACGGAACCTCCCCAAGGGCGCGCGGCTCGAGTGCGTCGACAACACCGGCGCGAAGGTCGTCGAGATCATCTCGGTCATGAACTGGCACGGCACGCACCGGCGCTACCCGCGCGCCGGCATCGCCGACCTCGTCGTCGTCTCGGTGAAGAAGGGGACGCCCGAGATGCGCAAGCAGGTCCTGCACGCGGTGATCGTCCGGGCCCGCGCCCCGTTCCGCCGACCGGACGGCACGCGCCTCCAGTTCGAGGACAACGCCGCGGTCATCACGACCGAGACCGGCGAGATCAAGGGCTCGCAGATCAAGGGCCCGGTGGCGAAGGAGGCCGCCGAGCGCTGGCCGCGGATCGCGGCGGCCTCGTCGATCATCGTCTAGGAGGGGTCGATCGGATGCGCGTGTCCCCGCACTCTCCGCGCCGCCAGCGCAAGGCGCTCTACACCGCGCCGCCGTTCCAGCGGCGCCGCCGGATGACGGTCCCGCTCTCGCGCGAACTCAGGAACCGCTTCCACGCGCGCAGCCTTCCGCTGCGGAAGGGCGACACGGTCCGCGTCCTGTCCGGGAGCTTCGTCGGGCGCGAGGAGCGCGTCGCGAAGGTCGACCGGCGCGGCTACTCGGTCGTGCTCGACAACGTCACGCTGAAGACGGGAGAGGAGAAGCTCAAGCCGCTCCCGATCCGCACGAGCCACCTCGTGATCACCCGCCTGAACCTCTCGGACCCCTGGCGGCGGCGCTCGCTGCGCGTCGCGGACACGGACGTGACCGCCGAGGAGCGCGGCGAGACCCCCGACGAGGAGGAGGCCGAGTCCGCGGCCCCGTCCCCGCCCGCGCTCCCGCCGGCGGACGCCGCCGCGCCGGCGTCCCCCCCGTCTCCGACGCCTCCCGCGGCCGACGACGAGGAGGAGGACGCATGACGTTCCGGCTCAAGCGGCGCGCGGCCCCGCGGTCGTGGACGATCCCCCGCAAGGGGACGAAGTGGATCCAGCGGCCCGGCCCCGGTCCGCACGCCCAGGACCAGTCGATCCCGCTCCTGCTCGTGCTGCGGGACCTGCGGCACCTCGTCGCGAACGCCCGGGAGGCGCGGATCCTCGTGCGCACGGGGGTCGTCCGGGTCGACGGCAAGGTCGCGAAGGACCTCGACCGCGGCCTCGGGCTGATGGACACCCTCTCGTTCGCCGCCCCGCTCGACGCCCACTTCCGGATGGTGAAGAACCGGCGCGGCAAGCTCGTCCTGGTCGCGATCCCGGCGGCCGAGGCGGGCGTGAAGATCGGGCGCGTGCGGCTGAAGCACTCGGTCCGCCAGGGCCGCCTCGAGGTCACGCTGCACGACGGCCGCAACCTCTTGGTCCCGCCGACGAGCGCGTACCGGGTCGGCGACTCGCTGAAGCTCGAGCTCCCGAGCCAGAAGGTCGTCGAGCACCTCCCGCTCGCGGCGGGGGCGCTCGCGTACGTCGCCGGGGGCTCGCACGTCGGGGAGCTCGCGCGGGTCGACCGCATCGAGGTCCGGAACTCGTCGCAGCCGAACCTCGTGCACTTCAAGGAGGGGTTCTCGACCGTCAAGGAGTACGTCTTCGTGGTCGGCCAGACCGCCCCCGAGGTCACGCTCGCCGAGGGGGTGGACCGGTGATGGCCGCGCCGGAACCCACGCCCGCGCCGAGCGCGCCGCCCGTCGCCAACCCGCACCGCGCGATCCGCCTCATCAAGGTCGTCGTGAACGCGGGGGTCGGGGAGTCCGGCGAGCACCGCACGAAGGCCGAGAAGGTCCTCGAGATGATCACGCACCAGAAGCCGATCGCGACGCGCGCCCGCTCGACCAACCGCGACTTCGGGATCCGCCAGGGCCAGGAGATCGGCGCGAAGGTCACGCTGCGCGGCGCGGCCGCGGCCGAGTTCCTCGGCCGGGCGTTCGACGCGCGGGACCGGCAGCTCGACATCGACTCGATCGACCGCTACGGGAACTTCTCGTTCGGGATCGCCGACTACACCGACTTCACCGGCATGAAGTACGACCCGCAGATCGGGATCCACGGGATGGACGTCGCGGTCGAGGTCGGCCGCGCCGGATTCCGCGTCCGCCAGCGCCGGCGGCAGTCCCGCCCGATCCCGCGGTCGATCCGCTCGACCGCGGCGGAGACTCGGGCGTTCCTCGAGACCCAGTTCCACGTCACGGTCCTGGAGTGAGCCATGTCGAAGCCGAAGAAGCATTTCGGGCGGAAGGACGGCTGCCTGCGCTGCGATCGCAAGCGCGCGATCGTGCGCCGCTACGGGCTCCACGTCTGCCGGCAGTGCTTCCGCGAGATCGCGGCCGACCTCGGGTTCCGGAAGTACCAGTAGGAGGGAGCGATGCAGCACGATCTACTGAACGATGCGCTCGTGACCCTCCGGCACGCCGACCGGGACGGGAAGCCGAGCGTCGAGCTCGCCCCGACCTCGAAGCTGATCGCGGAGGTCCTCCGGATCTTCCGGGAGCACCACTACATCGAGGAGTTCACGTTCGTCCCGACCGGCCGCGGCGGCAAGTACGACGTCCGCCTGGCGCGCCACATCAACTCCTGCGGCGTGATCAAGCCCCGCCTCGCGGTCCCGCACGACGGGCTCGAACGCTACGAGTCCCGGTTCCTGCCGGCCCAGGACTTCGGGCTCCTGGTCCTCTCGACGAACCGCGGCGTCCTCTCGCACCACGAGGCGCGGGAGCTCAAGATCGGAGGTCGGCTGCTCGCCTATGTCTACTGAGGCGTCCCGCTCCCAGGAATCGGTCGAGGTGCCCGCCGGCGTGACGTTCACGGTCGGTCCCGGGACCCTCACGGCCCAGGGGCCGCTCGGCCGGGTCGCTCGGCCGTTCCCGTCGGACCTCCTCGAGCTGACGGTCGCGAAGGGATCGGTCGGGCTCCGGCTGCGCTCGCCGTCGGACCGCAAGCGGCGGCGGGCCCTGCTCCACACGTGGGTCGCGCACGTCCGCAACCTCGCCCGGGGCGTGACGGTCGGGGTCGAGGCGCGGATGAAGGTCGTCGCGGCGCACTTCCCGATGAAGGTCTCGGTCCGCGGCGAGGAGATCGTGATCGAGAACTTCCTCGGGGAGAAGTACCCCCGCACCACGCGCCTACGGCCCGGCACGAAGGCGGTCGTCGAAGGCGACCTCGTGACCGTGAGCGGCCACGACGTGGAGCAGGTCGGGCAGAGCGCGGCGAACATCGAGCGCGCGACCCACATCCGCGACTACGATCCGCGGGTCTTCCAGGACGGCATCTACCTCATCGAGCGCGCGCACCTGAAGGAGGCGGACTGATGGCGGACCCGAGCCCGTCGACCCCGACGGCCGCGCCGGCGACCCCGCCGGTCCGGCGCCGGCGCAAGGCCGCGCCGAAGGCCGCCGAGGCGCCGAAGGTCCCGGCGAAGCCGGAGGCCGCGCCCGAGGTCCGCGCGCCGCGCCGGGCGACCCTCTCGCCCGAGCGCGCCCGCCTGCTCGCCCTGCGCCGCGCGCTCGCCGACCGCCGACCGATCTTCGGCCGGCAGGCCGCGAACCGCTACTGGCGGATCGGCCGCGACGGCGCCTGGCGCGCGCCGCGGGGCCTGCAGTCGAAGCAGCGGCGCCACTACGGCTACCGGAGCCAGATCGTCAGCATCGGCTACCGCTCGCCCGCGGCGGTCCGCGGGCTCACGCCGGGCGGGTTCCGACCGGTGGTCGTGCGGACGCCCGAGGAGCTCGAGCGGATCGACGTCCGCACCGAGGCCGCGATCATCGCGCGCACGGTCGGGACGCGGCGCCGCCTGACGCTCGAGGAGACCGCGCGCCGCCGGGGCGTCCACCTCCTGAACCCGATCGTCACGTCCGAGCGGGAGGCGTAGGCCGATGCCGGATCTGTCGAACCAGCGCCGCCTCGCCGCGGCGCTCTTGAAGTGCGGCGAGGGCCGCGTCTGGATCGACCCCGCGAGCCAGGACGAGCTCGCGGACGCGGTCACGCGCAGCGACCTCCGCAGCGCGATCAAGGCCGGGGTCGTCCGGAAGAAGCGGATCCCCGGCACGTCCCGGGTCCGCGCCCGGCGCCACGCGGCCGAGGTCCGGAAGGGACGGCACTCGGGCCCCGGCTCGCGGCGGGGGACGCCGCGCGCCCGGCTCCCGAAGAAGGACCGGTGGATCCGCCGCATCCGGGCCCAGCGCCGCCTGCTGCGCGAGCTGCGCGCCACGAAGAAGATCCCGCCGGCGGTCTACCGGCAGTTCTACCGCCGGGCGAAGGGCGGGATGTTCCGCAGCCGCGCGCACCTGATCGTGAACCTCCGCCTCGCCGGCCACCTGGCCGAGGGGTCGTCATGAGCTCGGGACCGAACTACCGCGTGCCGTTCCGGCGGCGCCGCGAGGGGCGGACCGACTACCGCGTGCGCCTGCGCCTGCTCAAGTCCGGCGAGCTGCGGGCGGTCGTCCGCCTCTCGGACCGGCGCGTGCGGGTCGCGCTGGTCGCCTACGACCCCACCGGGGACCGCGTGCGGGCCGCGGCCGACAGCCGCGAGCTCGCGCGGCTCGAGTTCCCTCCCGCGAGCCTCGCGTCGACCCCCGCGGCGTACCTCACGGCGTATCTCGCCGGGCTGCGCGCGAAGGCCGGCGGCGCGACGCGCGCGGTGCTGGACGCGGGGATCCGGCGGCCGACGCAGGGCGGACGCCTCGCGGCGGCGCTCAAGGGGCTCCTCGACGCCGGGATCGAGATCCCGCACGGCGAGGGCGGGTTCCCGAGCACCGACCGGCTGAACGGAGCGCACCTGGCCCGACCGCTCTCCACCCCGCTCGAGGCCTACAAGCTCCAGCTGCCCGGCCTCGTCCCGCGCGCCGCGGAGGCCGCCGCATGACGCCCGCGTTCGGCGGCGGCCGCACGTCGGGCCCGCCGCCCGCGACCGCGCCCCCGCCCCCGTGGGTCCCGAAGACCGAGCTCGGCAAGCGGGTCGCGGCCGACGAGATCACGACGATGAGCGCTGCGCTCGCGACCGGGCTCCCGCTCCGCGAGCCGCAGATCGTCGACAAGCTCCTCCCCGGGCTGCACGACGAGGTCCTCGACGTCAACATGGTCCAACGGATGACCGATTCGGGCCGCCGGTTCAAGTTCGCGGTCACGGTCGTCGTCGGCAACGGCGACGGGTTCGTCGGGCTCGGACGCGCGAAGGGGCGCGAGGTCGGGCCGACGATCCGCCGCGCGATCGACCGCGCGAAGCTCGGCGTGGTCGAGGTCCTGCGCGGGTGCGGCAGCTGGGAGTGCGGCTGCGGCCGGTCCCACACGCTGCCGTTCCAGGTCCATGCCCGCTCGGGCTCGGTCGTCGTGACGTTCAAGCCCGCGCCGCGGGGCGTCGGCCTCGCGGTCGGCGGGGTCGCGAAGCCGGTCCTCCGGTTCGCGGGGATCACCGACGCCTGGGGCTACACCGCGGGCCACTCGAAGACGACCGTGAACTACGCGCAGGCCGCGTACCGCACGCTCGTCGCGCTCTCCGAGCTCAAGGTTCCTCCCGAGGACGCGGCCCGCCTGAAGATCGTCCGCGGA
>JASHQY010000060.1 GCA_030038885.1 Thermoplasmata archaeon | reverse complement strand
ACCCTACTACTACTCCTACTGGTTGACAGGTACGACGCAAGCGTTGGTCGCGGAGTTCGATGCACTCAGGGCACGAAACGCAGAACTTGACGCTAAGGTCGAGATATTGAGCAAGGAATCGCAGCAGCGTCGGAAGAGAAAATGAAGTGGCGGAGGGTCATTCCCATTGCGGTGGTCGTCATCGCTGTCGCCACGTTGCCGTGGTTCTGGGTCTCCTATCATTCAGTATCAGAAGTCGGCCCCACAGTTCCAGTAGCTCCTGTTCCGATCCCTGCGACCTCCCCTCTTGGCACCGTGGCGTCTCCTTCTTTTCCGCCGCTGCTGATGAGCTATTCTGAGCGAACGGTCGTACTTCCTGGATTCGATCCGTTACACGGATTCTCAGACGACAATAACTGTCCCAATGGTAACTGCTCGCAGGTTCCGGTTTTGTACGGATCGTACGTCTATTACATCAACAACTCGTCCGACTTGGTTCGAGTACCTACGGTCGGAGGACCTCCTGTGTTCGTGTCGACGATCGTTCCACTCTACCAGGGCTTCTCGAGCTATGCGGGGATGATACAGAACGCCTTCTTCATCGAGGATGGGGCCGCGTATCTCTTCGGTACGCTGAATCCTTCTAACATCTCGTCGGTAGTGAATCTAACAGTGGAGTCGGTGAACCTGACAGTGGGAGGAAGTCCAGCGCTGTTCAACACGAGCATCTCGGTTTCTCCCATCAACCAAGGGATCTTCACGGTCAGTCCTACCGAACTCGTCGTAGTATCCACGGTACCGTACGAACACCGTGGTAACTTGAGCGCGTACGTGGACGCCGTGAACATGACCACCGGCGTAGTAACGAAAGCTGCCATCCTACCCTTCTTCGAGGCGAACAACCTCTACTGGGTCCCTCAACTTCGAGAGTTCTTTAACGTCGAAGCCGAAGGGGCAGATCTTGACATCGTGGAGCAATGGTCGGAGAATCTTGATGGAACCTTTTCAATGATCTCTTCCATTGGATTCGACAGCGGCGTGTTAATCAACTGGGTGAACGGTCTCGGCTACAATGCGACGTCGGGCGAAATCGCATTCACGGCCGGAGGTTTGAATGTCGCCTTCACCTACCTCCTAAAGCTGACGTCGGGAGTGCTCACGAACCAAAGCGAGATCATCTACCGAGACTCCGACCAATATTTCTCAGGACAGCAGTACGCCTACACGAATGATTGGGTCATGGGGATCTTTCACAATGGCACACAGTATCTGTTCGATCCGTGGACCGGGGCAGTAGAGAGGGCAAATGAACCATTCACGATGCTAGGAAACGTCACGGTGTGCAATGGGAACTGCTACCTCGGACAAGAAACAGACGGTATCGGGACGCTCATTGACTTTCACGCCTCCGCAGCATTAGGGGATCCGTTTTACCGGGTTGAGGTCGCTACCGAGACCTAGGATCCTTCTGAGACCGGACCAGCGTCAGGAAGTGGACCGCTCATGTGACCGAGAGCTGTGAGGCCCCACCTGAGGGTTCCACCTCGGGTTAAACGCGCGATAATTCTAGGCAAGTCGGAGAAGGTCAGCTCCTCGGCGCAGTAGCGATGGTAGAGTTGGAGTCGAAGAAGCCAACCGCGTAGGACACCCTCTTCCCACTACCCGATGACGATTATCGGTTAGCCGGGCGGCCGCGGGCGGCCGAGGCCTTCGCGCGCAGGCCCACGTGGATCCGCCAGATCGCACGGCGCTGCGGCCAGTCGCGCCGGAAGTGCGCCCCGCGGCTCTCGGTGCGCACGAGGGCCGCGCGCGCGATCAGGAGCGCGGTCAGCGCGGCGTTCGCGATCGGACCGGGGAGCGCCTCCGCGCGGGTCGCCGCGGTCCCCCGGGCCAGCCGCTCGAACCGATCGACCGCCGAGGCGAGCCCTTCGGCCGACCGGACGATCCCGACCTCGTCCCAGAGGGTCGATCGGACCTCCTCGAGGTCCGCTGCCTCCTCCCCGCGCCCCCCGGTGGCGGAGAGCGGGACCTCCTCGATGCGCGCCGGGGGCTTCGGTCCGCCCGGGCCGGGGTGGAGCACCTGGCGGGCGACCCGCTCCCCGAAGACCAGCCCCTCGAGCAGCGAGTTCCCGGCGAGCCGGTTCGCGCCGTGGACGCCGGTCGACGCGACCTCGCCGGCCGCGTACAGCCCCGGGATCGCCGATCGCCCCTCGAGGTCGGTCGTCACGCCGCCGATCATGTAGTGCGCCACCGGCACGACCGGGATCTGGTCGCGCGACGGGTCGAGCCCGTACGACGCGAGGAAGTGGCAGATCGAAGGGAACCGCGCGAACAGGAGGTCCCGGGGCAGCGCGGTCGCGTCGAGGTAGACGCACGGATGGCCGGACGTGACGATCTGGCGGTCGATCGCCCGCGCGACGATGTCCCGGGGAGCGAGGTCCGCGTCCCGATGGACGGTCGACATGAACCGGTCCCCCGCGTCGTTGCGGAGCACCGCCCCTTCGCCCCGCAGCGCCTCGGTGATCAGGAACCGGGGCGCGCCCTCGCGGTAGAACGCGGTCGGGTGGAACTGGACGAACTCCATGTCGGTGAGGAGCGCGCCGGCCCGGAACGCGATCGCGACGCCCTCGCCGGTCGCGATCGACGGGTTCGAGCTCTGCCGATAGAGGCTGCCCGCGCCCCCGGTCGCGAGGACCACCGGGCCGGCGGTCAGGAACTCCACCGCCTTGCCGTCCGCGTCCGACAGCACGGCGACCGGCCCGTCGCGGCTGCCCGGCCCGAGGGCGCGCAGGACCGTCCGCTCCCGGGCCTCGATGCCGGCGTCGACGACGCGGTGCTTCAGCGCCTCCTCGATCGAGAGGCCGGTCGCATCACCGCCCGCGTGGAGCGTGCGGAACCGCGAGTGCGCCGCCTCGCGACCGAGCGCGATCCGCCCCTCGATCGTGTCGAACGGGACCCCGTACCGGACGAGGTCCGCGATGCGGGCCGGCGCTTCCGACGTCAGCACGCGGGCCGCCGCCCGGTCGACGAGCTCGTCGCCCGCCTTCACGGTGTCCTCGAGATGCTGCCGGGGGGAATCGTCCGGGCCGATCGCGGCCGCGATCCCGCCCTGCGCGTAGCGCGTGTTCGACTCCTCGAGGCGCGCCTTGGTCACGATCGTCGGGCGGAGCCCGAGCTCGTGGCACCGGAGCGCGACGTAGAGGCCCGCGATCCCGCTCCCGATGATCAGCGGACGGCGCGCGGCCTCGGTCACGGGGCCGACCACCCGGCCCGGGCAGATAGCCCCGCCGCCCTGCCCCGGTACGTCGTATAGACCCCGGCCCTCGGCCGGTCCGTGCCGGGGCCCGGGGGCGACGCGACGAAGTTCGACTGGCCGGGGAGCGTCGAGGTCCGGGAGGACCCGGAGCTCGAGCGGGAGCTGACGGCGCGGCTGCCGCCGCCGACGGCGCCCCGCGCGGTCAGCGTGACCGACCTCGTCGCGCCGCGTCGGGCCTTCTGGCGGGCGGTCGCGCCGGTGCGCGTGCCGGCCGAGCGGCGGGACCGGATGGACCTCGGACGGGCGATCCACCGGCGGCTCGAGGCGGCCCTGGCGTCCGAAGGGACGCTCGAGGCCCGCGTGCGCCGGGACGGGGTCGTCGGCCGGATCGACGTTCTCGCCGACGTGCCGATCGAGGTCAAGACGAGCGCGAGCACCGTGGACGCGGCGCAGCTGACGCTCGCCCGGCCCGACCAGGTCGAGCAGCTCGCGATGTACGCGGCGCTCGTGGGCCAGCCCGCCGGTCGCCTCGTCACGCTGGTCGTGAGCGCCGACGCGCGCCCGGCGGTGCAGGTCGTCGATCTCCGGTTCGATGCGACCGAGCCGCTGCGGGCGGAGATGGTGGTCCGGGCCGAGGCGCTGCGCCGCGCGTGGGCGGCCGGGAACCCGGGAGGTCTCCCCGCGTGCCGCTGGTTCGGCCGGGGGTGCGAGTTCGAGGACCAGGGCGTCTGCCGCTGCGACGGGCGCGAGCCCGCCGTGTCGGACGGGATCCGTTCGCGCGTCGTCGAGGTGCGGGACCGGGCCGACCTCGCGGCCGGGATCCGGGACCGGCTCTCGGCCGAGGCACCGGCCGAGCGACCGGGGCTCGCGCCCCAGTTCCGCGACCTCGTCTACCCGCGCCGGGCGTACTTCCGCGCGACCGTCGCCGAGCCGCCGGTCGAGTTCCCCGCGCGCCCTCCGACCGAGCCGCCCGACCTCTACGCGCGGCTGGTCGCCGCGGTCGAGGGGGGACCGATCGGCGAGGTCGCGCGGCTGCGGCCGCAGTACCCCGGCCCGGACGAGGAGGTCGTGGGGTTCCGGGGGTGGCCCTACCTCCTCCGCTCGAGCCGGGCCCGCGCCCGGGCGACGGCCGCTTCGCTGCTCGAGGGCCAGCCGCAGTACGGGATCGAGCTCGGGTTCCGCTGCGCCGCGACCGGGGTCCCGTCGGCCCGGCTCCTCCTCGGCCGCGAGCGGGCGGTCGACGCGGCGGACCGGGTGCAGGTCTTCGAGCTCCGATTCGCCCCGACCGGCGCCTTCGCCCGCCTGGCGGAGGAGCGGGCGCACGCCCTCGCGCGCGCGGTCCGGGAGCGGAGCCCGGCGGCCCTTCCCGCGTGCCCCGCGTGGATGTACGCCGATTGCCCCTACCGGGCGGACTGCGGCTGCGGCGCCGCGGCGAGCGACCGGTCCCAGCGGTAGATGACCGCGGTCTGGGTCGTCGAGAAGCCTACGGCATCGTAGAGCCGGCGCGCCGCGAGGTTGTCGGCGCTCACCCAGAGGCGGACCCGTTCGTACCCGAGGGCCCACAGCGCGCGCAGGCCCCAGTGCAGGAGGTACGCTCCGTAGCCCCGGTCGCGCCGCTCGGGGTCGACCATCAGGTCCTGGAACGCCGCCCGGCGCGGCGTCTTCTCGCACGTCAGGATCGCGCCCGCGAGCAGCGGGGGGTCCGGCCGGTAGAGCGTCGTGGACGCCTCGTCCAGGAACCGTCCGACCGACCCGTCCAGGATCGCGCCGAGCGTGCGGCGGTAGTCGTCGAGGTCGGTGCCGATCAGGAGCTCGTCCGTCGTGCCCCGGAACGCGCGCTGGTCGAGGTGGGCGAGCGCGTCCGCCGTGACCTCGCCGACCGGGACCAGCGCGAGCGCGTCCGGAGCCGGCGGGAGCCCCTCACCGTCCCGGGAGCGCAGGGGCCGCTCCATCGCGTACCGGGGGATCACCCGCGAGCCGGGTCGGCCCGCGAGCTCGCGCGAGAGCTGGGTCTCCTCGTCCGCGGAGAGCCCGGTGAACCCGACGCTGATCGAGCGGACCGGGTCCGGCAGCGTCTCGAGGAGGACCCGGGAGAGGGCGAGCGCGCGCGCGAGCGCGTCGGTGCCCGCCACGACGTGCACGTGCCCGAACGCGACGGTCCCGCGCTGCGAGCGGAACGCGAGGCCCCCGCCCGCCGCGGGCGGGTACCACCAGCCGGCCTTGGCTCCCGAGCGCAGCTCCGCGACGGTCTCTTCGACCCAGCGGCCGGCGGGCGCCTCGTCCCGGAGGAGGAGCTCGCGCGCGACGTCGTGCACGACCTCCTCGAGCTCGGCCCCGGGCGCGCTCCGGGTCGGACGGGGCGGGTCCATGCCGACCCCCGCTACGACGCGGTCTCGCGGAGGAGGATCTGGGCGATGTCGGGGGCGACCGACGCCTTCTCGGCGGGGTTCCCCAGCGTGTCGGTCGAGAAGACCTCGTCGACGACCGCCTTGATCCGCTCGAACCCGTCCTTCAGGAAGAGCCCGTGCGTGCACGCCGCGCTGATCGAGGCGACGTTCCGCTTCGTGAGCAGCTTCGCGGCCTCGACGATCGTGCCGCCGGTGGAGATCACGTCGTCGACGATCACGACCTGCTTGCCGTCGATCGGGCCCGGCAGCGCGGCCGGCAGCGAGAGCTCGACGTGCTCGCTGTCGAGGCGCTTCTTCTGGAGCGCGAACCACGGCTTGTCGAGGATCTGGGCCATGCGGCGGACCCGGTCGATGCCGCCCTGATCCGGAGAGACCAGGAGGTCGATCGGCCGCTCGCGCAGGAGCCGGGCGATCGCCGGGATCCCGCTCGCCTCGAACGCCGGCTTCGAGAAGTGGGCGAGCGTCTGGCGGGAGTGCAGGTCGACCGTGACGACCGCGTCGGCGTCGAGCTCGATGTGGCGGCAGAACGTGCGCGCGCTCACCGGCTCGCCCGGGAAGAACCGGCGGTCCTGGCGCGCGTACCCGAGGTACGGCACGACGACGAAGACCCGGCGGGCCCCGGCCTCCCGCACCGCGTCCTCGAGCAGCAGCAGCTCGATCAGGTCCTGGTCGGCCCGGGTCGACTGGACGACCACGACGTCCTCGCCCTCGAAGCGTCCCCCCACCCGCACGTACATCTCCCCGTCCGGGAAGCGCTTCGTGAACGGGATCGCGAACGGGGCGTTCCCCAGCTCCCGCGAGATCCGCTCGGCCAGCGAGGTCGACGCCGTCCCCCCGATGACGTGCATCCGTTCCGTTCCTCGCGGGACGGACCGGACTCCGCACTAAAAGCTGTCGGACTCGGGCGGCGCTCGCGCGCGCGGCCGGGCGGTTCCCCTACAGGTCCTCGTCGTCGTCCTCGGACGCCTTCGCGCGCTTCGCCTTCGCGTCCCGGCGCACGTGGGGCGTGGGGCGGCCCCGCCGCCGGTCGCGCGGGCCCGGCGCCGCGGGGCGCTTCGGCCGACGTGGCGGCTCGTCCACGTCGTCCTCGTCCTCGGACCGGCCCCACGGGCGGATCGCGTGGAGGAACCGGCGGGCCCGGCCGGGCGTCCGGTCGTCCTCGTCGTCCGCCTCCTCCTCGGCGACGGCCGCCTCCTCCTCCTTGCGTCGCTCGTCCTCGATCCCCTCGGTCCGCAGCGCGTAGTGGATGCCGAACGCGAGGAGGATCAGCCCGACGATCGTGAGCCCGAGGAACTGCCAGGACTGCGCCGGGACCATCCCGGCGTCCCCCTCGAGCAGCAGCTTCACCGCGCCGACCCACGGGATCATGCCTCGGGCGACGCCGACGATCCAGCCGGGCTCGACCAGCTCGCTCAGCCCCGAGGTCTGGTCGGGCTCGCCGATGCAGTTGTTCGTGCAGTCGGTCGGGATGACGTTGTGGTCCCCCATCGTGAGGAACCCGGAGTGGTCCCCCAGGCTGGCGAGCGGGATGCTGAGCGTGGCCGAGCGGTAGCCGATCCGATAGAGGTCGAGCGTGCCGGTGAGGCCGGTCGTCCCGCACTGCCCCCCGCGCAGGCTCGTCGAGTTGTAGATCGCGCCCGAATCGTTCCCGCACCGAAGGCCGGAGAGCTCGGTGGCGTTGTACGTCGACGACGCGGGGTTCCACTGGAGATAGAGGATCGCCCGATGGATGATCGGCGTCGAGCCCTGCCCGTCCGGAAGGTAGAGCAGCACGTCCCCGTACTCTCCGTACGTGGAGTAGCCGGTCGCGAGCCCGACCACGTAGGGGGTGATCTGATCGGTCGGGATCTTCTGGGCGAGGACCAGGTCGCCCGTGTTGATCACCCCGAGCACGTCCGACGCGCCGTGCTGCATGCTGTCGGACTCGATCACGTAGACCGGCGGCCAGTTCTGGGTGTACGCGTAGAGCGAGACCAGCAGCACGACGACGATCGCCACCGCGACCAGGGGTTCGAAGTAGAGCGAGTCCCGGGCGCGCCAGTAGACCGGGTGCCGCTCGCGCGAGAAGAGCCCGCGGCGGCGGGGTTCCGCCGACCGCTCCTCCTCCTCTTCGTCCCTCCCGTCGTCCGCGTCGTCGGCCGAACGCCAGCGACGCACCGGAGGGCGAGGCGCGCGGGGGCGCGGAGGAGGTCGGCGCGAGGAGCGCGGACGGCGCGGCGGGGCCGCCTCCGGCGCGTCCTCGTCGTCCTCCGGATCGTTCGCCCGGGCCATCGGCCGCCGTTCGGCCCGGCCCTGCTTAACCCTTCGGCTCGAACCGAACGGTCCCGAAGGCGGCCCCGGGGTCGGCGGGTCCGTGGGCCGCCGCTCCGGTCCCGGGTCGATCGGCTCGGACCCGGGACCGACGCGCGGGGCTCCGGCCGCGCGCGACGACCGGCGTCAGTCGCGCTCGTCGGGCGGGAGGAGGTCGGGGATCCCGTCCCGGATCGGATAGTCGACCCGGCAGTGCGCGCACGTCAGGGTGCCCTCGACGATCTCCGCTCCGTCGGTCCGACGCTCCACGAGCCCGAGCTCGCCGCGGCAGACCGGGCACCGGAGGATCTCCATCAGATCCGGCCTCACTTCGATCCCCCCTCGACGATCCCGTAGCCGATCAGCCGCCAGGCATTGAGCTTGCGCGAGACCGCGACCCGGCTGCCGGGAAACACCGTCACGGACCGGTTCAGCGAGAGCTCGACCTCGTTCCCGCGGGCGCTCGTGACCTTGCCGCTCGCGACGGTCGTTCCGACCGTCACCGCGAGGAGCTCGCTCGTGCGGATCTTCTCGACCTTGATCTCCCGCTGCGCGCCGAGGACCCGGTCCAGCAGCGTCGCCTTCAGCCGGATCTTCTGGCTGACGGGGGGCAGCGTGCCGGCGGCTCCGACCAGCCGCCCGGTGAGCCCGTCGCCCTTCGCGAGCGCGGGGTCGAGGCCGGTCCCGATCGCCCCCAGGCCGCCGGGTCGGAGCTCCTTCCACTCCTGGCCTCCGGAGAAGATCGACGTGACCTTCGTCGTCAGCGACTCCGCATGCCCGTTGGCGGAGCCCGACGGTCCGGGTCGGATCTCGATCTCTTCACCGACCGTGAGCCGGCCCTGGATCAGCGACCCGCCGAGCACGCCGCCCCGCAGGTCCTTGGGGCGCGTGCCGGGCCGATTGATGTCGAACGAGCGGGCGACGTACATCAGCGGCGGCTTCGCGGGGTCCCGTGCCGGCGTCGGGATCGTCTCCTCGATCGCGCCGATCAGCGCGTCGACGTTCACCCGGTGGTTCGCGCTCACCGGGATCACCGGGGCCGCGGCGAGCGGGGACGTCTTCAGGAACTCGACGATCTCCCGGTAGTTCTGCTCGGCCGCCTCCGGCGTCACGAGGTCGATCTTGTTCTGGACGACCACGACCTTGCGGACGCCGATGATGTCGAGCGCGTAGAGGTGCTCGCGGGTCTGCGGCTGGGGGACCTTCTCGTTCGCCGCGACCAGCAGCAGCGCCCCGTCCATGATCGCGGCGCCCGAGAGCATCGTCTCCATCAGGGTCTCGTGGCCGGGCGCGTCGACGAACGAGACGGCCCGGAGGAACTTCGCCTCGCCGCCGCAGTTCGGACAGACCGGCTCGGTCGAATAGCCCGACGGCGGCGGGCATTTCGGGCACACGAAGAACGCCGCGTCGGCGTAGCCGAGCTTGATCGAGATGCCGCGCTTCAACTCCTCCGAGTGGCGGTCGGTCCACTCGCCGGTGAGGGCCTGGGTGAGGGTCGTCTTCCCGTGGTCCACGTGTCCCACGAGACCGATGTTGACCTCGGGCTGTCGCGGAACCTTCATGACGCGGCGAGAAGCTCCGCCAGCGGCTTCCCGCCCTTCTGTTCCACGACCAGGTTGATCTGGACGGTATCCTCGCTGACCGTGTTGCCGCGGAACGTCCGGCGCCGCCGCATCCCCGCGCGCGGGGCGTGGAACCCGAACCCGTCGCCGACGAACTGCCGGGTCTGCCGCGCGCCCGGGACGTCCGGCCGGAGCGGGAAGCCGCTCTTGTCGGTCCCGCCGGTGATGCGGAACGTGTAGCCGGTCGCGCCGATCAGCTCTCCGCCGATGGTCTCCCCGATCCGCTTGCCGAGGAACCCCGCCGCCTGGGGGTCCCCGACCGTGCGCGCGATCGAGGTCTCCCGTTCGGAGATCACGAGCTTGTACTCGACCATGAACGCTCTCGAAGTGCGGCCGCGCAGTTGGAGGCTATTTAAATAGCTTTTCGCACGGCGCCCGACGCCCCGCCCGCGGGCACCGTGAGACCGGTGCCGGTCGAGAGGGCCGGCAGGCAGGTCGTCGTCCCGGTCGCGTTCGCGATGACCGCGCCCGAGGTCCCCCCGATCGTGGCGTTGAACACGTCCCCCTGCGTGCCGGAGATCGGCGGCACCGTGCAGGTCGTGTAGTCGACCGACCACACCGGGGTCGTGGACCCGAGCGGACCGAGCTCGATCCCGCCGTACGTGGCCCAGAGGCGGGTCGCGTTCGCGTGCGCGGAGAGGAACTGCGTGCCACCGGCCGCGTTCGCGGTCGTGACGATCTGGGGCGAATCGATCTCGCCGGTCGGGAACGGAGCCAGGAGGGCGACCGTGCTCGCGCACGAGGATCCCT
>JASHQY010000059.1 GCA_030038885.1 Thermoplasmata archaeon | reverse complement strand
GTCGTCCGCGCCCGCTCCGAGCGCCGCGCGCACCCGCGCGACCGCATCGGCGTCGAGACCGTACGCCGGTAGCTCGTCGGAGTGGAGCAGCCCGCGAAGTCCGACGGCCCGCGCCTGGTCCGCGAGCTCCCGGCCGAGCCGCTCGTCCGAGTTCGGCGGCGAGCGCAGGAGGCCGGAGAATCCGATCAGCCGGAGGGCGAGGACCGGGCCTCCCTTCCGGGCCGCCGCCGCGAGGGGTCCGGACGCGGGCCCGCCGACGGCGGCCGTCACGTCGACGACCGCGTCGGACGGGGGCGGGGCGTGCCGGCGGACGAGCTCGTCCCGAACGCCGAGCAGCACGTTTTGCCGGCCGACCTCGCGGTCGACGTACTCCTCGATCTTCCGCAGCTCCTGAACGCCCTTGATCTCGATCCGCCGCCCTCCCTCGGCGGAGACGTTGACGTCCTCGCGGATCGTGCCGATCCCGCGCCGCGCCCGGCGGGTCGCGCGGACCAGCGCGCCGATCTCCTCGGCGACGTCTCGGGCCTCGGCGCCGTTCTCGATCTCCGGGCCGGTCGCGATCTCGACGAGCGGGATCCCGAGCCGGTCGATGCGGTACGTGACCTCGCCGTCCGACTCGCGCACCTTGCGCGCGGCGTCCTCCTCGAGGCAGATCGACGCGATCGAGAACCGCTTCCCGTGGAGCTCGAGCGACCCGTCCACGGCGATGAGGGCCGTCCGCTGGAAGCCGGCCGTGTTCGATCCGTCCACGACGATCTTGCGCATGACCTCGATCTCGTCGACCGGATGGGCCCCGAGGAGCAGCGCGAGCGTGAGCGCGACGTCGAGCGCCTCCGCGTTCATCGGATGCGGCGGTTCCTCGTCCATCTCGACGAGGCAGCTCGCGTCCGAGACCTCGTAGCGGTAGAGCAGCCCCCGCGATGCCTGGAAGGCCGCCGCCGCGTCCACCGCGCGGTTCTCTCCGCGCGCCGACCGCAGGCGGCGGGCGAACGCGCCGCGCACCTCCTCCGAGAGCTCGCTCGGGCAGTCGCAGAACAGTTTGCCGGTCGCGAGCTGCTGGTGGACCTCGAGCCCCGCCTTCACGCGTCCCCTCCGGCAGTGTGACGCCAGTGGAACTCGCCCGCGACGTCCGAGAGCAACAGCGCCTCGACCCCCTTCGGGTCCGCGGCGTGTCCGAGCGCCCAGAGGAGCTTCGCGTAGGCGACCTCGGGGAGGAGGTCGCCGAGGTACAGCACGCCGGCGCGCTCGAGCTCCCGGCCGGTCGCGTAGACGAACGGGTCAACGTTCCCTGCGAGGCACTGCGTCGTCATCGCGACCACCGTGCCGGCCCCGATCGCGCGGCGGATCCAGTCGAGGTGCGCGGAACCGACGTGGCCCAGTCCCGTGCCCGCGAGGACGATCCCCCGCAGACCGGCCGCGAACTCCTGGGCGCGCGCGGGAGGTAGCCCGGGATAGAACCAGAGCAGTCCGCCGGCCCGGTCGAGCGGACCGTCGATCCTCGGGGGTCCGGGCGACGCGGGCCGCACCGGTTCGGTGACGTGCACTCCCCCGACGTCGACGAAGCCGATCGGAGGGCCGTTCCGGCTCTCGAAGGCGTCCCGGCGGCTCGAATGCATCTTGCGGACCCCGGTGCCCCGGTGAATGGCGTACCGGCCGTCGGAGAGACCGGAATGCATCACGACCACGACCTCGCCCCACCGCGCGCTCCGGGCGACCTCCACCCCCGCGGCGAGGTTGGACGGTCCGTCGGACGAGGGCCGATCGGGCGAACGCTGCGCCCCGACCAGGACGACCGGCCCGGGAAGATCCTGCAACAGGAAGCTGAGGGCCGCCGCGGTGTACGCGAGCGTGTCGGTGCCGTGGGCGATGACGACCCCCTCCGCGCCGTCCCCGAACGCGTCCACCACCCGCTGGGCGAGCGCCTCCCAGTCCTCGGGACCGATGTCCTCGCTCAGTCGATCGAAGACCGGCACGATGCG
Organism: Thermoplasmata archaeon; assembly: GCA_030038885.1. Classification (GTDB taxonomy): domain Archaea; phylum Thermoplasmatota; class Thermoplasmata; order Lutacidiplasmatales; family UBA184; genus Lutacidiplasma. Next base: position 2,567 of record JASHQY010000059.1, on the reverse strand, counting down.
GACGGGCCCGGCCGAGGTGAGCTCGGGGAAGAACTCGAGGATCTCGCGCTCGTTCTGGACCGGCCGAACACCCCCGGTCTCGTAGTCGACGCGCGAGGCGATCGTGCCGCCCGTCGTGAGCAGCGCGACCCAGGGCCCGTCGCCGTGGCCCCCGACCGGTCCCTCGGCGACGGGAGGCGGAGGACCGGGCGCCGTCGGCTCGGCCGACGGCCGACGGAAGGTGAACGTCGGCTCGACCCGGATGCCCACGTTGTATCCGGAGTCGAGCTTCAGCACGAGCACGCGTTCCCCGGTCATCTCGGAGCGCGGCACGATCGTGCCGGCCCAACGCTGGCCCCGACCGTCGGAGAGCTCGACGCGCTGTCCCGTACGGAGGGTCCGCAGGGCGTTCCAGGGGTCTGGGTCCGCGACACCCGACATGAACCGGTTCGCCCGCTCCGCCGGGTCGAGCAGGCTCGCCCGCTCTTAACCTCACATTGCCCGCCGGTCCGGCGGCCCCGGGCTTTTATACGGGGCCCCCCTCGGCGCGCCGGGAACGGTCGCACACCGGAATGCCCGTGTGGGGTAGCTACGGTTCGGGCCCCTGCCCGTGCCGCTGCATTGGATTATCCTAGAGGCCTGCGGAGCCTCAGACCTGGGTTCGAATCCCAGCACGGGCGTCCCCACCGGGGGTGCGGATACCATAAGTAGAACCAAGTTCATGACTCCGGGCGATGGCGCGGTCGAGAGCCTCTGTCATGCGAGTACTCAAGGGTGACGCCGGGCGGCACCGATCCCTGCTCACCAATCCAAAAGTGAGGTCATGGTACGAGGGTCGATCTCTAAGAAGTCGACTATCGGCGGACCGCTACCTCCGACAGCTTGGATTGCTTCTCGAACGCATTGGTGAGGACGCGGACTCGGTCGTGGTCCTCGCGAAGGAGGACCCTGATCGACTCCGAGATTGCTTGGTGACCTACGCTGCAGATCAAAAGCGCGCCGGGCGGTTGGATTCCTACCTTCTGAAGACTTTCGACGGAGTGCGTTCCTACCTCGAGCACAGGCGGGTGCGGTTTGAGGATTTTCCAAGACTGTCCCCTATTCGCGGCGCCAGCCTCAAGTCAGAACGCGTTCCGACCCCCGATGAACTCGCACGGGTACTCGAGAAACTTTCGCTTCGCGGACGTGTGATTGCGCTCCTGATGGCTCATTCCGGACTGCGGCCCGGAGCTATAGGCGGATACGGTGGGGAAAACGGGCTCCGACTCGGCGACTTGGCCGATCTCAAGCTTGGCTCGACGTTGACGTTCCGCGAGGTACCGTTCGTAGTTCGAGTCCCTGCGGAAGTCTCGAAAACCCGGGTCGACTACTTCACGTTCGGGACTCGACAACTCGCGACGGCGCTCCTCGCTTACCTGGAGAACCGAAAAGAGCGAGGGGAGAAGTTGACCCCTACGACCCCCGTCGTCACTACCGAGCTGACGCGGGGCGCCGCGAAGCTCTCACGTGACGCGGCTCGCTTCGGAAGAGGATTCTTGACGACAAAGGCAGTGGTCGAGGAGCTGCGGGAAGCGCTCAAGTCTTCCGCGCCGGAAGGGGTTCGTTGGAGACCATACGTCGCGCGGTCGTACTGTAGCACCAGGCTCCTCCTGGCCGAGGGCGATGGCCGAATCTCTCGCGATCTTCGAGAGGCGATACTGGGGCACGACGGCGGCGTTGCGTCGCGTTACAATGTTGGCAAGCGGTGGGGATCCGAGTTGATGGAGGAGGCGCGGCGCGAGTACGGTCGGGCCTCGTCGTTCCTCGAAACCACTCGGTCGAAAGAGGAGCCCGATCTCCTTCGTCAGGCGAAGCTTTTGGTTCTCGAAGCCGTTGGCGTCGAGGGAAGGGAGGCTGCGAAGCTCGCCGCGGAATCGAAGGACGCGGTGCTCGCCGAGGTGCGGAAGAGGCTCGGTGCCAGCGCGCCAGAGTCGGCCGGGACCCCTCCTTCGGCCACGCAGGCGACTGATATCCCTCAGGGGGCCAGCGGGGTCGAACGGGCATTCCTCACCGAGGAGGTGCCCAAGCTTCTCGAGGCAGGGTGGCGCTACGTCGCGCCCCTGAACGGCTCTATGGCCGTGCTACGCGCTCCGCATGACTTGGCGTGAGAAGATATGAACTACCCCGGGACCTACACCTTCCCCAGTGCCAGACCCCACCGAGAACACGATTAACGACGCGCTCGCGCGTTACATCACTGAAGCAGGTCTCGCGGTCTGGCGGGAACCCTCCGCTCGCGTGGTAGGAAAGGGGCAACCCGACTTTGTGATCCGTTCGGACTCGACTGTCTACGGTGAGGGCGAATGGTCCCGCAGCTACGCTAACGGGATGCTTCAAGCGATTAACTATGGAGAGATTCCGGATGCCGGAGGCTGCTTCCTCATAGCGTATCCCGAGGAGCTCCGCGGCCGCGTCGCGAAAGGCTGGTTTGACACGAGACCAGAGCTTCAGAAGATTCTCGGTGGCGTGACTTACAGAGGCTTCTACAAACCACGAGGCGAGCGAGCGATTCCGTGGCGCGGGAAGCTCGAAGAGATACCGGATTGGCT
>JASHQY010000058.1 GCA_030038885.1 Thermoplasmata archaeon | reverse complement strand
AGATCACGATCGTGATCGCGAGCAGCAGGATCTGCGCAATGATGTTCGCGACGCCGCGCGACCGTCGGCGACGCCACCCCCGGCGGCTCATCCACGTATTCATCCGCATTGGGCATTATGAATCTTGCGGTGCGTACCCTCGGAAATTCTCTCGGGGAGCCGCTGGCCGCGACCCCGCCGTCGACCGGGCGTCCCCTGGAACGGGGCGCCACGGTCGATCCCGATTCATATCACCCTAAAAATTAGGGTACACCATATATGTGGTCAGTTCCTCCGGTTCCCTGATGGAGACCCTGCAGCAACTGACCCGACGCCAAGTGGATGCCCTCCGCGCGATCGCCGTCCGCGAGTCCCCGGAACGGGGCGTCTCGCTCAAGCTCACGGCCGAGGCCCTGAAGGTCCGACCACCGTCGGCGCTGGGGTACCTGACTCCGCTGGAGGACATGGGACTGATCGTGCGGCACCGGGGCAAGTCGCGACTGACCTCGCAGGGCCGCACGACGCTCGAGGAGTACCAGCGCCACCACCGCGTGGCGGAGAGCCTCTTCGGCAGCCTCGGACTGGCGCCGTCGGAGACGTGCCACGCGGCCCGTGAGATCGACCTCGCGCTCTCCCACCGTACGGTCGAGGAGATCTGTCGGGCCCAACAGCATCCGGCGGCCTGCCCCCATGGTGAGCCGATCGCCCCCTGCCACGCCCCGAACACGCCGCGAGCGAGCTAAGCGGATCGCGCGACGCAGCGGAAGGGACCGATGCAGCGAAGAACCACAGTCGTGCTGGCCGTCGCGGTGGTCGTCGTGCTGGCGGCCGCCGGCATCTACGAGGCGTACGCGCTCAGCGCGCCCGCATCTCCCTGCGCGGGCGTGACGACCCCGACCGGACCGAGCGCCATCGCGAACGCCTCGGCGACCCCCACCGGAACCGGGTCGGGAACGCCCGCGGCGACCGCGGCGGTTCCGGATACCGCGTCCCCGCTGGCGTCCGAGAGCGCAGGGTCCCCCGGAACGACCCCGATCGTGATCCCGGTGGTCGCGGCCGAGAACTTCTGGGGCAGCCTGGTCGCTCAGCTGGGCGGATCGCACGTCAGCGTCACGAGCATCGTGACGAACCCCAACACGGACCCCCACGACTACCAGGCGAACGATTCCGACGCGGTCGCGTTCCACGACGCGCAGTACGTGATCCTGAACAACGTCGGGTACGACGACTGGGCGACCTCGCTGGTCGCCGCCGACGGGAATCCGAACCAGACGGTCCTCAACATCGGCGACCTCTTGGGGGTCTCCGTCACGGGGGGCATCGTTTCCGGTAACCCGCACCTCTGGTACAATCCGAGCTACGTGAACCGGACGGTCGCGTGGATGTACGACAACCTCACCGCGATCGCCCCGTCGCTCGCCGGCTACTTCACGGCGCAGTACGCGAACTTGACCGCGTCGCTCGACGCGCTCTACGACGAGGTCGGGACGATCCGCGACCAGTTCGCCGGCACGGTCGTCGCGTCCACGGAGAGCATCTTCGTGTACCTCGCGAACGCCACCGGACTGGACCTCGTCTCGCCCCCGGCGTTCATGGAGGCGGTCGCCGAGGGCAACGACCCGTCGGACGCGAGCATCGTGACGTTCCAGTGCCAGCTCGAGAGCGGCCACGTGCGGGTTCTCGTGTTCAACGCCCAGACCGTGACGCCCCTGACCGATACGATGAAGTCGCTCGCCGCCGAGAACAACGTGAGCCTCGTGAGCGTCACCGAGACGGTCGTCCCGCCGAGCGCCACGTTCCAGCAGTGGATGGGCGGCGAGCTGGACGAGCTCTACGACGGCCTCGACGCGCCGAACCTCGGAGACTGAGCCCGCGGCGCGGGCGGCGGGCGGAGGGGGGAGGAGCGTGTCCCGGGACGCCGTGCTCACCGAGCACCTCGACGTCGCCTACCGAGGGCACAAGGTCTGGAGCGACGCGACCTTCGAGATCGAGCGCGGCGAGTTCGCCGCGGTCATCGGGCCGAACGGCGCCGGGAAGACCACCCTCTTCCGGCTCCTGCTCGGGCTGATGCGCCCGACGCACGGGGAGGTCCGGGTGTTCGGCGAGCCGCCGCAGCGCGGCAACCCGAAGATCGGCTACGTCCCGCAGACGCACCTCGTCGACCGGGAGACCAACGTCGAGGCGGCCCAGCTCGTGCGGCTCGGGTATTCCGGCAACCGCTGGGTGCCCTCGCTCACGCCGTCGCGGCTCCGGGCCGAGCGCCGGGCGACCGAGGAGGCGCTCGAGTCGGTCGGCGCGGTCGACCTCGGGCCGAAGCCGCTCGGCGGGATGTCCGGCGGGGAGCTCCAGCGGATCTTCCTCGCCGAGGCGCTCGCGGGCCGCCCCGAGATGCTGCTGCTCGACGAACCGCTCGCGAACCTCGACCTCCGCCGGGCGAAGGAGCTGGTCGAGCTCGTGCACGGCCTCGTCGAGATGCGCAAGGTCACGACCCTCCTGGTCGCGCACGACATCAACCCCCTGATCCGCTGCCTCGACAAGGTCATCTACATCGCGAACGGGCGCGTCGCGACCGGCCCGCCGAAGGAGGTCCTGACGACCGAGAACCTCTCGGCGCTCTACGGGGTCCACGTCGAGGTCCTGCACGATTCCCGCAACAACCTCGTGATCGTCGGCGGCGAGGATTCCCATGAGGATCCGATCCCATGAGCGGGCTGGGGTGGGTCTGGTGGAACTGGAACGTCGTGGGCGACCTCCGCTACATGCTCCAGTTCGAGTTCGTCCGGAACGCGTTCGAGGCCGGCACGATCATCGCGATCCTCGCCGGGGTCGTGAGCTACCTCGTCGTGCTCCGCCGCTCGTCGTTCGCGTCCCACGCGCTCGGGCACGTCGGCTTCTCCGGCGCGGCCGGTGCGGTGCTGTTCGGCGTGAACCCGATCTACGGGCTCCTGCTCTTCACGACGGTGTCGGGCGGCTCGATCGCGCTCCTCGGGCAGCGGGCGTCCCAGCGGGACGTCGAGATCGGGACCGTCCTCGCGTTCATGCTCGGCCTCGGCCTCTTGTTCCTCTCGTTCTACAACGGGTTCGCGACCGAGGCGTACTCGATCCTGTTCGGGGAGATCGTCGGGATCAGCACCGCCCAGGTCGTCTTCACGTTCGAGGCCAGCGTCCCGGTGCTGCTGGTCCTCGCGTTCGTCTACCGCCAGCTCCTCTTCGCGTCGCTCGACGAGGAGGTCGCCGAGGCGAAGGGGATGCACACCCTCCTCCTCGGCCTGATCTTCCTCCTCGCGCTCGCGGTCGCGATCTCGGTCGCGGTCACGATCATCGGCGTGCTCCTGATCTTCGCCCTCACGGTCACCCCGGCCGCGATCGCGATCCGTCTCTCAAGCCGTCCGGCCGTCGCGGTCGCGATCGCGGTCGCGGTCGCCCTCGCGGCGACCTGGTCGGGCATCTTCATCGCGTTCTACGAGGTCGAACCCACGAGCTTCTTCATCGTGACGATCGTCTTCGGCACCTATCTCGTGGTGCGGGCGCTCCCCTGGCTCGCTCGACGACCGTTCGGGGTTCGGGGTCCCGCGGCCCCCGACCCGGGGTCCCCTCCGGCGGCTGCGCGCCCGGACGCGTTGCGGCCGGGGCCTGCCGGCCCGGCCCCCGCCGGCGCGCCGCGTCCGGAAGGCGCGGACCGGGCCTGAGTGGCCGGAGGTCCGCCACCCGCTCCACCGGGTCGACGGCGGCCGGGCGCCCCGAGAAAGCCGCCAGAGAGGATCGAACTCCCGACCTGCTGATTACAAATCAGCCGCTCTACCGACTGAGCTATGGCGGCGCCGGGGCGGTAGGGGTCCGCCCACCGAATTAAACTGTGCGCCCGGAGGGGGCGGGGTGCGTCGGCGCGGTGCCGACCGCCCCCGCCGGCGCGGCCCGGGCCGGCGCGGGCGAGGAACGGACGGGCGCCGCAGAGGGGACCATCGGCAGCGGGGTGCCGCGGTCGAGCGGTGCCGCCGGCGCGGGCGCCTTCCCGCCGAGCTTGCGGCGGATCCAGAACCGGACGTCCTGGTGGTACATGTTGCCGTACGGGCACGCTCCGACGCAGTCCCCGATGCCGCAGCACTTCGCGCTGCGGTACTCGCCGTCCCGCCGGAAGTACAGCGGCATGTCCACGAGGCCGACCGGGCACGCCTTCGCGCACTCGAACGTCGTGCAGGCCTGGCAGATCTTCTTGTCCTTGACCTTCAGCCGGAAGAACCCGACGCGCGCGAACGGCAGGGAGAGCGCGCCCCAGTGGCAGAAGCCGGTCGTCGCGCAGTTGTACGACCCGATGAACGGGGTCGTGACGAACATCGCGAACCAGAGGCCGCCGAAGTAGAGCTCGATCGGGAGCGGCAGGGCGGCCGTGTCGAGCTCGCCGTTCGCGACCTGCACCGGGGGGATCCACCGGAGGACCGACAGGAGCGAGACCGCGAAGAGCGAGACGAGCGCGACCCCGGACATCACGACGTACGTCGTCGACAGCTGGCTCCCGAGGAAGTGCTTGCCGATTCGCGACGTCTGGTTGAACCCGCGCAGCTCGGAGGTCATCGTGCCCTGGTACATCAGCGCGGCCCCGCACATCACCGCGCAGATCGCCTTGCGGCCGAAGAGGACCGTGAGGGTGCCGACGAGGACGTACATCGCGATGATCGCGAGGAAGATCCCGGACTCGAACGGCCCGCCGTCGCGCAGTCCGAACCCCCACCCGATGATCGGGATGTTCGCGAGCCACGGCGCGTTCGTGAGCGGCGTGGACGACGCGAAGCTCGGGAGCCAGATCGCGGCGAGCGCGTAGGCCGCGATCGTCAGGCTGAGCCGGTACTTCTGGGCGCGCTCGTGCGTCTCCCGGATCTTGAGCACGACCAACGGGCCCATCGTGAACCCGAGGAGGATGAGGAACCACGCCGACGCGAGGATCGCCGCGGCGAACCACAGCCCGTTGTAGACGAGCAGGCCCGCGGCGTAGATCGAGGTCCCGCGCACCGGGACGAACGGGATGAACTGGAGGAACGTCGGGCCGACGATCCGATAGTCGAGGAGCGTCCCGAGGAAGAACTCCGCGAGGAACGTGAAGAGCAGGAACTCGAAGATCGAGAACGGGCGGAGGAGCCACGGGACCCGCTCGCCGCTGCTCGGGAGCGCCGGGGAGAGCGCGGTGTAGAGCCCGGCCGCGAGCTGTGCGACGACCGCCGCCGCGAGGGGGATCCAGAGGCCGTCGAACGTCCAGAGGAACCAGCCCGCGCCCGTGACCACGGCCGCGAACGGCCAGCGGACGAGCACCGAGAGGAGCGGGCCGGAGAGCTGCTTGTGGCGGTAGAGGAACTGGAGCGCGACGACGAACACAGCGACGATCAGCGCGGTCCCCACGTAGGCCGAGGCGGCCGCCCACCACGTCGGACCGAACGCGGTCGGCGTGAGGATCAGCAGCGCCCCCTGAGCGGCGAGCAGGAGTCGGAGGCTCGGATCGCGTTCGGGGTAGGCGCCGGCCGCGAGCAGGAGGATCTCGATCCCGGCCGTCAGCACGAAGGCCGGCGCCACGAGGACCGCGACGAGCCCCGACGCGGGTCCGGCCACGACGGCGGGGACCGCTCCGGCGAGATGGACCAGACCACCGAGCAGCGCGTCGCCCGCGAGGATCCACGCCAGCAGCGACGCGCGGGCCCCGCCGGACAGGGCTCCCCCGCCCGGGGCCGCGCCCACGGTTCGGTCCGACCCCGATCGGCGGTCCCTGCGGAAGAGCACGAGCAGCCCGGCCAAGCCTCCCACGGTCCCGACGGCGGCGACCGCGCTGGCCACGACCGGTCCGTGGGTCATCCAGGCGAGCAGGCCCGCGAGCACCAGCAGGACCGCAGCGAATCCGACGAGGTGGATCGGGGAGAGCCGTTGCGCGAGGTTAGAACTCATCGGTCCCACCCCCGGAGTCATTGTCCTCCCCGTTCTCGTTCTCGAGGTGGATGATCGTGCTCCCGTCGTACGTTTCGTTGTTGAGCGCGTTCACCGTCGCGGTCGAGTACGCCGGCGGGAGCGGTGCGACCGCCGGCTGGAGAGTGAGCCAGTAGAGGTAGCTGAGGAGCCAGCCGGCATCGGCCAGGCTGAGCGTCCCGGAGTAGGCCACCCCAAGGTCACGGAAGAGACCGACGTACGTGAGCACGCCCAGCGGATACGCGCCCGCCCCCCCGGCCCCGGCGAGAGAGAATCCCTCCCAGCTCCCGTTCCGGACTGCGGAGGCGTTCTCGAACGAGCTCGCGGCGATCCAAGTGTCGACCGCGTTCGGCGACGCGAAATCGCCGGCCGAGTCCTCGATCTGCGCCACCTCGAGGCCGGGGAGCGAGCCGCCGAACAGCTCGACATACCCCACGGCGCCCGGCGTGGACGAGACCTCCTGAACCATCGCCGCGTCCGACGTCTCCGCGACGCCGCCGGGCCAGCTCACGTTCATGCCGGAGCCGATGGAGGAATTCCAGGACGGAACGTCGGCCGAGAGGTACTCGGTCAGGGCCTCCGTGGACGCTTGGCCGGTCGCGAAGTGCACGGCCGTGATCGGAGGGAGACCGGAGAGCGAGACGCCCGGGTTGAGGTCGACGATCGCAGGGGCGTTCCACGAGGTGATCGTCCCGTCGTAGATCCCCGCCAGCACCGTTCCGTTGAGGCGAAGCCCGGCGCCGACCCCGGCGAGGTTGTAGACGATCGCGACGGCGCCCAGCGTGATCGGAACGACCGCGACCGGGTTCGAATGCCCGGCGGTGTCCGCCCCGCTGGGGGGGCCGTACGATGCGACGAACTCGGGCGCGGCGGGCCCGAACAGCGAGAGATACCCGTCTCCCGATTCCGAGGTCACACTGACGGAAAAGCAACCGCCGACGGCCGCGGACATGTTCTCGCCGGCGCCCTCGAGCCAGGCCACGAGGCCGGGATCCACCGCGGAGGAGATCCCACCGGCCGATTGGACCGGCACTCCCATGCACGTCTGGTCGAGGTAGTTGCCGTTGTACGGCGCCGGGGTTCGAGGGTCGATCCATCCCGTGATCTCGCCGATCCCCGCGGCGAGGACGATCACGGCCACGACCACGACGAGCGCGCCGGCGGGATCGCGGCGCGCCCGCCGGGGCAGCGTGATCCCGGCGGCGCGCGCCTGCGTCGCGAACTCGGCCTCGTCCTGCTCCGGAGGAGTCAGCTCCTCCTCCGTCGACTCGCGTGCCACGGAATTTGCCCCGGACCGCTGATTATACGGCGCGGTGGTGGATAAAGAACCTTGGCAGTGCGTGGGCCGTTCCCACGTCATCGTGGCGAATCGGGACAACGTCCGCGCCCGGTCCGTTCATCGCCCCGAAGCGAAGCGACCGCCCGGCCGATCCGCCCCCGGAGCGGGCGAGAAGCTTTCTTACCGTTCGCGCGGTCCGGTGCCGCGGGTCATGGCGCGCACGCTGGAGTCGGATCGGGTCGTCCGCGCCCCTCGCGGCCGAGAGCTGTCCTGCCGCGGTTGGTCGCAGGAGGCGGCGTTCCGGCTGCTGCAGAACAATCTCGACCCGGAAGTGGCCCGCGACCCCCGACACCTGATCGTGTACGGGGGACGCGGCAAGGCCGCGCGCGACTGGGAGAGCTTCGACGCGATCCTCGCGGCGCTGCGGACCCTCGGGAACGAGGAGACCCTCCTGATCCAGTCCGGGAAGCCGGTGGGCGTGTTCCCCACGCACCCCGACGCGCCGCGCGTGCTGATCGCGAACGCGCTCGTCGTCCCCCGCTGGGCGACCGACGAGAGCTTCTGGGACCTCGAGGCCCGGGGGCTCACGATGTACGGGCAGATGACCGCCGGCAGCTGGATCTACATCGGAACGCAGGGCATCCTTCAGGGAACCTACGAGACCCTCGCCTCGCTCGGCCGTCGGGAATTCGGCGCGGGGGACCTCGCCGGCCGATGGATGCTGACCTCGGGACTCGGCGAGATGGGCGGAGCTCAGCCGCTGGCCGTCACGATGCTCGGCGGGGTCGCGCTCGTGGTCGACGTCGACCCGAAGGCGATCGGGCGCCGGCTCGGCCTTCGGTACCTCGACGTGGAGGCGACGGACCTGGACGACGCCCTGGCGCGCGTGCGGGAGGCCGTGAGCGCCCGGCGGCCGCTGTCGGTCGGACTGCGCGGCAACGCGGCGGACGTCTACCCCGAAATCGTGCGACGAGATCTCACTCCGGACGTCGTGAGCGATCAGACCGCGGCCCACGATCTGCGCGTCGGTTACGTCCCCCAGGGACTGACGGCCGAAGCTGCCGCCACCCTGCGCGCGGCGGACCTGCCGGCCTACCTCGCGCGCGTGCGGGCCTCGCTCGCGACCGAGGCCCGAGCGATCCTCGAGCTCCAGCGGCGGGGGGCGCGCGCCTTCGATTACGGGAACAACTTCCGCACCCAGGCGAAGGAGGCGGGGGTGGCGAACGCGTTCGACATCCCGGGGTACGTCCCGAGGTACATTCGCCCCCTGTTCGAGGTCGGCAGCGGGCCGTTCCGCTGGCTGGCGCTGAGCGGGGTCCCCGACGACATCCGGGCGATCGACCGGATGATCCTTGAGGAGTTCGCCGGGAACGCGCCCCTCTGCCGATGGATCCGGCTCGCGGGCGAGAAGGTCCAGTTCCAGGGCCTCCCGGCGCGGATCTGCTACATGGGCTACGGCGAGCGCGAACGGTTCGGGCACCGGGTGAACGACCTCGTCCGCGACGGTACGGTCTCGGCGCCGGTCGCGATCGGACGCGACCACCACGACACCGGGAGCGTTGCGAGCCCCTATCGGGAGACCGAGGGGATGCGCGACGGATCCGACGCGATCGCCGACTGGCCGGTCCTCAACGCGCTCCTGAACGTCGCGAGCGGGGCGAGCTGGGTCTCGGTGCACCACGGAGGCGGCGTCGGGATCGGGAACTCGATCCACGCTGGCCTCGTGATCGTCGCCGACGGGACCGAGGAGGCCGACCGGCGGATCGGCCGCGTCCTGCACAATGACCCCGGGATCGGGGTCGCCCGCCATGCCGACGCGGGGTACCCGGCGTCGATCGAGCTGGCCCGATCCGCGCGGTTCCGCGTCCCCGGACTGTAGCGGCGGCCGCCCTCCCCCCGGAGGGATGCCATGACCTAGCACGGGGTCCAACGATCCGGGGCGCTGCCGGAACACCCGTTTATCTTCGACGTTCGGGCCTCTCTCGGTCCACGGACGAGCGTCCGTGGAGAGAGAACATGGCGCAACGGAGCGGAACGAAAGGGTGGCTCGTGCTCACGGGCATCGCGGTGCTGGTGGCCCTCGCGGCCGTCCCCGCGTCCGCCGGGATCGCGGGCGCCTCCCCGGCCCCGATCTCGGCCGCGAGCGCGGCGCCGGAGTCGTGGGCGTACGGAGGGATGGGATGGTCGAACGAGACGCTGACGTTCGGCGCGGCCGAACTGACCTGGTCCGCCTCGTTCGGCTGGACGGTCATCTTCACGGAGACGAACACGTCCGCGACGACGGTCCAGCTCGAGGAGCAGCGGACGGTCGGGATCGACCTGAGCGCGACGCTCACGAGCCCGAACGTGAGCGCGACGTACTCCTACCACGGGCAGGAGACCGACCTCGCGTTCGCGAACCTCACGAACGCGTCGCAGGTGTATGAGAACGGGGTCGCCGTCCCGGCGATCGGCCTCATGAACGACTCGACGAACAGCGCGGGCTCGCTGGCGGAGTCGATCTCGGTGACCGACCACGGCGCGACGAAGTCGGCCAGCCTCGACGTGACCGCGACCGCGTCCACGTCGGCGACGTTCTCGCCGGCCCTCGGCCTCGTGCCGCTGAACCTGTCGAGCGCGCGGTCCTGGAACTCGACCGCGGACGTCGTCCCGACCGCGAGCTGGAACATCAGCTACTCGTGGACGAACGACGGCTTCGGCGGGACCTCGGGCACCGGCACGCACTCCGTCAACGGCACGCTGAGCACGCCCGGGGCGGTCACGCTGACCGGCTACGACCTGACCGGCACCGATGGCGTCCCCGCGTTCGCGGACCACGTGCCGCGCTATGCGATCGTGCTGATCGTCGCGGGACCGCTCGGGAACTACGACGGGTTCGTGCTCGTTCCGCACGGCTTCGGCCTGTTCAGCGGCGCGACCCCGCCCTACGCCTCCGAATCGCTCGGAGCCGCGTCGATCTCGGCCCAGACCCTCTACCTGAGCGAGGGGCCGCGGGGTCCCGCGGTCACCGCGGGCGCCACGACCTTCGGAGCGAGCACCAGCGCGGTGAGCACCCTCGAGGCCTCGTCGGAGAGCGGCGTCGCCCCGGCGGCGGCGTCCTCGCCGGGCGCGACCGTGATCGGCTCCCCGATGAGCGTCGATCAGGCCCGGGCGGAGAACCAGTGCTTGACCGGCGGCTGCACGAGCGCGACCGGGCCGATCTTCGGGGTCGGCGCGATCGTCGTGATCGCGGGGGTCGTGATC
>JASHQY010000009.1 GCA_030038885.1 Thermoplasmata archaeon | reverse complement strand
ACCAGTCCGAACTGGACCAGCACGACCCCGAGGAGCAGCAGCGGGAGGATGCTCGAGATCCGGAGGCGCTCGAACAGGGTGTCGAGCACGAACCCGCTGAACGCGATCGCCGCGAGCAGGAGGAGCGCGAGGTCGGCGTTGATCATGGACCGGCCCGCCCGCGGGGCCCGCTGCGCGGTAGGGGTGCGAGGGTTTCTTCTTTCCGTCGGGCCCCTCGGTCCGCTCCCGCGCGCGCCGGGCGCCCCGAGGCGCGCTCGACGGCTCGACGCGCCGCCGCCACCAGGGAAGGCTTCGAGCCCCGGCGAGGGCAGCGGACTCCGAGCTCGGGATCCGTGGCCCGTCGAGCGGGGGCGCTCCCGAAGTGCCCCATCGGCGCGACGCGACGCGACGCGACCGGGGGTCGTCCTCGCGATCGGGCGTCCCCGGGCCCGGAGCCGGTCCCGGCGCCAACCTCCGGCACCGGGTACGCCGCGGGCCGAGAACCGACCCGGGGGCCGGCCGACGCCCGGCCCGGACCCGAGTTTCGCCTCCGCGGGCCCGTCCCGTGCCGGGGTCGCGGCCGCGCAAGGGCTCCGGAGGGCCCCGCGCTCGGGTCCCCCGGAGTTCTAGGCGCGCCGCTTCCCGAGCCAGACCGGTAGGGACGCCCCCATCGGCGTCAAGATCGGGTCGTTCCAGTCCCCCGGGGTCTTCGAGAAGTGCACCGCGGGAGCGAGGCGCTGGACCCGGCCCAGCGCCGTGTCGCGCTCGATCAGCTCGGGCGGCAGCAGGCGCTTTCGCAGCTTGAGCACCATCGGCAGGAGCTCGGCCGGCTTGTCCACGATCTCGTCGTACCGGCGGAACGGATTCTCGGCGAACGTCCGCTCCTCGGGTGGGACGAGGCCGAGGGAAAGGTACCACATCGCGTTGCGCGTGAGGCTCACGGTCACGTGGTAGCTTCCGCCCTCCTTCGCCCGGCGGACGAGCGCCGCGGCCGCTCCGGCCGCGCCCAGGTACCCGGTCACGTAATCGTTGATCAGCGCGGTCGGGGGCACCGACGGCTTGCCGTTATCCCCCTCGGCCATCGCGACGCCGGCCGCGGCCGAGCCGAGCATGTCGAAGCCGCCGCGCGAGGACCACGGACCGCCCCAGCCGTAGCAGCGCACGCTGACGACGACGATCCCCGGATGGTCCGCCGCGAGCTGCTCCGGTCCGAGCCCGAAGTTCTGGAGCTTGCGCCCGCGGAAGTTGTCGACGAAGACATCGGCCCCTTTCGCGAGGAGCTTCGCCTGGAGCGCGTTGTCCGGGCGGCGAAGATCAAGGTAGGTCGAGCGGAAGCCGACGTTGGCGTCGTCGTAGACCCACGGGTGCTCGAACTCGTCCACGGGATTGAACTGCAGGACCTCGGCGCCTTGCTCGGCGAGCGTGCGGCCGACTACCGGTCCCGCGACCGCGTGCGTCGCGGAGAGCACGCGGATCCCCTCGAGCGGCCGCTTCCCCGGTCCGAAGGGCACGGGATCGCCTTCCGAGATCTTCCGCACGGCGATGACCGGCTCCTTCGCGAGGTACTGGCCCTGGGGGTGCTTCGCCCATTCGTCCGCGGTCCGCGCGATGCAGAGCGTGTGGCCGGCCTCGTTGGCCGCGTTCTCGAGCTCGAGCGCGTCCCACTTGCTGATCGCCGCCGCGACGGAGTGGTGGTTCGCGCCGCAGTTGAAGAAGTTCGTCCACGCGAACTGCTGCTTCGGATAGACCGCCGACGGGTAGACCCACCGCCCGTCCCGCGTCTCGAACGGGAACACGGAGAACGGGTGGTTGTTGCCGATCGGGTTCGGGTACGGCCAGCCGTTGATCTTCGGACCGAACGTGAGCTCCGGGTCGATCCCGTGCGACGCGGTGCGGAGGTCGATCGAGAGGTCCTGCCCCTTGCCCGAGCGCATCTTCCATATCGTCGCGGCCCCCACGGCCGCCGCCATCGCGGACAGGGCGAACACCGAGCCGAGCCGGATCGCGCTCGGGAAGAGAGGGTCCTCCCCGGCGAAGGAGATCTTGCCCCCGGTGTCGGACGGGCGGACGCCCGTCCCCGCGAGCAGATGCTCGAGCTGGCGGGGCAGATCGACCCCCGCGGACCCGGCCGCCGTGCGCCCGCCGGTCGGCGTCATGCGCGGACCTCTCGCGGCGAGGTCATTCGTTCGGCGTTCGCGCGGCGCATCGTTCGGTCCCTCGTTTCATTCGACATGGCCCAGGTACATCAGCTCCCAGATCCCCGGATCGCTCGCGGTTTCGACGAGCGTTCCGTTCTCGTACTTCTCGACCGTCACGGTGCCGCTGAATCGCAGGTACGCGCCGTCCACGCGCGCGAGGACCGCGAGCGCGTGCTTGATCCCGGTCACCGTGTCCGCGAACTTCTGGTCGAGGAGGGTCTGGCTCCGCTGGAAGATCACGCGGTAGCGGGTCCGCGCATCCTGCGCGTAGTCGTAGATCACCCGGTTCGCCACCGGCTTGTCGCTGTGCGCGTCGGTGAAGACGTCCTCGAGGACGAGCCGCACCTTGGACGCGTCGTCGGCGACGATCTGGCCGTCCCTCGCGATCACGATCTGCGGCAGTTCCGTGCGGCCGTACTCCTTCTCGGCGTAGAGGTAGGCCGCGATCACCGAGTACGGGCCGGCCTGGGCCCGCCCCCAGTACCAGTGGTTGAGGAGCTTCGACATCGCGACGTCCCCCCAGTTGTGGTCGTGGTAGCCGATCCCATGGAGGGTCTGGGGCGGCGCGCCCTTCTCGGCGATCGTCACGGTCACTTTGCCCTGCGGGACCGACGGCAGCCACGCGAACGTGTGCTCGTCGTGGGCGCCGAAGTACGTGACGCCGGTCGCCTGCCGCCAGGACGGGACCTGCCCCACCAGTTCGGCCTCGACCGTGACGTCGTCCGCCACGACCTTGATCTGGTAGGTGTGCAGATCCCCGCGGAAGTAGCAGCCCTTCATCCGCACGTCGCAGCCTTCCTTGCTCGCGCTGAACTCCGGAGGGGTCGCGTGCACGAACAGTTGCCGCGCCGGCCGACCGGGCCGGTCGAGGTCGACCTGGATCATCGGCGCCTCCTTGGCCTTCGGGTTCAACAGCCACTTCGTGTAGAACGTGACGACGAGCGAGGAGCCATCCTCCAGGTGCGAGTCGAAGTACCACCACTCGTAGCTGCCGCGACCCCCGGTGGTGCGCATCCCGTCCTCCCAGGGCTGTACCGGGCCCCGCTGAATTCCGAGCCGGGCGAAGTCCTCGTCCCGGTTCGCGACTCGGGCGAGGGGAGCGGGGCTCATGCGCCCTCCGTTCCGGCGCGGGCGATCCCGGCCCGCTTGATCGCGAGGAGCGCGCTCAGCGTCGCGCGGGTGCGGGCGATCGCGGCCGCCCCCACCCGGGCCGCCAGCTCGCGGTCGACCTGCTGGATCGCGGCGCGACCGACCGTGCCGGCCGTGTGCCCCTGCGCCGTGAGCGAGATCTTCAGCCGGCGCCGGTCCGAGGGGTCCCGCTCGCGCTCCAGGTAGCCCCGATTGACGAGCGTCTCGACCATCTGGCTCACCGCTTGCTTCGTGACGCCGAGGAAGCGGACGACCGCCTCGAGCGACGCGCCGCTCCATTCCATCGCGTTCAGGAGGACTTCGGCGGCCGCGGGCACGTCCCCGCACCCGGCCTCCGCCTGGGCGCGGCGGACGGCCGCGGTGTACGTCCCGCGGGTCAGGTACAGCAGGGCCGAGAGCGGCACGTCGTCATGGGATGCTCGAGCGGGAGTTCGCGTCGTCATTGGTCAAGTATATTGACTGTCAAGTATATTGACTTTCTGCTGATCCGAGCGATCGGTATTTCAACGTGCCGCCCCGGAACGACGGATCCGGACGGTTCTGGGACCCTTTCGGCCTCGTCGGTGGGACCGGAGGCCAACGCCTTCCCCGACGGTCCGGACCGCACGGAGGCGGGCCGAGCCCACCCGCGACCCGCCCGGGCGCCCGCTCGAGGGCCCGGCCCATCCCCGCCCGAGGATCACCGAGACCCGGTCGATCCTCCGACGATCCCGGGCGGTGGGCCGGCGCGGGCCGACGGCGGCTGCGAGCGAGCACCGAAAGCCCCCGAAGCGCGGATGAACGCGACCTTGACCTGGTCGACCGCGAGCGCGGCCGCCGCCACCGCGCCGAGCAGCCCGGCGATGAGCGGCAGCGGGATCGCGGCCATGAGCGTGCCGGTCACGGCGAGGGCGGAGATGACGACGACGTCCGCGGCGACCGCGACCAGGAGCGGCGTGCTCGGACGCGAGGCCCAAGAGTGGTCCCGTTCGCGCACCAGAAGGATCGTCGCCTGGGACGAGAAGACCAGGTAGACGAAGAAGAACGTCTGGAGGGGGCCGGTCGCGAGGTGCGCGACGTGCGTGGCCCACGCGAGTAGCGTGAACGAGAGCGCGAGCCAGCTGCCGCCGACCACCACCGCCACGGACACGATCTCCCGCACGTCCCACCGATCCGGGGCAGGCGAGATCCGGGCGCGATCCGTGCCGGCCGACATCGACACGAAGTCGTTGGCGAAGATCATCAAGAGGATCAGGAACGGCGAGACCACGAAGACCCCCGCGGCGACGAAGCCGACCGTCAGGAGGACGACCTGCTCGAAGTTCTTCGAGACCTTGTTGAGCGTCCACGTCAGCATCCGGCGGTACACGCGGCGGCCGCCCTGCACCGCGCGCACGATGTCGGTGAGACCGGGCCGGGTCAGCACGAGCTTCGCCGAGGCGCGCGCGACGTCCGTCGCTCCGACCACGGCGATCCCTACTTCCGCCTGCCGGAGCGCGGCGGCGTCGTTCACCCCGTCCCCCGTCATGCCCACGGTGTGGCCCTGCGCCTGAAGCTCCCGGACGAGGCGGAACTTGTCCTCCGGATAGACGCCCGCGAACCCGTCGTACCGCGAGGGGTCGTCCGAGAGGTTCGCACGTTCGCCGAACCGGGTCCCGAGGCCGACGGCCTGCGCGACGCGTCGCGCGGTCAGCACGGTATCTCCGGTCAGCATCACCACCCGGATTCCCATCGCCCGCAGCGAGCGGACCAGCTCCGCCGCGTCCGCTCGAGGAGGGTCCGCGAGCGCGAGCAGCCCTTCGATCTCGAGGGACGTGCCCGATCCGGCCGCGACCGCGAGGACCCGGGCCCCCGTGGCGGAGAGCCGGGCCACCGCGGGCTCGAGGTCGGGGGTTCGGGAACAGAGGGCCGCGACCACCTCGGGCGAACCGAGCACTACCCGCACGGGCGGTCCGCCCCGCTCGACGACCGCTTCCGAACGCTTGAGCGCCGGGTCGAACGGGGTCAGGTGCGATCGCCGGAGCGGGGCGATGCCGCGGCGTCGCGCCTCCGCGAGCACGGCGAGGTCGATCGTGTCCTGCGTGGAGGCGTCGCACGCCGCCGCCGCGAGCGCGAGCAGCCCGGCCTCGTCGGCGCTCCCTTGGGGGGCCACCGCCTCCAGGGACTCCCGCCCTTCGGTGAGGGTGCCGGTCTTGTCCACGCAGAGGAGGTCCATGCTGGCCGCGTCCTGGACGGCCGCGAGGCCGGTGACCAGCACCCCTTCCTCGACCAGCCGACGGGACTCGATCGCGTTGGCGATCGTGAACGTGGCCGGCATCGCGGCCGGCACCGAGGCGATCAGCAGGATCAGCACGAAGGGAAGCACGACCGAGAACGCGACCCCGCGGAGCGCGGCGACGCCGAGAACCGTCACCGCGAGGACGCTGTCGAGCGTCACGAGGTAGCGCACCACGCGGAAGAGGAGCTGCTCCAGGTGGCTCGCTCCCTGCGCGCCCTGGACCAGCTCGGCGGTCCGCCCGAAGTAGGTGCGGACCCCGGTCGCGGTGACCTCGGCCGTCGCCTCGCCGCGTCGGACGGTCGAGCTCGAGTACAGGTTCCCTCCCGTCGACCGCGAGAGCTCCGTGGACTCTCCGGTGATGCTGGACTGGTCGACCTCTACGGTCCCCTCGACGATCCGGCAATCCGCCGGAACGATGTCCCCCATGCGGAGGTGAACGCAGTCCCCGGGTACGAGCTCCCGGGCCGGGACGGAGTTCCACGCTCCGTCGCGCCGGACGCGCGCGGTCACGTGCAGACGGCGCCGCAGGAGGCGGACCGCGTCCTGCGCACGTCCCTCCTGGATCTGGGAGACCGCCGCGTTGAAGACCAGCAGGGCCACCAGGATCGCGGCACCCGAGATTTGATCGAGAACCACTTCGAGGACCAACGCGGCCTCGAGCATCCACGCGACGGGACCCCAGAACCTCCGTGCCAGCTGCCGAAGGCGGCGAGGGGGTTCTTCCGGCACCTCGTTGGGCCCGACGATCGCGAGGCGGCGGCGGGCCTCGCCCGTCGTCCATCCGCCGGTCGGGCCGTTCGCTTCCGTGGTCATTCTTCACGCCGGACCCGCGGGCCGAGGCCCGGGAGCCCCGGCCCCTCAAGGCGGCACCGGACCCGCTCTTCCCCGCCGGGAGGAGCCGCACCCGGTCCCGTCGGGCGGCTCCGGAAGTCGTCACCGGGGTCCACCCTGCCCCCCTCCGCCGCCCCGCATCTCCGACGAGACCCGACCGTCACTTCCGATCGCGCGCCGGCCCCGGGCGTCCGGAAGGGGATCTGCGGGTCACCGGGCGAGCGGAGGTTCGACCCGGCCCCGGGCGGGTCCTACCGGACCGCCGCGTAGTGGAGCAGGATCTCCCGATCCTCTCCGGGCTTCGTCTCGAGGAGCCGAAGCGTGCACTGGGCCTTCATCGATCCCCAGTATCGGGGACCCTTCCCGTACACGACCGGCATCACGAAGAGCCAGTAG
>JASHQY010000057.1 GCA_030038885.1 Thermoplasmata archaeon | reverse complement strand
CCGCGGCCGCCTCGGCGCGCGCGAGCGCGACGCTCTCCCCCGAGGTCTCCACGAACACCCGGATCATCCCGGCCCCCGGCCCGCCCACTCGCGGAGCCGCCGTCGGACGTCGGCCGTGTGGGATCCCTCCCAGTAGGGGTGGCCGCAGTCGACGCAGCGATAGATCGGGCCGCCCGACGCGCGGACGTGCGCCGGCAGCTCCGGCGGGATCTCGGCGGCGCCCGGATCGGCGATCCGCTCGAGCCGTCCGTCGCAGAGCGTGCAGCGCTCGAACCGGACCTCCGTCGGCACGTCGGGGAACCTCGCCCAGACCGCGCCCAGCTGGGCGGCCAGCTCGGGGCTCGTCAGGAGGAGGGCGCCGGGAGCCCGCCGGGCGAGCTCGCGGTCCCGGGTGACGACGATCCGGTCCTCGGCGCGGGCGCGCCGGACGATCTCGGAGTCCGACCAGCCGCGGGCGTAGGTCGTGTCGCACCCGAGCATCCGCAGGTAGCGGGCCAGGCGGCCGACCATCTCGTCGGCGAGGAGTCGCGGAGGGGCCACGGAGGACCACCGGGCCCGGCGGGCTTTACCGTTCCGATGATATACCCTACGCGCCGTCGGGCGGCGTCCCGACCCCGCTGTGACGCGACTCTTCGGAACGAACGGCATCCGCGAAGTGGTGGGCCAGCAGCTCACCGCCCCGTTCGTCACCCGCGTCGCGAGCGCGATCGCCGCGGTCACCCCGATCGGACCCCCGATCGCGGTCGGCTGGGACGGCCGGACGTCCAGTCCCGCGTTCGCGCGGATCGTCGCCGCGACGCTCGCGGTCGGAGGCCACGACGTGATCGAGCTCGGGATCCTGCCGACCCCGGCAATCCAGTACAACGTGCGGGCCCTCGGGGCCCAGCTCGCGGTCATCGTGACCGCGTCGCACAACCCGCCCGAGTTCAACGGGCTCAAGTGCATCGCGGCCGACGGGCTCGAGGTCACGCGGGCGACCGAAACCGCGATCGAGGACGCGGTCGACGCGGGCCGCGTCGCGGTGGCCCCGTACGACCGGATCGGGTCGATCGGCGCCCGCACGGACGGGGCCCGCCGGTACGTCGACGGCGTCCTCGCCCAGGTCGACGTCGCGCGGGTGCGCGCCCGCCGCTTCACGGTCGCGCTCGACTGCGGCAACGGGGCCTCGGTGCCGACGAGCCCGATGCTCCTCGGGCGCCTCGGGTGCCGGGTCGTCTCGCTCAACGGCCAGGTGGACGGGACGTTCCCCGGCCACCTCTCGGAGCCGACGATCGAGCACGTCGCCGACCTGTGCCGCATGGTCCCCGTGATCGGCGCGGACCTCGGGATCGCGCACGACGGCGACGCCGACCGGTCGGTCTTCGTCGATGCGACCGGTCGGTTCGTCCCCGGCGAGGAGATCCTCACGCTCCTCGCGCAGGACCAGGTCCAGCGCCACCCCGGCGGGGTCGTCGTGACCCCGGTGACCGCCTCGCAGAGCGTCGAGGACGCGGTGAGCGCCGCCGGCGGATCGGTCGTCTACACGCGGGTCGGCTCGCCGACCGTGACCCACGCGATCCAGGAGCGGCACGCGGTGTTCGGGGGCGAGGAGAACGGGGGACTGATCTTCCCGGAGTTCCAGCTCGCGCGGGACGGCGCGATGACCGCGGCGGCGGTGCTCGACCTGCTCGCGCGCCGGGGGATCGGTCTCGCCGACGCGCTCGTCGGGCTCCCGAAGTACACGCTCCTCAAGGAGAAGGCGCCGTGCCCGGTCGCGCAGCGGGCCGCGGTCCTCGCCCGCGTCGCCGAGACGGTCGGCCGGGGGAGCGAGCGGGTCGTGACGCTCGACGGGGTCAAGGTCTACCGGGACGGCGGCTGGGTGCTCGTGCGGCCGTCCGGCACCGAACCGTTGTTCCGGGTCTTCGCCGAGTCGAAGGACCCGGCGCGGGCCCGGGCCCTCGCCGACGCGGGGCTCGCGGCGGTCCGGGACGCGGTCCGCGCGACCGCGGCGTAGCGCTCGCCGCGGCGGACCGCGACCCCGCTCACCGGATCCAGGGGCCGATCACGAGGACGCCCAGCACGAGGAGCGCGAGCACGGCGAACGTCACGAGCGCCATCGTGCGCTCGTGCCCCCGGTGGAAGTAGTACAGGCCGGTCGCGACCCGCAGGATCGGCGTCGCGATCAGCACGAAGACCCCGAGCGCGAGGTACGCCCCCGGGGCGCCGGTCGCGAGCCCATGCCCGAGGCCCCCGAGCGAGAGGTACGGGGCGATCGAGCCGGTCGCGGTCGCGACGCCGGAGGACGCGCCCGGATGCTGGCCGAGGTACGTGACGAGCGCTCCCAGGAGCAGCGCGAGCGCGGTCAGGAGCCCCGCCCGCAGGACGAGCGTCATCCGCCGGTAGGCCGAGTCCGGCAGCGGGCGGAGCAGCGGCGCGGCCGTCGGGGTCGCGAGGCTCACGGGAGCCCCACCCCCCGCAGGATCGTCTCGATCGCGAGCGCGACGACGACCGGAACGAACACGAGGCGCACGGTCCGGTTCCGGAGCCCGGGCAGAAGGTGGCTGCCGACGAACGCGCCGACGACCGTCCCGGCCGCGACCGGGGCCGCGATCCACGGGTTGATGTAGCCGGCGGCGAGCAGGACGCCCGCGCCGGCGGCGGCGGTGACGCCGATCATGAAGTTGCTGGTCGCGGTCGCGACCTTCATCGGCAGCCGGAGGTAGCGGTCGAGCGCGAGGACCTTGAACACCCCCGCCCCGATCCCGAACATCCCCGAGACGATCCCCGCGCCGAACATCACCCCGAGCGCGGGGTCCGTGTCCGCCGCCCGGTAGCGGACCGTCCGCCCGAGCGCGCGGTCGGGGTACTCCCCGGCGAACCCGAGGCGCTGCGAGCGGGCGTCGGGGACGACCCCGGTCGGGAGCTCCTCCTGCCGGCGCGCGAGCGCGCCCGGGACGATCGCGAGCAGCACGAAGCCGAGCGCGATCAGGAGCGCCGACTCGAGGTCCGCGTGCGAGAGCACGACGGTCAGCGTCGCCCCGAGGAGGGCGCCCGGGACGGTCGCGATCTCGAGGAACATCCCGATCCGCAGGTCGGTCAGGCGGTCGCGCACGTACGCCGCGCCGGTGGTCGACGAGGTCGCGAGGATCGTGATCGAGCCGGCGCCGACCGCGATCGGGAACGGCACGCCGAAGAAGATCAGGAGGATCGGAAGGATCACGACCCCGCCCCCGAGACCGGTCAGCGACCCGACGAACCCGGCCGCGATCGCGACCAGCGCGAGGGCGAGGACGAAGAGGGCGAGCTCCACGGCACCTTCCCGAGCCCCCGCCGAAGAAAGCTCCGGTGGCCGACGGCCCGGGGCGTCCGGTGCCGGCGAAACCTCAAGGCCGCGGGGAGGGTGCGCGCCCGTCGGAGGAGGGATGACGGTCGAACCGCGGGGGGATCGCGTGGCGTTCGGGGCCCCGGGGATGGCCCCCCGGTGGTCCCACAGCGACAAGGACGGGGTCGGCACCGCGTACTCGGCCGACTCCCGGCTCTGGTTCACGCTCTGGCGGGGGATCGTGACCGAGGTCTACTTCCCGACGATCGACCGGCCGCAGCTGCGGGACATGGAGTTCCTCGTCAGCGACGGCGCGACGTTCTTCCACGAGGAGAAGCGGAACCTCGTCCCGACCACGGAGCGGCCGAACGACCACGCGCTCGGGTACCGGGTCCGGTGCGACGAGCCCGAGGGACGCTACCGCATCGTGAAGTCGGTGATCGGGGACCCGCACCTCCCGTGCCTGCTCGAACACGTCCGGGTCGAGACCCGCACGGCCGCGTTGCGCGATCGGCTCCGCCTGTTCCTGCTCGCGGCGCCGCACCTCGACGTCGGCGGGTGGGGGAACTCCGCCTACGTCTCGCAGGTGCTCGACCGTCCGGTGCTGGTCGCCGAGCGCAACGGGGTCGCGCTCGCGCTGGGCGCGACCGTCCCGTTCCGGCGCGCGTCGGTCGGCTACGTCGGCGCGAGCGACGGATGGACCGACGTCGCGGCCCACTTCGACATGACGTTCGACTTCGACCAGGCGCCGAGCGGCAACGTCGCGCTGACCGGCGAGCTGCCCGTCCGGGACGCGCCGGAGTTCACGATCGGGCTCGCGTTCGGGGAGACCGTGCCGGCGGCGCTGACGACGCTCTTCCAGTCGCTCGCGACGCCGTTCGACGTGCACTACCGGCGGTTCCTCGAGCAGTGGGGCCGCACGGCGGCCCACCAGCTCCCGCTCGCCGGGGCCGACGGGGACGGGGGCCGCCTCTTCCGGGCGAGCCGGTCGATCCTGCTCGCCCACGAGGACAAGGTCTTCCCCGGGGCCTTCATCGCGTCGCTCTCGATCCCGTGGGGCGCGAGCAAGGGCGACGAGGACCGTGGCGGCTACCACCTCGTCTGGACCCGCGACCTGTACCACACCGCGAACTCGCTCGCCGCCTCGGGGTCCTCGGACGCCCCCTTGCGCGCGCTGGTCTACCTCGCGACCCGCCAGCGGCCCGACGGGGGGTTCCCCCAGAACTTCTGGGTCGACGGGACGCCGTACTGGCAGGGGATGCAGCTCGACGAGGTCGCGCTGCCGCTCCTGCTCGCCCGTCGCCTGCGCCACGGCAAGGCGCTCGGCCAGTTCGACCCGCTCCCGATGACCCGGCACGCGGTCCGGTTCCTGATCGAGCACAGTCCGGTCACCCAGCAGGACCGCTGGGAGGAGGTCAGCGGCTACTCGCCCTCGACCCTCGCCGTGTGCATCGCCGCGCTGACGTCCGCCGCCGCGATCTCCCGCGAGCGGGGGCACGACGCGACCGCGGACTTCGTGCAGGAGTACGCGGACTTCCTCGAGAGCCACATCGAGCGGTGGACCGTGACCGAGTCCGGGACGCTCGTGCCGGGGATCCGCCGGCATTACGTGCGGATCCGCCCGGCCGAGGTCGGCGACCCGACCCCCGACGAGGGTCCCCGGATGGGCACCGTGATCCTGCCGAACCTGCCGCCGGGCGCGCCGAACGCGTTCCCCGCCGAGGAGATCGTCGACGGCGGCTTCCTCGCGCTCGTCCGGTTCGGCGTCCGCCGTGCCGACGATCCGATCGTCCTCGACTCGGTCCGCGTGATCGACCGGGTGCTGAAGGTCGACACGCCGTTCGGACCCGCGTGGCGCCGGTACAACCACGACGGCTACGGGGACCGGGAGGACGGCGGTCCGTTCGAGGACTGGGGCCAGGGACGCGCCTGGCCGCTCCTCACCGGGGAGCGGGGGCACTACGAGCTCGCGCTCGGCAACGACCCCGCGCCGTACCTCCGCGCGCTCGAGCGGTTCGCGACCCCGACCGGCCTCCTGCCCGAGCAGGTCTGGGACGAAGAGGACCGGCCGGCCCTGCACCTCGAGTTCGGACGGCCGACCGAGTCGGCGACCCCGCTCGCGTGGGCGCACGCGGAGTACATCACGCTCCTCCGCTCCGCCGCGGACGGCGCGGTCTTCGACTGCCTGCCCGAGGCGCGCGCGCGCTACCTCGACTCGGACGCGCCGCGCCGCGCGTTCGAGGTCTGGAAGTTCCAGCGCCGCCCGACGACCGCCCGCCCGGACGAGAGCGTCCGCGTGATCGCCGACCGGCCGTTCCGCCTCCACGCGGGCGACGACGCGTGGGCGCACGCGGTCGACGTCGACGCGACCGAGACCGAGCTCGGGCTGTACTTCGTCGACCTCGCGCCGCTCGGTGCGCGCGGCCGTGCCTGGCGGTTCACGTTCTACTGGCCCCGCGAGGACCGCTGGGAGGGGCGCGACTTCCGCATCGAGGCGGTCGACCCGGCGCCCGCGCCGGACCGCGCGCTCAGTCGACCTTGAGCCACCGGCCGGCGACGATCCAGCCGATCCCGAGCAGCGCGAGCGCGAACGCCGCCAGGTACCCGAGGTTGATCCACGGGACGCTCGTGCCGAGCACGAACGACCGCCCGAGGAGCGCCGAGAACGTGATCGGGTTCACGGCCGAGATCGCGCGCATCCACGACGGGAAGAACGCGCCGTTGAACAGCGCGGTGCTCGCGAACATCAGCGGCATCGTGATGAAGTTCGAGACGACGCCCGGCGTCTGCCAGTCGGTCGACGGCGCGGTGATCGCGAGGAACAGGCTCGAGAAGCCGATCGCGAGGCAGAAGAGCGCGCCGACCCAGGCGAGCCACTCGACCGGCGAGAGCTGGAACGACACGCCGAAGACGAGCGCGGCGACGACCATGATCGGGAACTGGACGAGGCCGCGCGTCGCCGACCCGAGGGCCTTCGACAGGAAGATCACGCCCTTCGACGTCGGCGTGATCAGGATGCGCTTCATGAACCCGAAGCGCTTGTCCTGGATCGTGCTCATCGATCCGAACATCCCGACCGAGAGCATCGACGTCGAGAGCGTGCCGGGCAACAGGAACGCGATGTAGCTCTTCGCCCCGACGAACGACTCGACGAGGCTCGGGGGCGCGTTCGCGAAGCTCGAGCCGAAGAACGCGAGCCACATGAACGGCTGCACGACCGTGATCAAGAGGACGAACGGGTTGCGGAACGTCCGCAGGAGCTCGCGGAGGTAGAGGCCCGAGAACTGGCTCCTCACTTGCGCACCTGCCGCATCTGGGCGTAGAACTTCCGGATGTCCCGCATCGGCTCGTCCTGGCCGAGCCGGTGCCCGGTCAGCTCGAGGAAGACCGTCTCGAGGCTCGGCTTCTCGATGCTGATCCGCCGCACGGTCTCGGCCGGCACCGCCGCGAGGAGCGACGGGAGGACCGCTTCGGCGGTCGTCGCGCGGATCATCCACTCGTTCCCCTGGGGCCGGACGTCCTGGACGCCGGGGATCGCGGTCAGGCGCGGCACGTCGATCGGCCGCGAGGTCTCGAGCGCGATCACGTCCCCGTGGACGCGGGCCTTGAGCTCGGACGGGGTCCCCTGCGCGACGACCTTCCCGAAGTCGATGATCGCGATCTGGTCGCAGAGCGCGTCGGCCTCCTCGATGTAGTGGGTCGTCAGGAGGACCGTGACCCCGAACTCCCGGTGGACGCCGGTCACGATGTCCCAGAGCATCCGGCGCGTCCCGACGTCGAGGCCGATCGTCGGCTCGTCCATGAAGATCACGTCGGGCTGGTGGAGGAGCGCGAGCGCGATCTCGAGCTTCTTGCGCATCCCGGTCGAGAACTGGCTGACCTTGTCGTCCGCGCGATCGTAGAGCGCGAAGTACTTGAGCAGCAGGTCGGCGCGCGGTTCCCAGTCGGGCAGCGACTGGAGCTTCGCCTGCAGCCAGAGGTTCTCCCGCGCGGTGAAGTCGTCGTCGAGGATCACCTCGGCCGCGACCCATCCGATGTGGGAGCGGACGGCCATCGACTGGGTCCGGACGTCGTAGCCGGCGACCGTCGCGTCCCCCGCCGAGATGTCGCTGATGCCGGTCAGGACCTTGATGAGGGTCGTCTTCCCGGCGCCGTTCGGCCCGAGGAGGCCGAAGACCGTGCCGGCCGGGATCGAGAACGAGACGTCGTCCAGCGCGACCACGCCGTGCCCGGCGGAGCCGTACCGCTTGGTCAGCCCCTTCACCTCGATCGCGGGGGCCGTCACGCGCCGCTCCGCCGGGCGCCGGGGCGACGGGGCCGGTCCCCCGGGGCGAGCGCGTCGAGCCGGGACTCGGTCGCCCGGAGCTCGCTCAGGACCTGGTCGCGGAGCGACCCCCGGCCGGCGCGGGCCTGGGGGTCCCGCTCGAGGTACGTCGCGAGGCCCTCCAGATGGCGCCGCAGGTGCCCGAGCAGGTGCTGGCCGGGGTCCGACACCCCGGCGATCTCGGACCAGAGCCGGCCGAGGTCCGGTCCCGCCCGGCCGAGCCCGGTCCACTGGCGGCGCACCCGGCGCAGGAGGGAACGTCCGGCGGGCGAGATGCGGTAGACGCGCCGTCGTCCGTCGGACGACGCGCGCGCCAGCTTCCGCCGGACCAGGGACTGGAGGGCCGGGTAGATCGCGCCGGGGCCGGGCCGCCATCCGCCGTCCGTCCGCTCGGCGATCCGATCCGCGAGGGAATACCCGTAGATCGGCCCGTCCCGCTCCATCACCGACAGGGCGTACAGCGCGAGGAGCCGACCGGGGCGGGGTCCGGGGAGGCCCCTAGGGGAAGACATACTGAGTTATGAATCGAATTCGATATAACGTCATCGCCGCCCGGGACCCGGTCGGCGACCGGCCCGGAGGCGGCGGCCCTGCGCGAATCGCCCGCCCTCACCCGCGAGATTCCACCGCGGCTTCGTCCCGACGACCGCCCGCGGCGGCCTCCGGGCCCAGGGGTGTTCCGCGACCTCCTCCGACGCCTTAACCGCGCGAGCCCGTCATGGTCCTTCGCCATGCCCGCGCAAAAGCCCCGTGGAACCACCGCCCCTCGACGAGGAACCGTACCGGTCGATGGGGGGGCGATCGCGTACGAAACCGCCGGTGAGGGCCCTCCGGTCCTCTTCGTCCACGCGGCGATCGCCGACCATCGAATGTGGGACCGGGAAGCGGCGCGGTTCGCGGACCACCATCGGACGATCCGACTCGATCTCCGCGGCTTCGGATCCTCCCCGCCGGCGTCGGCGCCGTTCTCCTACGAGCAGGACCTGCGGGCCTTGCTCGATCATCTGGGCGTTCGCTCGGCGTTCGTCGTGGGGTCGAGCATGGGCGGCGCCTTCGCGATCGACCTGGCCCTCGAGCACCCCGAGAGGGTCGCGGGCCTCCTCCTCGTGGCCCCCGGGCTGTCCGGGGGGATCGAGCCTCCGTTCGACCCGGACGAGCGGGCGGCGCTCGAGTACGACGAGCAGCAGTC
>JASHQY010000056.1 GCA_030038885.1 Thermoplasmata archaeon | reverse complement strand
GGAGATGTTCGGGTTCGCCTCCGACATCCGCAGCGCGACGGCGGGCAAGGTCCTGTGGTCGACCGAATCGCTCGGCTTCGAGCCGGTGCCGGCCGACCTGCAGCCGAAGGTCGTCGCCGAGATCCGGCAGCGGCGGGGCCTGAAGCCCGAGCCGTACGACGCGGCGTACTACGCCGGATGAGGCTCGCGCTCGGACGCGTCCGCTCGAGCCAGCTTCGGACCATTAGCTACTACGGATTGTAGTAGCTAATCGCCCCATCCAACTACGCATTGTAGTAGCTTCGGTCTAAACCTACTACGTACAGTAGTAGCTATTTCGCAGGGGCCGTCGGGCGCACCCTCGCCTCGATCGCGTCGAGCGTCCGCTGGTTCCGGGACCGGGGTCCCTCGGCGGAGCGGGAGCGGATCGGCCAGGCGCCTTCGAGGTCGAGCAGCCAGCGTTTCCGCCAGAGCCCGAGGCCGAAGCCGGTGATCGATCCCTCGGTGCCCACCACGCGGTGGCACGGGATGACGATCGGGATCGGGTTCCGCGCCATCGCGCCGCCGACCGCTCGGGCGGAGCCCGGATGGCCCGCCCGTCGGGCGAGCTCCGAGTAGCTGATCGTCGTGCCCGCGGGCACGCCGAGCAGCATCCTCCATACCTTCCGGTCGAAGTCCGACGTCGTGTCCGGGTCCACGTCGAGGTCGAACGCGGTGCGGCGGCCCCGGAAGTACTCCTGGAGCTGCCGGGGCGGGCTCGCGGCGGCGAACGGCGGCTTTCGCCGGACCGCCCCGATCGGGGTCCCGGTCTGCGGGCGGCCCTGCTCGAGCAGGTCGACCACCCGGACCGTGCGTCCCAGGTACGCGATCCGGAACGTTCCGATCTGGGTCGGAACGTCCGCGAACTCGAGCGGTGCCGGCACGTCCGGCCCCACGTCGTCCGACCTTATGTGAGTTGCACTCCGGCGGGGGGAGAGGGGACGGAACGGTCCCCCGGGACCGGTCCTTCGAGCCCGGTGTCGGTGATCCGGAACTCCGCGGAACCCTCGGGCAGGGATCGATGCTTCACGAGGACCGCGCGGCGCCGCGCCCCCGACAGCCGGTCGAACCGGAGGATCGTCTTCGCCGCGTGGTTGAGGAACGACCCTCCGAGCGGCTCGAGCGTGCCCTCCCGCAGGCTTCGCCAGACCTGGTTCGTGATGATCACCGGCACGTTCGCCTCGCGCGCCGTCACGACCAGGTCCGCGAGCTCGAGGCTGAGGGCCTGCCGCGCGTCGTCCTCGTCCGATCCCGAGAGCGAGAGCCGGTAGTAGAACGTCGCCGAGTCCACGACGAGGAGCCCGACCGGCCGCTGACCTTCCCGGGCGAGCGCGCCGGCGGTCGCGACCGCGCGGCCCTGCTCCTCGAGGTTCTTCGGGGTCGAGAGGAGGAGCCGCTTGAGGATCCGATCCAAGTCCGAGCCCGCGATCGCGCGCAGTCGGTCGACGCTGACCCCCTCGGTGTCGACGTAGAACACCCAGCGGCCCGCGCGGGCGACGCGGGCGGCGACCTCGAGGCAGA
Organism: Thermoplasmata archaeon; assembly: GCA_030038885.1. Classification (GTDB taxonomy): domain Archaea; phylum Thermoplasmatota; class Thermoplasmata; order Lutacidiplasmatales; family UBA184; genus Lutacidiplasma. Next base: position 1,795 of record JASHQY010000056.1, on the reverse strand, counting down.
AGAGCGTCTTCCCGCTCCCTCCCTCCCCGTAGATCTCGGTCACGCAGTCGGTCTCGAGACCGCCGGCGAGCAGCCGGTCGACGGACGCGATCCCCGTCGCGAGGCGCTCGTCCGTCACGCTCGCCTCGCAGGGGGCGCCGGCGCTTAATCCCTCGTCCGCCCGAAGGTCATGCCCCGAGCGGATACGGGGTGCCGAGCTCCGGCGAGCGCACGCGGGGCCCGGCCTTCTCGAACGCCTCCGGGTGCTGGGTGTGGATCGGGTACACGTGCGCCGGGCGCAGCGACCGGACGATCTCGAGGAGCTGCGGGCCCGAGGCGTGGCCGCTCGCGTGCATCTGGTGGAACTCGAGGCCGAAGTGGTCGAGCCAGTTGTGCAGGACCTGGTCGTCGACGTCGTCCTCGCTGAACGGCTCGCTCATCGAGTGGATGAACGGGCTGCCCCGCGGGGGACGGAGGTCGATCAGCTCCGGGAAGTGCATCAGGTCGAGCGCGAGCAGGTAGCGCGACCCGTGCGCGCGCAACGTGTCCGCGCCCAGCGCGTCGGCGAGGTACGGGGCCTCCCAGCGGAAGTTCCGCCGCTTCTTCCGCGCGTAGACCGCGACGCCCGGGCTCCGGCCCGGGACCGGTACCGTGCCCGCGGGGAACATCGGGGCGATCTGCGTCAGGAGGTGGGCGGTGCGCGTCGAGACGACGAGGTCCCGGTCGACCGCCTGAGCGGCGTCGTGGAGCGTGCAGAGCCGGTCGACATCCCGCGGGTACGTGCACGCGAACGCGAGCGAGGCCCGATCGTGGAGGACCCGGTCGACCCCGCCCCGTACCCCCTCCTCGCTCAGGTCGCGGCGGGGGTCGGGGCCGGCGCGCGTCCCCTCGGTCACGAGCGCGCTCAGGGGCTCGGCCGCCGCGGCCGCGAGGAACGACCGGGTGTCCTCCGCGCGGGGCCCGTGCTGGCGGAAGTCGCCGGTGTAGGCGATCGTCCCCTCGGAGGTCCGCACGAGGAACCCGTAGGCGAACGGGATCGAGTGGTCGACCGGGTACGGGACGACCTCGAGGCGGCCGATCCGGATCGGCCGGCGGTCCTCGAAGACCTTCCACGCGTGCTCGCCGTACTTCATCGCGGGGGAGGAGGACTCGATCGTGTCGAGGAGCTGCCGCGTTCCCGCGCCGACGTAGACCGGGATCTCGGGGTCCACGAGCTTCAAGTACCCCGCGTGGTCGGCGTGGGCGTGGCTCACGAACAGCCCGTGGATCTCCGGCGGGCGGTAGGGGAGGTCCGAATCGGCCAGCGCCTCCCGCGAATAGAGGCCCTCGACCCGCGGGAGGAGATCGAACTCGAGCAGGTCCTGGACGGGGCTCGCGGACCGGGGCTGGAGGAAATCGACGTAGAACTGCTCGATCCGCGGAGAAAAGGACGGTCCGAAGTCGAACAGGATGCGGTCCGGTCCATCCTCGATCAGGACCTTGTTCCCGCCGATCTCCCGGACCCCGCCGAGAAAGGTCACGGTCGGGCGCGCCACGGCCCCGGGAGCCCGCGGCCGGAGATAGCCCCTTCGTCCCGGAGCGTGATGCGTCCGCGCGCGTACGGGCGAGGGAGGCACCCATGAGCCTCCAGTACGTCGGGATCCGGGTCACGAACCTCGAACGCTCCCTCGCGTTCTACTGCGACGGGCTCGGGCTCCGGGAGACCGGGCGGGGGCGGATGAGCCACGGGGGGCTCTTCGTCGGGCTCGAGGACCCGACGACCCACGTCGCGCTCGAGCTCAACTTCTACCCGCCGGGTTCTCCGTACGCCACGCCC
>JASHQY010000008.1 GCA_030038885.1 Thermoplasmata archaeon | reverse complement strand
CGCGCCGTTCGAGTTCCTTGCGCGGCTGGAACCCGATCCCTCGCGTCACGAACGCCGCCCGGACCGTTCGGGCCAGGTGCGGTACCGTGGGATAGTCGTTCAGCTCAGAGGCCCGGACCCACGCGAACTCCGTATGGGTCTTCGGATCGAGCCGCGGTGGCTTGTGACCCGGACTCTGGCAGAGGAAGTAGACCCCGATCGTCGGGCGGATCTTTCCCTTCTTCGAGAAGCTTCCGAAGACCTCGGCATGGAACATCGGGCCCGCGCGCACCACGAACCCGGTCTCGTCCCGGACCTCCCGTCGGAGCGCCCGGGGGAGCGTCTCGCGGGGAGCCACCGGGCCGCCCGGCAGGTCCCACGCTCCGGGGTTCGCCGCGAGCGGCGACCGGTGAAGCAACAGGATCTGGTCGTCGCGGAAGATGGCCGCGCCGGCCGCGACGCGTGCCTTCAGGCGCGATCCGGACGTCGTCATCGGGATGACCCCTCACCTCGTAGGGGTTTGTCTATCTTGCGATGGGCGCAGTTGGGCCCCCCACCGGCAAGATGCCTTGCCCACTCGGGCGCCGCGTCACATCCCCCCAGCGGAGGGGACGCACTCCGCGCCGGTCGCCCCCGGTAGGAACTCGAGGATCGTGACGTCACCGGACTTCTCCAGCACCCGGAGATCGGGGGAAGCGAGCAGCGGAGCCAGCTGGAACGGTGGGTAGCTTACGCTGTTCTGACCCGAGACGAGCACTTCCGTCACTCCGAGCTCGAGCATCAGCGCGGCAGTCGTGTTCGTGAACTCGCCCGCGACCAAATCCTCGTTCACGATGTAGTACGAGAGGTTGGCCGGGTCCGGAAAGGCAGGATAAATGACCACGAGTCTCGCGAACTCGGGGAGGTACTGGCCCACCGACCCCGGAGCCACGAGTACCCGAGAGCACTCGGGGAGGTTTGCGCCGGCCCACTTGAGAGCGACCAAGTCCTGGGGAGTGACGTTAGCGAGCTGCTCGATGTGGTCCGTGATGTACCCCGGGACCACGACCGCGGTCGTGGCGAGACCCGAGCCGACGGGGATGAGGATCACGAGCGCGACCAGAGCAACGATCACCACACCAGGCCATCTCCGCGGGTCCACCGGACGACGTACCGGGATCTGCGCCTCGAGCCGACGCGGCCGCATCGCACTCCCACGATCGGCCAGGAACGCGGCGGCGACGATCAGCGGCACCAGCGCGATGAGTTCGTAAAAGAAGAACAGAACATCCGACGCTTCTTCGTAGTCGGTTACGGAGCCTACGCCGCTCACGCTGAGCGAAAAAGCATCCGCCAACAGAATCGCCAACACGAGAGTGAAAGCGGCAGTCGTGCCGACGATGATCCACCGAGACATCGGCTCGGGCAGGTAGTTGCGCAATCGGCCGCGCCGGCCCGCAATCGCCAGTAGGAGAACCACCAGCCCCGCGGCAGTGAGGATCATCAACTCAAGACTGAACCAAGGGATTGGGGAGAGCTTGGGTTTGAAGAGGACAAATGGATTCAGCTCACCGTTCAGAATTCTGGCCGTCAGCGGTTGAGCAATCCCCGAGGGTGGGTACGGTCGAGACCCGGCAGGCACCAGAACGTGGCCCGGGTAATCGAACCAGACGACGATGCCGATTAGGCTACGGACCAGAAAGCCAGCCGAGATGCCGACGACCGCGAGCCATCGAAGAATCCAAGTTCGTGTACTCGGGCCCTCCGGGGAACTGAGCAGCAGAATGGTCCAGGCCAGGAGGACGAGCAGTGTCATGCCGAGCATCAGGCTCAGGCTGCACTCGATTCCAACCACGACGCCGAATGCCAGTACACCCGCGTGGCTAGGGACCGGGCTCTGGGCGAGGGGAATCAACCACCCGAGGGCCAGTATGAACAACGGGAATCCGAACGCGAAGTCGAAGGAACCTCCGATCGCGAGTCGGGGCCAGGTGGCGATGAGTGCGAAGAAGGCGGCGAAGAGGGTCCCGACCCACGCGGCCGACATCAGGCGGAAACCGTGGGAGAGACGCTGTCCGAGGCAGAAGGATGCGACGACCGGCAGAGCGAGGAAGAGGGGAGGAATATCCAAAGGTGCCGAATAAATCGGCCAGCCGAAAAGTAGAACCGGCAGGCTCATCCAGACCGGTGCCCCTTGAGGGTACGTCACTCCGACCGGCGCGTACGGGCGGGCGGTCCACGGAAGGGTGTGGTTAGAGAGAAGGAGATTCACGAAGAGGGAGTGAAGACTGCCGTCCAGCATGTTGGGCAGGGTCAGGGGCGCGGTACCGTAGACCTCCACGGCGAGAAGCCCGAGAGTGAGCAGGGCCAGCAGAGTGCCGGGGACGGTACGAGCGAAGTTCAGAGCGAAGCGAAGACCCTTGCCTCCCTCTTGCACGGAGAGGACGGCATAGCCGATGGCGCCGACAAGAATCGCCCCGCTCACGAGTGGCAAACCGTAGAATGCGATCGGAACCGAGGCGAGGACAAAGAGGAATGCGCCGCTGGCGTAGAACGCGAGGAGGGCTCGCTCGGGCGCGGCGAGGCCGAAGCGGCGGCGAAACAGCCGCTCACCGCCGCGCAGTAATATCGCCCCGAGCGGGAGCACCGCTACGGCCATGGCGACCAGCTCGAGCCAGATGGTCGCGGCGAGCAGCGGGAGCATAGCCCATGAATGGAGGAGTCTGGATAAGCCTTAACGAAGGAAGCTCTCTCGTGTTATCCACCGCTGACGGTCGCGGGACAAAGGTTGAACTCGAGTGCGGCGCCGTGACGCGGCCGATGTGCGGATCGCGGCAGTATCCGGGAGCAGGACCGTGAGCACGCCCGCCTCTAGGGGCCCGCGCGACGCGAAGGATGGGCCTCCGATGATAGAGCGGACGCGAGTCTGTCCCTCCCTCAAAATCTGCGATCCGGTCGGCGGCGACCCGCCGTTCCCCCAAAGAGATAAGAAGGCGACCCAGTTGCTTCTAGGGTCCCGGTGATCGGATACCGCGGATTCGCTACAATGGAAGCCGCAGGAACCGCGATTCAGGTCGGGCCGGCGTCAGCGCCAGTTCGGGACCCGGTTCTTTCGATCGTCCTCGCGACGATAAACGAACGATGGAACTTGCCGAAATTGCTGGAGCGTATCGACCGCCAATCGCTACCTCCCTACGAGGTCGTGGTGGTCGATGACGGTAGCATCGACGGTACTCGAGAGCTCCTAGTGCAGCTGGCCCAGCGCGATCCACGGATTCGTCCGATGTTCCACGATGGACCCCAAACGCTCATCCCTGCCCATTCCCAAGGCATCGAGGCCGCTCGGGGTCGCTTCATCGTCGTCATGGACGCCGACCTCCAGCATCCCCCCGAGACGATTCCTTCGCTTGTTTCGGACTTGCAGGACGGAGCGGGGCTTTGCGTAGCCACACGGTACGCCAAAGGAGGGTCCCGGGACGACAGCCCCCCTCTGCGGATGGCAATCTCCGCGGGGGCGTTGTTTGCGGCGAAGCTGCTCGTCCCCCACGCCCAGCGCACGTCGGACCCCATGTCCGGATTCTACGGATTCCAGCGCAGCGTGTTCGTGCCGGTGGACCCGCGATGGCGGGGATACGAACTTCTGCCGTTTGTCCTGGCGATGTGCCGTGACCTCTCGGTTACGGAGGTGCCCTATGCGTTCGTCCCCCGCTCGGCGGGTCTCAGCAAGATTGTTGGGTGGGATTTGCACTTCATACGGATTTACCTCGTACAGCTGGTGCTCGCGGCGAGGTTCGATCGATTGCTGGGACATCGTACGACTTTCAGGTCGAGCAAAGCCGGGACGGAACCGGAACCGGCTCGGCCGACTCCGATGGGAGCCCCCGTCGCAACATCCCTATTGCGTCGCTGATCAGGGAGGAGGACGCCTCGAAGGGTGCGACGGAGGCGAGGACGAGCGCTGTGCCAAGGCTCTCGATGTACCGCCGACGTGACGCGGGAGTCCTCGACGACGTTGGCCTGCGATCCTAGGTGTGAAGGGTGCCGGACGACGGGAGTCAGGAGTCTACCGCGATGCGTCCGAGAATTTTGGTCGTCTCGCGCGCGGCGGCCCGGTTCGAGCACTCGAAAGGGGGCGCAGACGTCCTTGCCATCCGGCATGCGGTGTTCTTATCCCGGGAGTTCGGCGAGGTCGCGTACGCGGGGGTGCACCGGATCTCTGACCCTGAGGGCATCACGTACCTTCCCGTGCCGGACACCGATCTCGTCGCCTACGAGCGACGCGGGAGCACCGGGGCCTCCTTCGGATTTCTCCTGAATCACCTAGTTCGGGCAGCCAAGGCTGCATTCGTCGCTCATCGGTCCTACCGGACGTTCCGCCCGGACGTCGTGATTGCCCATACGAGCGTCGCGATACTGATACTCAAGACCCTGGATCCGCGCCGCTCCCTAGTGTACCATATCCACGACGGTCTCTTCGTCCATCGAACGCTGCAGCAGCGAACCGCCCGGGTGGTCCGATTCCTCACCAACGACCTGCTCGAGCGCCTCGCCGTCCGGCAGGCGGAGCAGGTGCTGTGCGTGTCCCAGTCGATCTGCCTGCAGTTGCGGGAGGCCGGGATCCCCGAGCAGAAGCTCTCGGTGGTGCCGTTGATTCGTTCGCGGCTCGACTGCCGGTCGGAAGGGAGTCGGGACGGCCCGTCACCCCTCCCGCGGCTCCCCGCGGGTCCGTTCATCCTCAGTGTAGGTCAGCAGACCGGGAGAAAGCGATTCGACCTACTGATCGAAGCGATGCCGTTCACCCGATCTGCCGGGCATCTTGTGATCGTGGGGGATGGACCGCTTCATCGCCACTACGAAGCCTTGGTGGATCGGCTCGGTCTCGAGGACCGGGTACACTTGCTGCAGGATGTATCCGACACAGAACTCCTCGCGCTCTACGACCGAGCGTCGGCGTTCCTCCTCGTCTCCGAAAACGAGGGATTTCCCGTGACGGTCGGAGAAGCGATCGCGCACGGCTGCCCCGTGGTTCTTCTCTGCCCGAACATCGAAACGACCGGCGAATACCCGATTGGGCTCGTACGACTTCTCAAGGAAGTGCCTCCTCCACGTGAGATGGCGCATCTGGTGGATCACGCGGTTAGTTCTCACCCGGAACGGTCCTCTGGTGAGGTCCGTGCGACGGCGTCCACTCCGCGGACGCACGAGGAGCCGGAGGATTTCACCCAAATTCGCGCGGTGTACGCCTCCGTCTTTCAACGACTTCGAGGCATCGAGACACCCCTCGACGCGGGCCTGTGACGGCAACGTCTCTCCGTCGCCGGCTGCCTCGCTCGACGCCCTTCCCCCACCGGAGTGCGTGGGGATCGCGATTTCGTTGGGTGGGCCCAACTCGCGTTGGCCCCGCGGCGGACCGTCCTCCGGCCATCTTCGGATTGGACGATAACTTAGTAAGCACCGCTACTGCCCGGAGGTACGCACCGAGCACTCTCGAAGGGTACGTCGGAGTCGGGAATCATGACCGGACCCCTCCGTAGCGCTGGCCGGGCCACCGGGGCCGCCGTCCTGCGGTACCGTTGGTGGCTGCTCGCACTGGCGGGGTACGCCGCGCTGGCCGGAGTCCTTCTGCGAGATGGTCTCGGAGCCGCTCCCGGTTCCCTGCCGCAGGGGACCAACGCGCTCGACTACGTAATGCAGTTCAACTTCTCGAAGCACTTCCCGCTTTCAACGTGGTTGTACCCTTTCACGGATTGGGGCCAACCAGTTCCCGGGTACACGGGGCCGACTCCGTTCGCGCTCGGGGCGGTGATCCTTTCTCCGACCGTGCTCGTGCGAGTGACCGAGTATCTATCAATTTTCGGGGCCGGGCTGAGCCTCTTCTGGATTGTCCGGAACGCAGGGGGCACGGGAGCCGCCGCGTTCAGCGCGGGTTTCTTCTACGCAGCACTGGCCGAGACCCCACAGTTCTTCGAGGGCCACGTACCCGGGATGATTTCGGTAGCCCTCGGTCCGCCCGCGCTCTACCTCGCGTACCGATTCTTCCAGAGACCGGCGGGGCTGACCGGGATTCCTTTGGCACTCCTCGTGTATCTCCTCGCGAGCGTCGGAGAACTCGACATCCTCTACTACTACCTCTTCTTCGGCGGCTTCGCCGTAGCGTATGCGATCTACGCCCGATATCGGTCCGAGCCGTACCATCTGGCCGAGTGGGTTCGGATCGGCCTGACAGCGTCGCTCACCGTCGCGCTCGTACTGCCATGGCTGGTGCCGTACGCGGCAGGGGTCCGTCCTGAGTACACGACCAGCATCTCACGCACCATCGTCGAATTCTCTCACACGACTGCCCAGCCACTATGGTACTCCCTGGCCGGGTTTGTGTCGGACAATAGCTTCATCCTTGCGGTGCACGGTCAGTCCACGCCCGCGCTGGCTCCCGCGGTGCTCTGGCCGGTTTTCCTCCTGATTCCTCTCTCGACTCTCGGCTTCGTCCTCGTGCGACGATCCCGGGGCCTGAGACTGCTCTGGCTTTCCGCGGGCGTCGCGGTGGTGCTGTCGACGGGCAACATCTACCCGGGTCTCTCCGAGTTTAACCGGTTCGTCTACGACTTCGTTCCCTACGCCGATTACACTCCGGCGGTGTTCCGCTGGGCGGTCTACGCGGACTTCGTTTTCGCGTTCACCCTCGGCATGCTCCTCACGGACCTCCAGTCCTCGGGGCTCGCGACGTGGCGCAGCTACGCGCGATCCGCGCTAGATCGATGGCGCCGGCGCCCTGCTCAGATCTCCGGACGGGCCGCTCGGCCGAGTTCGGCCGGACCCGTGCATCCCGACCGACCGACTCCCGGAGCCACGACGACCGCCGCGCCTCGTCGTCGCCGGAAAGCCGCCATCGGCGCTGTGATCGTGGTCGTGTGCGTGATTGTCGTCGCGCAGAACTGGCTTGTCGTTGCCGATCCGCCCGGGGTCTTCGAATTTCCGTCGTCGTACATCGCGGGCTTCCAATACATCAGTTCGTTGCCCTTGCTGGGCAGTGTCCTCACGGTCCCGTTCGGAACGGACTACGAAAAAACTCCTTGGGGCGGCGTCTCAGGGAGCAGCGTGTTACTGGCTCCGTATTTCACCGGCTCCGACGGCATCAGCTTCCAGGCCGGGACCGCCGATTCTCTCGCCCTGGATACGTTCGTGGGCAACGGGCTCACGTACGGGCTGAGCAACAACATATCCAAGTTCCTTGCCGCAGCGAACGTTCAGTACATCGCAGCCACCGACTACCCCGATTGGTCGTACCCTACGAGCGGCGTTTACGCGCCCCAGGTATCGTTCGAAGCGTTCGCGAATCAGACCGGTGTCGGAGCACCGGTGTATTCCAGGGGGTACCAATCCATCTACAGTTTGGCGGACTTCGCCGGGAACGTCTCTTGGCATTCCGAGTACTTCGTCTACTTCGGGTCGGATTCGCTCGTCTACGAGATATTGGATCAGCCGTGGTACAACGGGTCGCAGCCGTTGGTGGACGGGGGCGGGCTGGGCTTCCCCGGGGACGAGGCGTTTTTGACCCACGCAACGGCGATCGTGACGGCTCCCGAGTATCTGGGCCAGCTCAACGGAGCCCAACTCGCCGCGATCGAAGAGTCGAAGACCCCCGTGATCGTCCTCCTCTCATCGCTGGACACTTCGTATCCGGGCGGAACCGAGGTGCTCGACCCGTGGAACGCCTCCAACGGTCAGGTCGTGGAGACCTCTCCCGGTAACCAGTCCGTATTCCTCCTGCTCGACGCTCTGACGCAGGAGATTCTTGGCGCAAGCGCCTACGAGGTCGAGGCCCGTGCCGAGTGCCTCCCAGGAAGCGAGTTCCAGGTTTCGCTCGACAACAGGACGCTGGGCGGTTCTTTCCTGCCGGACCCCATCTCGAGCTTCGAACCGCTTCCCTACAATAACAGCTCCGCGGTGACGGTGGGCGGGTCGAACACCGGCCCCCCGTACAACGGGTCCCTAACGACGTCGGAAATCGACGGAGTGACGTACCTCAACTGGTCGCTCTCGATTCCGGACCCTTCCTATCAGTACGTTCGCTTCAACCTCTCGGATCTCGGGGGGGCCCGCGGTCTTTCTCTGGACCTAGGGACGACCTCCGAGCAGGCGATTCGGCTGGAGCTCACGGTCGGCGAGCCTGACGGCACGCTCACCGTCCCTTCCTACACTCTTGAGGCGTCGACCGAGGATGGTTCGGGGGAGTACGCGTTCTACCTCGCCGACGGCTCGTGGAACGGGACCGGCCCCGCGCCCACCACGTTCGGATCGGACGCGAACTTCACGATCGGTCTATCCGCAACTCCCGCGGTGGGGCGGAACCTGCTGCTGTCCAATCTTACTGCCTTCCAAGCGGCGAGCCCGGCGTTTGACGCGTACGCGGCGGGGGTCCGCCCGCTCGCAGGCACGGACGCTCTCTCGATGACCGCGGGATCCGGGTGCGGTTTCGACACGGTAGCGCTGCTCCCGGAGAGTTTCGCCGTATCGCCGCCCTCCGGGAGTACCGTGCGGTACCTGGCTGCGCAAAACGATCCGACGCACCTCACCATCGACACCGTGCCGGAGGGATGGGGGGTTGTGGAACTGGCTCAGACGTACTCGCCGTTCTGGGTCGCCGAGACCACCGCTGCCACCGCGCTCCACGCCACCGGCAACATCGGACTCAACGTGTGGCTCATCAACGCGTCGTCCACCGCGGGCATGGAATTCAGCTACGCCGGCCAAGCGCTCCAGCACGACGGCATCGTGGGCGAGGCGATCGCCTTGCCCGTGCTCGCGGTGGTCTGGGGGCTGATCCGCTCCCGGTGGTCGCGCCCAAAGCCTGGTGCCGCGACGGGCCTTGCGGCATCGGGCGCAGTCCCCTCTCGTACCGAAGTGTCCGCTCGCGCGAAACCCTTTCCCTCGACCCCGGGGTCGCGGTGACTCCGCGGAGATCGGTACCGTGACGATCCTCGAAGTGACCGCTCGCCCATTCGGAACGGACTTTCGGGGCGGCGGAGAGCGGTACCCGACCGAGATGGCGCGGGCGCTCGCTCGCCGCGAGCGCGTGGTGTTTGCGTCCGTGCCGGGCCCTCGCCCAACCGACCTTCCGGGCCTCGAGAGCGTTGCTCTGTCCGGCTGGAGCCTAAGCGCGCCGCCGCTGTTCTCCAATCTCAATCCCCTCCCCACTCCCCGCACCTGGTTCCAGATCCAGGGACTGCTCCGCGCCCACTCGTCCGACCTCGAATTCCTTCACCTCCACAACCTCCGGACCGCATTCACCGCGGCGTGGCTCCGGGGGGCCGAAACGCGCCCGTTCCGGTCGGCGTTCCGTGTCATCCTTACCGACTACGGCGCGCGGTTCATGCCCTTTCCTCGACAGTGGCTCCGTGGTGTCGACTTCTACGCGGCGGTCTCCGAGTACAGCCTTCACCAGCTGCAGGGTTGGGCGCCGCGTCCCGGGGTCGTTGTCCCGGTCTTTGTTCCGGACGGGCTCCTCCGCCGCGCCGACCTTTCGCTCGACAGGCCGCGTGACATCGACCTTCTCTACCTGGGCAGACTCGTACCCTGGAAGCGCGCGGACCTTCTCCTGGAGCTCCTCCCGCGAATTGAGCGAAGCCTGGGACGCGCGCTCCACGTCGTGATTGCAGGGTTCCCTACGGATCCGGTCTACGTGGATCGCCTCCGGTTCCTCGCCGCCGGGGGTGGCTCGCGAGGTCCTATCGAGTTCGTGCTCCGACCCGACGATGAGGTTGTGGCCAGCCTGTACGCCCGGTCTCGCTTGTTCGTTCTGCTGAGCACGGCGCAGAACACTCGCAGCGGATCGATCGCGGCGCCCGAGCTCGCCGGCTTCACCACCGTGGAGGCCGCCGCGTTCGGCACGCCGGCGGTTGTTTCCAACATCCCCGGACTCTCTGAGCAGGTCGTGCCAGGTCGCACGGGGCTGCTTGTCGACCCGGATCGGCCGGACGGCGTCGCGGAGCGCATCGCGATGACTCTCTCGGACGACGCCGCGTGGCGTGCGTTGTCCCGAGGCGCGGCGGAGTTCGTGCGAACCGAACGTACCGTCGATCGGGTCACCGGTCTCTTCGAGGAGTTCCTACAACGGATCCGACGAGGAGCGTTATGAGAATCGCCGTCGCCGCCCCGTTCATCAAGCGTGTCCACGGCAATCGCCTCGCGTTCTGCCTCGCACGGGAACTGGCCCGTCGCCACGACGTCACGGTGGTCGCGGAGACCGTCCTCGACCGTATCGTCCCTGAGGTTCGCCAGCAGGTCGCCCCGGCGCATTTTGAGTTCGTTCGTACTACTCCCTCGGATCGCTGGAGCAACCTCGACCTGCTCTCCCGCCAGCTGCTCCGGGGCCCAGACCGACGCCTCGCTTCCCTGCTGCGGCGCCTACACCGCAGCGCACCCATCGACTGGGTCGTTGTCTTTTCCGACGAGGGACACTGGGTCGGGGAGTATCTCAACAGGGGAGCTGACGCGGCACGGCCGAGGACCGCTCTCGTGTTGCTCGACCTGATCGACCACGTCTTCCTCCTTGCTCGAGACCGACCGCATTCGGTCCTCCGACGGGCTGTGATCTCCGTTTACCCATTCATCCACCGCGTCGAGGCCCGCCGGATTCGCGCATTCGACCGAGTGTTCTCGATCTCGCGCTGGGGTGCCGAACTCTCGTCCTACCTCTACGGTCTCGGACCGACCGAGTCGCTGGCCGCGGTCGACGACGAGCGGTTCAGTCCTCCGGCAACTGTGGACGATGCCACCCCCTACATTGCGGCGCCCACGGTCAGCTTGCGGCCGACGGACGAGGGGTTGCTCCGCGACCTAAGGGCGCGCGGCGTCCCCGTGCTCACCTTTGGGCCGCGAGCGGTGCCGGGCATCCCCCACCGGGGCTTTCTCTCCGACCCGGAGCTAGTCTCGTTTCTCGCCGGAGCCCGTGCCACCCTATTCCTCTTCGATTACGAGGGACTGGGGCTGCTGCCGCTCGAATCCCTCTCGGTGGGAACACCGGTAATCACTTTGCCGAGCGGTGCGCCGTTCGTGGAGTTGCGAGAGAATCCGTACGTTCGTTTTGGTGTCTCCCCCGAGGAATTGGCCCACCTTTGCCTCGAGTCGCTCGGGCAACCTCGCTCCCGGCGGCAGCCGGACCGGATTCGTGAGAGTGTGCACGGTTACTTTGCCGCCGACGTAGCGCGCCGGCTCGAGCGTTGGCTCAGCGCCGACCCGCACTCGGTCATGCCGCCGACGTGAGTGGTTCACACGAAGGCGGCGGACCCCCCGGGATCGCGCGGAATGGACGTCGCGGGGCCGCGTTGGTCCGGCGGCGACGGTCGCGGCGACGGAACGTAGGCGCAGGGAGTGGCGGTCCGCACGCGTACGTCCACCCGTCCCTGCGACGTGAACCCGCTGGACCCGCGCAACGTGCGCAGGGACGCAGGGCACCGTTCCGCGACGTGCGAGGGGCCGATTGACCTCGGGGGCTCCTCGGTCCGCCACCGGACGCGAGGAAGACGCCCCCGGAGACCAAACGCAGTGCCCGACGCTCGATTCCATGAGTTAATAACCTAGAAAACTTCGGGTGGCCCCAATGGGCCGTACCGCCTTGATCACGGGGATCACGGGCCAGGACGGATCGTACCTCGCGGAGTTCCTCCTCGCGAAGGGCTACCGTGTTGCGGGAGTGGTCCGCCGGCTGAGCAGCCCCAACCTGTCCAATCTTCGGGCAGTCCAGGACCGGGTCGAGCTCGTCGACGGGGACTTGATCGACCAATCGTCGCTGAACCAAGCGGTCAAGTCGGTGGTCCCGGACGAGGTCTACAACCTTGGGGCCCAGTCCTTCGTGGGGACCTCCTTCGCGCAGCCGGCCCTGACCGGAGAGATCACGGGCCTGGGAACCCTGCGTCTGCTCGAAGCGGTCCGCACGAACGCCCCGACCGCCAGATTCTATCAGGCCTCCTCCAGCGAGATGTTCGGTCACGTCGCGACCGAACCCCAGGACGAACAGACCCCCTTCCATCCCCGCAGTCCGTACGGAGTTGCCAAGGTCTACGGGTACTGGGCGACGGTGAACTATCGCGAGGCCTACTCGATCTTCGCGGCGAACGGGATCCTGTTCAACCACGAGTCTCCCCGGCGCGGCCTGGAGTTCGTGACGCGCAAGATCACGGACGGGGTCGCTCGCATCGTGACGGGCCGATCCGAGTCCCTGACGCTGGGCAATCTCGATGCGCGGAGAGACTGGGGCTTCGCGCCCGATTACGTGGAGCTGATGTGGCGCTCGCTCCAGGCCAACGCACCGGGGGACTTCGTGGGCGCGACCGGCGAAGCGCACACCGTGCGGGAGTTCGTCGAGGAGGCCTTCGCCGCCGCCGGCGTGACCGACTGGCAGCGGTACCTCCGGACGGATCCCCGGTTCAACCGACCCGCCGAGGTGTTCAATCTTCGGGGCAGCGCCGCGAAGGCGAAGCGGGAGCTCGGATGGGAACCCCGGACCCACTTCCGCGAGCTCGTCAAGATCATGGTCGAGGCCGATCTCGAGCGGTACCGCGGACGCTAGGGGACGACCGACTCCTCCGGGTGTACCCCTCCGCGCGACGAAGGCGGATGCTTCGTGACGACCGAACGCCGAACGCCCACGAGCGGACGCCGGGCCGGACCGGTGCGGTAAGGCCCGACCGTGGGATCCCCCGACCCCGCGCAAACCATTACCCTGCGCGGGTCTCCCCCCGGTCCGTGAAGAACCGGTTGAAGGCACGGTTGCGCGATTCGAAGGAGCCGTGCTTCGGGACGTGGATCTCCTCTCCTTCCCTGCTCAATCTCGACGCCCTCAAGGGGGCGGGGTTCGAGTGGTTCGTGATCGACACCGAGCACGCGCCGATGAATCCCGAGACGATCGCGGCGATGATCTCGATCCTCGCGAGCGAGGGCCCCACCCCGTTGGTCCGAGTGGGGGACATCGACCAGTATCTGGTGAAGCAGGCCCTCGATGCCGGGGCGCACGGCGTGCTCCTCCCGCTCGTGAGCACGGAAGCGCAAGCGAGGAACGCGGTGGCCTTCGCGAAGTACCCCCCCGACGGGGTCCGGGGCGCGGCGGCTGCGGCCGCCACGCGCTACGGGGCGGAACTCGCGACCTATCTGAGGACCGCGAACGCGGAGACACTGGTGGGGGTCCAGATCGAGACGAAGGAGGCCATCTCCCATCTGGACGCGATCGCCGCGGTGCCGGGGGTGGACGTTCTCTTCGTGGGCCCCCAGGACCTCACGCTGAGCCTCGGGTTGTGGGACGACCGAAAGCACCCGACGGTGCGCGCGGCGATGCGCGAGGTCGTCGCCGCCTGCGAACGCCACGGCAAAGTCCCCGGAACGCTGGTCGTCGATCCCGAGGAGAAGCGGATCGCGATCGAGCTCGGCTTTCGGTTCATCTCCCTCGCATCGGATATCCGGTTCCTGCTCGAGGGAGCGCGTGCCTACCGGAACTTTTAGATCGTCCGCCGGGCCCCCGTGGGGGTCGATCGCCGGGTTCGCGAGCTGCGCCCCGTGCCGGCGGCCGGGGTAGGCGATCCGCCTCCCGCGGTCCGCGAACGATGCTCTTCGGGAGGCGGTCGCGGGAGTCCCGATGGAGCGGGACGATTTCCGCTCGCGAATGCTGCCCCGGGTGTCGGGTACCCGCCCTGGCGCGAGCTCGACCCTGCGGTTCCGCGCCCCGCACAGGGGCCTTGGCCTCGGCGGCATCGCCTCCGGCGGCCAGGGTCGTCGCATCGGCCTACGGGGGATCTCGTCCGTCCCGTTGCTGCTGCTCGGCGCGTCGATCGTACGGATAGGTGATCTCGAGATCGCTGGCCGCATCCAGTTCGGCCCGCTGCGTGCCGGTGAGGGACCAGCCCGTGGCCCCCAGATTCTCGACCAGCTGCTCTCCGTTGCGGACCCCGAGGATCGGCGAGGTCACAGCGGGGTTCGCCAGGACCCAGTTCAGGGCGACCTGGGCAGGGGTCTTCCTCGTGGACCGGGAAACGTGCACGACGGCCTCGACGATGCGTCGCGCGCGGTCGTTGTCGAACCGGGAGACGTACATCTCGGGGTCCTTCGCGTCCCCGATCCGAGTGCCCGCGGGCGCATGCCGCACCCAGTCCCGGTACTTGCCGGTCAGGAACCCACCGCCTAGGGGGCTCCACGGCAGGACCGCGAGACCCTCGGCGGCGCAGAGCGGCAGCAGCTCGAACTCGGTCGCCCTCGCGTGGAGGTTGTACTGCGGCTGCAGGCTGACCGGCTCGCTCCAGCCGCGGGCCCGGCAGAGCTGCAGCGCCTTCTCGAGCTGCCAGCCGCGGAAGTTGCTGATGCCGACGTAGCGGATCGAGCCGCTCTCGACGAGCGTGTTGAGGGTCCCGAAGGTCTCCTCGAGCGGAGTGAGCGGATCCCACGTGTGGACCTGGAAGAGATCGATGTAGTCGGTCCGCAGCCGGTGGAGGCTCTGCCGCACCGCCGACACGAGGTGCTTCCGGGAGAGCCCGACGCGGTTCGCACCCTCCCCGGTCCGGAAGCGGGCCTTCGTCGCGAGGACGATCTCCTCCCGGTCCCGGCCGGCCAGCCAGCCCCCGAGGATCTCCTCGGACCTTCCCTCGGAATAGACGTCCGCGGTGTCGACGAGGTTGCCCCCCGACGCGACGAAGCGATCGAGCAGGGCGTGGCTCTCCGCCTCGGTCGCCTTCCAGCCGAAGGTCATGGTGCCGAGGCCCAGTTCGCTGACCAGCACCCCGGTGCGGCCCAGCTTCTTGAGCCTCACGGCGGCCCCGAATCGCGCGGCCGTCAAGAGCTTTCTCGATCCGGCGCGTCCTGCGGACGAGGCTCGGCGGGGAACGACGCCGGGAAGGATCCGTCCGGATCCGGGTCAGAGCGTGACCTTCGAGGAGTCGCCGAGGGTCAGCGTGAGGGGGGCGGACATCGGGTGCGACGCCACGATCTCGGCGCCCCGACCGACGAGGCTGTTGACGAGGGCCACGCCCTCGATCCGCGCCCCGTCCATCACGATCGAGCGCTGCACCTGCGCCGCGATCACCGTCGCCCGGTTCCCGATCGCCGAGAACGGGCCGACCACGGCTCCGGGCCCGATCCGCGCGTCCGCGCCGATCACCGACGGGCCCACGATCTGCGCGCCCCGCTCGACGATCGTGCCCGCGCCGACGCCCACGCTTCCTTCGACGATCGCGCCCGGCTCGAGTCGTCCCTCGTTCTTCAGCTCCTCGCGCGTCATGCTGCGAAGGACGAGCTCGTTGGCCTCGAGGAGATCGCCGGGGTGCCCGGTGTCCTTCCACCAGCCGTTGAGCCGGAGCACGGAGACCTTGCCCGAGTTCTTCCAGAGGCGCCAGATCGCGTCCGTGATCTCGAGCTCGCCGCGCTTCGACGGCCGCAGGTCGCGGATGATCGGATGGATCGTCGGAGCGAACAGGTAGACGCCGATAAGCGCGAGGTGGCTCCGGGGGACCGTGGGCTTTTCCTCGATCGAGACGATGCGCTCGCCGTCCAGCTCGACGACCCCGAACGCGCGGGGGTCCGGGACCGTCGTCGCCCCGACGACCGCGTCCACGGGCGCCTCGCGGTAGCGGGCGATGAACGGCGCGACGCCCTGCTGCAGCAGGTTGTCTCCCAGGTACATCACGAACGGATCCTCCGCGAGGAACTCCCGGGCGCAGAGCACCGCGTGCGCGAGGCCCTTCGGCTCACCCTGCACGATGTACTCGACCCGGAGCCCGAACTCCCGGCCGTCCCCCACGGCTTCCCGGATCCCCTCGTTGATCGGCCCGAGGATGATCCCGACGTCCCGGACCCCCGCGCGCGCCAGGTGGCGGAGCGCGAAGTAGAGGATCGGCTGGTTCGCGATGGGGAGCATGTGCTTGTTGCCGGTGTAGGTCAGGGGCCGCAACCGGGTCCCATGCCCTCCCGCCAGTACCAGGCCCTTCACGCGAGCCCTCCGCTCTGGAGATACTCGTGAATACCGTCCTTCCAGGTTGTAAGCTTGAGCCCTGCGACCCGGGCCTTCGTGCACAGGAGCCCGCCGCGCCGGGGCCGCGGAGTCGCCCCCTCCCGGCGCAGAAACTCCGCCATGGATCCCGCGCGGAGCGCCGAAGGGTCGCCCCCGATCTCGGTCACGACTCCCCGAGCAAACTCGAAGGGACTCGTTGCGTTCGGCGAAGCGATGTGGAGCACGCCCGTCGGCCGCAGGTCGATCAGTCGCTCGATCGCTCGGCTGATGTCCGGTATCCAGGTGGGCGTGATCTGCTGGTCGTCAAAGTAGGGAGGGGAGGTCCCGTCCCGGAAGGCGTCCGCGATGCGTCGCGCGAAGTCCGGCTTTTCGCCGTACGGAGACCCGTACGGATAGGCGATCCGCACGATCACCGCGGTCGGATCTGCGGTCCGGACCAACCGCTCTCCGACCCCCTTCGTCCACCCGTACCAGGAGACGCGGTCGGAAAACCTGGAAGGACGACTCGCCTCCGAATAGGGTCCGCGGAGACCGTCGAACACGAAGCTCGTGGAGAAGCTGATCAGGTACCTCTTCGCGGCACGGGTGGCCTGGGCCAGGGCCTCCGGCAGGGCCGCGTTGATTCGATACGCCGGTCCCTCGGGCGACGGCGGGCCGGACGGTCGCTCCTTCTCCACGAGATCCACCTTGGTCGCCGCCGTGAAGTTCACGAGCACCTCCGCGTCCGACCGCGCAACGAGAGTCCGAATCGCGGAGGGATCTTCCAGATCGATCTCCGCAAAATCGGTCACGCTCGTCCCGTCGGGCCGAGTCCGTCCCGCCGCCGTGATCGGATGGCGGGTCGTACGGAGGAAGTGGGACCCGACGAGGGAGTTCCCCCCGAACACGAGCAGTCGGGTCATGACGGCCGTGAGCTCGCGTCGACCAGATCCCAGCCGAACGGTCCTCGCAGCGCCTCGACCCGAACGTCCCGGAACGGCGCCCGTCCCTCGTCGGTCGGATCGTACAGCGCCGTCGGAAAATTGACCAGCACGAACGGACGCGCGGAGAGGTTCCCGATGCAGTGGTAGACCCCTGGCGGAATGGGGACCAGGTACGTCGTGGCCTCCTCCTTCGACGAGCGGGAGAGACGGTCGTACGGCGCGCCCTCCATCCGGATCACCTCGAGTCGGCCGCGGGTCGGGGACTCCGATCGAGAGTCGTAGAGCGCGAGCATCATCTCCCCCATGGTGACCACGAACCGGTCGGACTGGCGGCGGTGATGGTGCCAGCGGTCCCGGTCCCGGAACTCCCCCGGGATCGTCACGGAGGTGTAGGCCATGGCGAACTCCGAGCCCCGCACCTCCGCGTCGTCCTGGCGCAGCGTCTCGATGAGGAAGCCGCGGGGGTCGAAGTGCACCGGCCGCGGGAGCGCGTGGACTCCTTCGAGCGATATGGCACCGGGCAGGATGGGCCGGAGCTTCTGACCGACCATCCGGTTCACCGTCCTGCCAGCGACGACGAGGGGAGGAGGGGCCGCCACCAGCGTTCGTTGGTCCGGTACCAGTCGATCGTCTGGGCCAGGCCTTGGTCGAAGTCGAACATGGGCTTCCAACCCAGCTCGGAACGAAGTCGCGAGGCATCCAGCGCGTACCGGCGATCGTGCCCCGGGCGGTCCTTGACGAACTCCATCGCTTCCTCACCCTTACCGAACTGCCGGAGGATCCGGTGCACGACCTCGATGTTCGGGAGCTCCGTTCCGGCCGAAACGAGGTACGTCGCACCGATCCGACCGCGGTGCGCGATCAGATCCAGCGCCCGGCAGTGATCGTCCACGTAGATCCAGTCCCGGACATTCTTCCCGTCACCGTACACCGGGATCTTGGCCCCCTCCAGAAGACGCGTGATCGCGAGCGGGATCAGCTTCTCGGGGTGCTGGTTCGGGCCGAAGTTGTTCGAGCAGTTCGACAGGGTCACCGGGAGGCCGTAGGTCGCGTGCCACGCCCGCACGAGATGGTCCGCCCCGGCCTTCGAAGCCGAGTACGGACCCCGAGGGGCGTACGGACTGGAATCGCTGAACCGGTCGGTCCCCTCCAACGGCAGGGAACCGAACACCTCGTCGGTCGACACGTGATGGAACCGCTTTACCTCCTGTTTCCGGCAGGCCTCGAGCAGGTTCGCCGTGCCCTCGACGTTCGTTCGCACGAAGGGCAGAGGGCCCTCGACCGCCCGGTCGTTATGGGTCTCGGCCGCGAGGTGCACCACGAGATCGGCCCCCCGAAGCACGTCGGAGGTCCGCGCCGGATCACAGATGTCGCCACGGACAAACTGACACCGATGCTGGGCCTCCAGGTCCGCGAGGGATTCCCGGTGCCCCGCGTACGTCAGCGAGTCCAGCACGACGATCGTGTCCTCCGGGTGGGCCGCGGACCACTCGTGGACGAGCCGGGACCCGATGAACCCCGCCCCTCCCGTGATCACGACCTTCATGGTTCAGCGTAGCGCGACCGCGTCGCGCCGTACCTCGCGTCCGGTCGCGGGTTCCGGGCGATCGGTGAGCGACCCGGGCGAGATGCGGTGTGTGATCGACCAGCTTTCCATCCGCCCGTCCCCTCGCTGCGCGCCCGCCTGGCCCGCCACTCCAAGGCGGCCGCCAGATGATTTACGTGTCGTCCCACTCCCCATAAGGCTATTCGTTGGAAACGGGGCGGAACCGGACCTCGCTGCTTCTGCAGGGATCGCCCCTGGCATGCCATCCTTCCCTGCCTACGGTGCGATGGACACCGGAGGTCCGCCTCCTCCCTGCGGGGGCCGACGGGTCGAAGCGACCCGGGCGCGTGGTCGAAGTCGGCTCCGCCGTACACAGGACCAGGTCCAAGCGGGCGGCTCACCCCGCCGGCGAGGAGGGTCGACGCGGGCGTCGTGTCGGGGCACCGAAGCCTCCTCCTCCCGGAGTCTCGACGATGATCTCCGCCCCGGGCTCGAGGTCGACGGTGAACTTGCTTGGCATCTGCTTCTCGCGATTCCGGAACCGGAGCCGGACCCGTCCGGGTCGGCCGCTGGCGCCTCCGTCGCGCCCCGGGGGTCCTCGGTAAAATCGATCGGAGATGACCGAGACCGTCGCGGGCTCCAGGAGCCGGAACCCCCGAACCAGACCGTCGCCGCCCCGAAACCGGCCCACCCCGCCGCTCCCCGGCCGGAGCGCGTAGGAGGTGAACAGCAGGGGATACTCCTTCTCCGCGACCTCCACCGGGGTGTTCAGCGTGTTGGTCATGTTCGTGTGGACGCCCGAGACGCCGTTTCCGCTGGATCGGCCACCGGATCCCCCTCCGATCGTCTCGTAGTACGCCCACCGACGGCCGGAGGCGCGTCGGCCGCCGACCATGATGTTCATCATCGTGCCCGAGGAGGCGGCGGGGATCGGGTGGGGCACGCTGGGGGCGAGCGCTTCCAGCACGACGTCGGCGATCCGCTGCGAGGTCTCCACGTTCCCTCCAGAGACCGGCGCCGGGCGGTCCGGATTCACGAGCGACCCCGGAGGAGCCCGCACCTGGACCCGGTCGTAGAACCCCGCGTTCGTGGGAAACGTCATGGCCAGCGCCGCGCGCACGGCGAATGCCGTGGCCGAGTAGGTGACTCCGAGGACGGCGTTGAGGGGGGCCGCCACTTGCTCGCTGGTCCCCTGAAAGTCCGCGAGGACTCCCGCACCGGAGACCCTCAACGACACTCGAATGGGCAGCATCCGGGGACCGAGCTCGACCGCGTCAGCGGCGGAGAAGCGCCCGTGGCGCATGCGGCCCAGGGCGCGGGCCACGGTGGCCGAGACCCGGGACCGCGATTCCTCCCACGAACGCTCGACCAAGGCCTTTCCGAACCGGTCGAACAGGTCCCGGACCCGGGCGACGCCCATTCGGTTGGCCGCGATCTGGGCCTCGAGGTCACCGCGCGCGACCTCGGGGTCTCGCACGTTCGAGCCGAGAAGTCGGAAGGCTCCCGCGTCGAGCCGGGACGCCCGCACGATCGTCGTCGGGGGGACCACCACCCCCTCGCCGAACAGGTCGCCCGCGCGGGGGTTGAGGCTGCCCGGCACCGAACCTCCCACGTCGACGTGGTGGGCCTTGTTGGTCACGAAGCCGACCAGGCTCCCGCGCCAGTGGACCGGTGCGAGCACCATGAGGTCGTTGAGGTGGGTGCCCGTGATGTACGGGTCGTTCACGAGGATCATCTCCCGCCGTCCGGGCTCGGACGACGTGCTTCGGAGCGCCGCGAGCAGCTGCTCCACGCCCACCTTGAACGAGCCGAGATGGACCGGGATGTGCTCGGCCTGCGCGACGATCGCCCCGGACGGGGCGACGACCGCGCAGCTGTGGTCCATCCGTTCCCGGATGTTCGGGGAGAGCGCCGACCGCTGGAGGGCGACTCCCATCTCCTCCGCGATGAACTCGGTCGCCTTGCTGACGAGCTCCCATTCCTCGGTCATCGAGAGCTCCGCTCCAATCGAAGGAGGCCGTCCGGGAGCACCGTGGCGGTCCAGGAGGGCGGGACCAGGGTCGTCGAGCCGTACTCGTCGATGGCGGCCGGTCCGCGGATCCGGGCACCGCGCGCGAGCCCGTCGCGCCCGAAGGTCTCCAGAGGGAGGTCCCGGCCCATCCAGCGAAGGGTCCGGGTTCCTGTCGGCCCCGCAGAGGATGGGGAGAACCCGAACGAAGGCTTCGGGCGGCTTCGTTCGCCGAAGAGCCGCAGGGTCACGAGCTCCACACCCCGGGTTAGGCGGAAACCGAACGTGACCTCGTGCAGCCGCTCGAACTCGCGCGCCACCCGCCGCCGGTCCTCGGTGCGCAGCGGCACGCTGAGCTCCGAGCCCTGGCCCGCGTAACGGCACTCGACGGCCGCGGAGAAGCGGCCGGCCCGGAATCGGCGCCGCAACTGCCGGCGCAAGGCTTCGAGGTCGCGCGGGAGGTCCTTCGGAAAGGCCATTCGCGCCTCGTACCTCCAGTCGGCCAGCAGCAGCCCGATCGAGCTGAACACCCCCGGATGGCGGGGCACGAGCACGGTCGACATCCGGAGCTCGGTCGCAAGCCGGGCGGCGTGCTGCGGTCCGCCTCCACCGAAGGCCACGAGCGTGAAGTGTCGGGGATCCAGCCCCCGCTCGACGGTCACCATCCGCAGGGCCCGGGCCATCTCGAGGTCCGCCAGCCGGAGCGCCTGTTCGGCCACGTCCAGGGGGTCGCCCATTCGAGCGAAACCGCGGCGGGCGGCCGCACGATCGAGCTTCATTTCGCCGCCCAGCAGCGTCGGGGCGAGAACGCCCGTGACCAGGTTGGCATCGGTCAGCGTGGGAACGGTTCCGCCGCGGCCGTAGCAGATGGGACCCGGGGCGGACCCCGCGCTCTCGGGGCCGACGGTGAGCGTCCCGTTGGGATCGCGTCGTATCATCGTGCCTCCGCCGGACGAGACCTCCGCCAGATCCACGAACGGGAATCGGACCGGGTACCCCGTGCCCTTGCCGCGCCGACCGTGATGGGAGTCCCCGCCGACTTCGAGCTCGGCGGTCAGACCAACCCGACCGTCGTGGACCGTCCCCACCTTCGCGGTCGTGCCGCCCATGTCAAAGCTGATGATCGAGCTCAATCCCGCCCGTCGCGCGGTCTCCGCCGCGGCCACGACCCCCGCCGCCGGCCCCGACTCGATGATCTGGACCGGGCGGGTCGCCGCCTCCTCGAGCGAGACCAGCCCGCCCGAGCTCGCCATCACGCTCGCCGAGCCGATGCCGAGCTTCGGGAGACCACCGCCGAGATGGGAGATGTACTGCGAGACCAGCGGCATCAGCCACGCGTTGACTACGACCGTCGAAGTGCGTTCGAACTCTCTGGGCTCGGGAGCGACCTCGCTGGACACCGAAACGAACGGAACTCGCGAGCGAAGCTCGGCGGCGATCCGTCGCTCGTGGACCGGATTCGCGTACGAGTGCAGGAGGGAGACGGCGACCGCCCGCGCCCCGGCCCGGCGCAGGGACACGGCGAGCCGACGCGCGGAGTTCCGCCGGAGCGGGACCAGGACGCGCCCGGACTCCGTGACTCGTTCCGGAACCTCGTACCGATCCCGCCGCGCGACCAGCGGGCGCGGACGGCGAAACTCGAGATCGTAGAGGCTGGGCCGGTTCTGACGCCCGATCTCGATCACGTCCCGGAAGCCCTGCGTCGTCACGAGGCTCACTCCGTGGGAGAGCCGCTCGGGGCCCTGAAGAAGCGCGTTCGTGCCGATCGTGGTCGCGTGAACGAGATTCCCCCCGGCGATGTCGTCCAGCTCCTCGAGCGCGGCCAGAACGGCCTGAGAGGGCTCCTGGGACGAAGTAGGTCGCTTGAGGACGAGGCTGACTTCGGATCCTCGTTGGAGCACGATATCTGTGAACGTGCCGCCGATATCGACCGCGACGACCGTGGTGCCGCCCGCGTGATGTGCGCTTCGGTCGCGCGAGGGCGCCGAGCGGGTTCGGTCGCTACGCGCACCGGACCGCCCCCGCGACCGCATGGCCGGCGGGAAGGGAGGGGCCGTACTTCACGGCTTGGGGGTGAGCGCGCCGAGTTATCCCGCGACCACCGGACGTCCGCGCGGAATGTTCTCCCTAGGAGCCCCTAGGGGACGGTCCGTTAGCACCACAGCTTTTGTATCCCGCGGAAGTGGGAGCGATGCATGAGAGCTTCGGAGGGTCGCCTGCTCGTTAGTCTTCCACCCGATCCCGACCTTCGGCGATGGTTGAAAGAGGGCCTCGGCGACGTGCCGTACACCTTCGTGAGTTCGTCCTCTCGGGGACCCTGGGCTCGAGCCGAGGCGCTCCTGACCGGAGCCCCGGCGCGCGAGCTCCCCCATTGGGAGCCGCGCCAGGCACCGAACCTCAGCTTTGTGCAGAGCCTTTTCGCCGGGGTGGACGACTTCCCGTTCCAGAAGTTCCCTGCTCCGATCCGAGTGGCCGGAAACTCTGGAGCCTACGCTCCGTTCGTCGCGGAACACACGATCGCGATGGTCCTCGCGCTCGCCAAGAACCTCCGGAACAGTTTCGATCTGGTGCGGGGGGGCCGGCTCCGGTCTCTGCCCCCCACGGTGAATCTGATCGGAAAGACCGCGTTGATACTCGGTTTCGGCGGAATCGGGCAGGAGGTCGCCCACCGGCTGCGGGGATTCGGTATGCGAGTCGAGGCCGTTTCCCGATCGGGAGCGGATCGGCCCGGTGCCGATCGAACGTACTCCGCAGATTCGCTCCTCCGGGCGTTGGGGTCCGCCGACGTCATCATCGAGGCCCGCCCCCTGACCAACGCGACACGATCCACGCTCGGATCGGCGGCCTTCGGCCAGATGAAGAGGTCGGCGATCTTTGTCAACGTGGGCCGTGCGGGCACGGTCGACGAGGACGCGCTCTACCACCATCTCGTGCGGACTCCCACCTTCCGCGCCGGAACCGACGTGTGGTGGTCCGAGGACTGGGAACACAACCGATTCTGGGATCGACGAGGCCTCGCCCGACTGCCCAACTTCCTGGCGACCCCCCACACCGCAGGATTCACCCCGGGAATGACCGCCGAGGCCCGGGCCCGGGTCTTTGGGTTGGCGATCGAGAACCTCTCTCGGTTCTTCGCCGAGGGCGCTCCCCGATTTGTGATCGACCGCTCGGAATACTCCTAGGTGTCTCGGTCGGCCCCCGAAGCGCGGCGGCCCCCGTGGGAAGGGCCAGAGCCGTTCGGCGCGGCTACCTCTCGCCCGGCCAGGGCTTCTTGAACTCCTGGAAGGTAGCGATCTCGAACGCGCAGAAGTCCCCGGTACCGATCACGGGGTTGGTCCATACGGTCACGATCACGCCGTCGGCCGGTGCGACGAGCTCCTCGGTGATCTCTCCGTAGAAGTTGCGGATCGAGGCGAGCTTCTGGTTCGCCGAGACGACCTGGTCCAGCTTCACGAACGACGTGAAGACGCCGCCCCTCGTCGGGAAGACATGAATGACGTCGGGGAAGGATTGGTACTTCGCAAGTCGTTGCGCCTTGCCGGGGAGCATCCCCAGGTAGCGCAGCGAGTTCGTGAACCCCCGAATTCCGGTGCGGAGCCCACCGGGCGTGTCGGGGCCCACCTCCGGAACGAAGGTGGGGATCTTTTTCTTCAGCAGGGTCGACATCATGGTCGACTGTCGCGCACCCCGTTCGGTCGAGATGCCGATCCAATGGATGATCTTGTCGAAGAGGAACGACTCGGTGAAGCCCTTCAGTACAGACTCCCACTCGGACTCGTGCTCGTAGGTCGCGACACAGTACGGCGAGACGTCGAGGATCCCCGGGATCCCGTTGTGCACGTTGATCACGTACTGCGCGTTCTCGACGATCCGCGCGGTGACGCGGTTCGCGACCTGCTCGGCCAGCCACCCGTTCGCAAATCCGGGATAGGCACGGCTCAGATCGTAGCTGTCGATGGGGCTGTAGCGCCGCTTGACGTTGAACGCGGTCGAATCCAGGACCGGGAACGCCACAATCGATCCCTTCAACTTCCGGACATCGAGCTGCGCCATGAACTCGATGATGGTGGCCGTCGCGAGCGTCTCATCCCCGTGCTCACAACCCGTGATCCACAGCGCGGGGCCCTCCGCCGCTCCGTTCGCCAGGATGAACGGGAGATTCTCGAGGGAACCGTCGGGATGCTCCGCCACCGGTAGATAGCCATGGGCCTTGGTTCCGGGCGCCGCGGTGACACTCTCCAGCGTGAGCGTTTTCATCGTTCGAGTCTCCGGGATTGCTCGGTCGCAGGACGGGGCCCTATAGAGCCTTTTGGTTTGCCCGACGGCACTAGGGGGTTCTTGGATTTCACTAAGTACAGTTTATATCGCTCGATGCCTACCCGGGCGGCGGGGGTGTTCTCGAGGTGGGGTCGGACCTGACAACGGCCCTCGGGGTCTCGGGAGCGCCGGGAACGAAGGTCTCCGGCTACCTCCCGGTCGCCGAGCATCCGGACGGATCGCCCGAGAACCTCCCGTTCGTCGTGGTCAACGGCCAGAAGGACGGCCCCTGCCTCTGGCTCACGGGATGCG
>JASHQY010000055.1 GCA_030038885.1 Thermoplasmata archaeon | reverse complement strand
CTCCCGGGACAGGGACCCGTGATGGACGGCGATCGCGAGGTCGGGCGCGAGGCGCTGGAGCCGGGCCGCAAGCCCCTCCGCCGTCGGGCGCGTGTTGACGAAGACGAGGGTCGTCCGGTGCGAGCGGATCTCCTCTTCGACGGCCCGGAGCCCGTCGAGGAGCGTCGCGTCGGCCTTGAGCTCGCGAACGAGCTCGGCCGGAAGCGGCGGGCGGTCGGTGCCGGGGCGTCGGGCGGTGAGCACGAGCTCCCGCGGTTCCTTCGCGATCCGGACCTCCACCCTCCGCGGCTCCGGGGAGAGGAATCGAGCGACCTCGTCGGGGTTGCCGACGGTCGCCGAGAGGCCGATCCGTCGGACCGCTCGGCCCGTCCAGGCGTCGAGGCGCTCGAGCGTGAGCCCGAGCTGCGCGCCGCGGTCCGATCCGACGAGCTCGTGGATCTCGTCGAGGACGACCGTGCGGACGTGCCGCAGCCCCTCGCGCAACCGCGCGCCTACGAGGAGGATCTGCAGGGTCTCGGGGGTCGTGAGCAGGAGGTCCGGCGGCGCGCGCGATTGGGCGAGGCGGGCCGCCGCGGTCGTGTCGCCGTGGCGGACCGCCGCCGTCAGGCCGACGTCCCGCACGAGCGCGAGGAGCCGGTGCTCGAGGTCCCGGTTCAGCGCGCGCAAGGGGGTGACGTAGAGGATCGAGATCGGAGGGGACGGCTCCGCCAGGCGGCGGGACAGGAGCGGGAGGACGGCCGCCTCGGTCTTGCCGGTTCCGGTCGGGGAGAGGAGGAGCGCGTCCGCGTCGGTCGCGAGGAGCGGGATCGCGAGCTGCTGGATCTCCGTGAACGAGCGGATCCCGCGCCGCTGCATCGCGTCGGCGAGCCGCGGATCGATCCCGGCGAGGGAGGGAGGGGGATCGGCGTCCATGGGGCTCCGCGCGACCCGGCGGGAGCGGAAAGGCGTGGCGGCGTCGCTACGGGTGGTCGCCGGGCTCGAGGTCGAGCATGCGCAGGCCCCAGCTCTCGACGAACGGGCGGCCGAACGTCCGCCCGGGGTACGTCGTCAGCACGATCTCCTGCAGGACGCCGACGGTGGCCCGCAGGAGGTGGCCTCCGACGAGGCGGTGGTCCGGCCCGGCGGCCGCCCCGTGGAGGTGCACGGAGGGCGCCCCGTCCGCGCGCGCGATCGTCCCGTGCAGCGCGACGACCTCGTGCGGGACCGTGAGCTCCTCGGGTCGGTACTGCGTCCCGTCCCAGTAGCCGAACGCGGCCTTCCGGAACATCCCGATGCCGGACACGACCGCCGCCGCGGTCACGTGCTCCCGCTCCGCGAACGCGACCAAGCTCTCGAAGAGATCCTGCCCATCGTCGAGCCGGAGCACCCACTCCGTGCCGTCGTGGATCGCCTGCATCGCGCGGGAAAGGGCGCGCGTACCTAAGAAACCACCCGAGGTTCCTCGCGGGAGGGCCGCGACGGGCTCGTCGAGCGGGGCCGCGGACGGCGAGGGCACCGGCTCGGGGCCCGACCCGAACGGCGTCGCCCTCGGACGCCCGCCTCGGGCCAAACGGTAAGACCCGGCGTCCTCTGGGAGCGCTCCTTCCATGGAGGCGGCGCTCGTTCCTCCGGCCCCCCCGAGGACCGCCCCGGAGATCGTCGACCACCTCGCGCGGCAGGGGCCGGCGCTGATCGCCCTCTCCGGCGGGGTCGATTCGTCGCTCGTGGCCTCGCTCGCGTTCGAGGCGCTCGCCGACCGGGCGGTCGCCGTCACGCTCACCGGGCCCGCGGTCGCCCGGGCGGAGGTCGAGCGCGCCCGGCGGGTCGCCCGCGCGCTCGGGATCCCGCACGAGGTGATCGAGATCAACCCCCTCGCCGTGGCCGACTACCGGGCGAACACTCCGAACCGCTGCTACTTCTGCCGCTCGGTCGAGACCGAGGCGCTCCGCCGGGAAGGTCGTCGCCGCGGGGTCTCCCAGTACCTGGACGGAGTCCAGCTGGACGACCTCGCGGACGATCGCCCCGGGCTCCGGGCGATGAACGAGGCGGGCTTCGCGCACCCGCTGGTGTGGGCCGGCTGGGCGAAGGTCCGCGTGCGGGCGGCCGCCCGCGCGCGGGGGCTTCCGAACTGGGACCAACCGTCCGACGCCTGCCTCTCCTCGCGCATCGCCCACGGCGATGCGGTGACCGAGGAGCTCCTCCGACGGATCGAGCGGGCCGAGGCGTGGATCGCCGCGCAGGGGTTCCGTCGGGTGCGGGTACGAACGCGCGGCGCGGGCGCCCGGATCGAGGTCGACCCGGACGAGGTTCTCCGCCTGCGGGCCGAGCCGATCGCGACCGAGATGCGCGCGGCCCTCCGGGACCTCGGGTTCGACCCGGTCGAGATCGACCCGTACGGATACGGGCGACCGCGCGCGGCGGGGCCGGCCGTTCCATGACCGGGGGGTCCGCTCCCGCCGCGCCCGCGGCGACCCTGCCCGGGCGGTTCCGGCTCGAGACCGACCTCGAGCCGCAGGGGGACCAGCCGAAGGCGATCGACGAGATCGTCCACCGGGTGGAACGGGGGGAGAAGTACGTCACGCTGCTCGGCGTCACGGGCAGCGGCAAGACGTTCACGATGGCCCACACGGTCGCGCGCCTCCAACGGCCCACGCTCGTGATCAGCCCGAACAAGACGCTCGCCGCGCAGCTCGTGAGCGAGTTTCGCTCGCTCTTCCCGCACAACGCGGTCGAGTACTTCGTCAGCTACTACGACTACTACCAGCCCGAGGCGTACGTCCCGCAGATCGACCTCTACATCGAGAAGGACGCGTCGATCAACGAGGAGATCGACCGGCTCCGCCACCGCGCGACCCAGGCGCTCCTGACCCGCCGGGACGTCCTGATCGTCGCGTCGGTGAGCTGCATCTACGGCCTCGGGTCGCCGGACGACTACCGCGCGTCGGTCGTCGACCTCGCGGTCGGCCAGTCGGTCGGCCGGCAGGCGCTCCTCGAGCAGCTGGTCCGGATGAAGTACCAGCGCAACGACCTCGAGCTCAAGCGCGGGCGCTTCCGCGTGCGGGGCGGGACGGTCGACGTGATGGGCGCGGGCGAGACGGTCCACCGGATCGTGCTGGACGGCAGCACGATCGCGGGGATCGCCGAGCTCGACCCGCTCTCGCAGGACGAACTCCGGGAGCTCGACCGCCTTTCGATCTTCCCGGCGACGCACTTCCTCACGGTCGACGAACGGGTGCGGACCGTCCTCGCCGAGATCGCGCAGGAGAAGGAGGCCCGCGTCCGCGAGCTCCGACGGGCCGAGAAGATCGTCGAGGCCCAGCGGCTCGAGGGGCGGGTCGAGTACGACCTCGAGATGATCCGCGAGACCGGCTACTGCTCGGGGATCGAGAACTACGCGCGCTACTTCTCGGGCCGAAAGCCCGGCGAGCCCCCGTACACGCTGATGGACTTCTTCCCGAAGGACCTCCTCGTGTTCATGGACGAGTCGCACGTCGGGGTCCCTCAGCTCCAGGGGATGTACAAGGGCGACCGCAGCCGCAAGGACAACCTGGTCGAATTCGGCTGGCGCCTCCCCTCCTGCCGCGACAACCGCCCGCTGAAGTTCCCCGAGTTCCTCGAGCACGTGCCCGAGCTGATCTTCGTCTCCGCGACGCCGGGGCCGTTCGAGCGGAGGGTCTCGAAGGGCCTGGTCGAGCAGATCATCCGCCCGACGGGCCTCGTCGATCCCCCGGTCGAGGTGCGGCCGCTGAAGGGGCACATCGCCGATCTGGTCGC
>JASHQY010000007.1 GCA_030038885.1 Thermoplasmata archaeon | reverse complement strand
AGGACGATCCGCTCGCGAACCTGTGGTGATCCCGATCCGACGCGGCGCCGGGCGCGATCAGCCCGACGCGGGCGACGGACGGCTCGCCGGGGCGCGGGCCGGCAGCGGGTAGCGCAGCAGCGCCGCGATCCCCTGGAACCCCCGCCCGAGCATCTCGCCCTCCTCGCTCTCCGTCGAGACGAGGCGCACGGTCGCGCTCGAGTCGGCCGCGCGACGGAACAGCCCCTCGACGTAGTCCTCGGACGCGACCTCGGAGAGGTTCCGCTGCCCGCACTTCGGGCACGGTCCGTCGAGGACCTTGTCGACGTCGTCGTCGTGCAGCGTGCGGACGAACTCGGTCTGACAGGCGCTGCACCGGAACGTCACCCGTCGCTGGCGCAGGCCCTCCGAGACGAGGAGCGTGTCGACCGATCCGAGCTCGAGCGCGCGCTGGACGTCGGCCTCGCCGTAGGCGGCGAGGCCCGCGTCGCCGTTCCGGATCTCGGCGAGGAGGCGCTGGACGAGCCGCTTCTCCTCGGCGAGGTCGAGCCCGTGCAGCGTGCGGGTCGCCTTCTCGACGAGCTCGCGCAGCCCGTACTCGTCCGTGTAGCCGGTGTCGAAGAGCGGCTGGACGACCTTCTGCTGCAGCTCGTGGTGGAGGTACCCCTCCTTGAAGAAGAACTCCTTCGTCCCGCCGGGTCCGCCGAGCAGGATGCCCTTCATCGTGTCCTTGCGCGGCAGGAACAGTTCCGCCGCCATCTCGGCGACCCGGACGAAGAAGTCGTGGGCCGCATGCTCGATCAACCGCTCGAAGCGATGCGCGGACTGGCCCCCACGCCCGTGCTTGCTCGGCACGAGCGACTGCTTGTTCCGCAGCGGCTCGACCCGCTTGCCGCGCAGAAGGCCGAGCGTCACCTCCGCCCGGTCGAGGACGATCAGCCCCCAGACGTCCGGCTCGTGGACCATCGCGAGCAGCGGGTCCAGGAAGAACGTCGAGTCGCAGCGGTAGAGGTACGTGTTCAGCGGCTCCGGCGGCTCGACGATGAACGTCACCGCCTCGGACTTGTCGGCGCCAACCGCCTTCGAGCCGACGAAGAACGCGACGCCCTGGGCCGGCGCCTCCCGGAACTGGCGGACCCGCCCCATCAGCGATTCGATCGCCCACATCACGTTCTTGCGGGTCGTGCGGCTCTTGATGTTCGAGCTCTGCGCGTACTCGTTCCGGAGGTACGACATCACGTCGGAGATCTGCCGCCCGGGCGGCACGTAGAGGCTGACGAGCTCGGTCGCGCGACCCCGGACGGCCCCGATCTCGTCGAGCTTGCGCTGGAACGAGTACCGGGCGAGCTGGAGGTCGCTCGAGGGCGCGCTCATGCGTCACCCTCCGCGACGTCGCCGCCACCACCCTGCGGACCGGCGGGACGCGGCGCGCGGCCGCGTCGCCCGTCCCCCGGGCGGAGGAGTCAGAGCAGGGCGCGCACGTGCTCGTCGATGACCGCTTCGGGGTACGCCCCGACGATGCGGTCGACGAGCTTCCCCTGCTTGTAGAACAGGAGGGTCGGGATGCTCATGATCCCGAGGGCACCGGCCTTCTCGCCGTTGTCGTCCGAGTTCATCTTGCCGAACGCGACCTTGCCCTTGTACTTCTCGCTCAGCTTGTCGACGATCGGAGAGACCATCCGGCAGGGTCCGCACCACGGCGCCCAGACGTCCACGACCGCCGCGGTATTCTCCTGAGCGAACTTGTCGAAACTCGTACCCCCGACTTCCTGAACGGACATCGATGCGACCTGCCCCTTCGATTGCCGGCGCCTATTAAATCTCTCTCTGGCGCGCTCCTTAGCGAGTGGCTCCCGGGTAAGAGCCGCGACCGCGCGGGCCGGGCCCGCGCACTTCCTGGGCTGGGCACGGCGGGGATCCGTGCCCAGCATGTTCATAGCGAGCGACGCTCTGTCGGCCCGTGTGACGCCGGTTCCCGGAGCGCCCGGCGCCTCCGTCCCTCCGACCGAAGTTCGCCCGTCGGGCGGGGAGGCCGTGCCGGCCTACCTCGCGCGGACGACCCGGCTTCCGTCGCTCCTCGCGCCGGCGGCCCGCAAGGGGATCCGCCAGCGGATGCTGCTCCTCCGTCAGGTCGCGCTCGACCGCATCGTCCGGCTGACGGGGGTCGCGCCCGCGGACCTCCAACGGTACCGGAGGGACCTGCGGGGAAGCGATCTTCCCGACACCCTGCTCGAGCGCGGGGCCGGCCTCGCGTTCACCCGCGAGCTCCCGCAGGGGGCGCTCCTCTACCTCCTGGTCCGATCCGGGCGGCCGCGGACCGTCCTCGAGACCGGGGTCCGCCCCGGCTACTCGACCGCGTGGATCCTCGCGGGCCTCGCGGACAACGGGTACGGGACTCTGACGTCCCTCGGGCCCGGGCCGGTGGCGGGGCGCTCGGCCGGAGTGCGCGACGTGGGGGTCGGGCAGTTCGTCCCGCCGTCGCTCCGCTCGCGCTGGACGCTCGCGCTCGGGAACACCGAGGGACGCCTGCGTGAGCTCCTGGCTTCGGCGGGGGAGGTCGACCTGTTCCTCTACGACAATGGTCCCGAGCTCCCGCGGGCCCGGTTCGAGCTGCGCGCGGCGTGGGACACGCTCTCGCCGACCGGGATCCTCCTCGCGCACCACGTGGACGCGAACGTCGCGTGGAAGGAGCTCTGCGAGCGGCAAGGTCTCGTCCCGCAACTGCTCGACCCGGGACCGCCTCCGATGGGGGCGCTCGGTGTCCGCCGCGCGTGACCGGGCTGGAGACCCGAAACCACGCCGCTGGATGCCGCGGGATGATCGACGCCCGTTTCCACTGGGTCT
>JASHQY010000054.1 GCA_030038885.1 Thermoplasmata archaeon | reverse complement strand
CCACACCGGGGTCGTGGACCCGAGCGGACCGAGCTCGATCCCGCCGTACGTGGCCCAGAGGCGGGTCGCGTTCGCGTGCGCGGAGAGGAACTGCGTGCCACCGGCCGCGTTCGCGGTCGTGACGATCTGGGGCGAATCGATCTCGCCGGTCGGGAACGGAGCCAGGAGGGCGACCGTGCTCGCGCACGAGGATCCCTCGGCCGTGACGAGGACGGAGGCCACGCCGTCGGAGACGACCGCGACCACCAGCTCGTTCGATGCGTTCTTGAGGCCGAACAGCCAGAATGCCGCGGCTCCGGTCGCGGCGGTCGCCGGGGTCGGGGGAAGGTCGAGGTTGGCGGGCTCGCCGTTCGGCCAGTACGTCGTGCAGTTCGCGATCGCGAGCAGCGGGGTCAGGTTGCCGGTCGGCTCGAGCACCGCCGAAGGGATCGCGAGGGCCACTCCGAAGACCGCGAACCATTCCCCGCCGTACGCGGAGCTCGCTTCGTCCGTGGCGAGGGCCTGCGCCTGGTCGAACGTCGCGTAGGGCGACGGGCTCGGCGCGGACCCGCGGAGCGGCAGCGCGCCGCTCGCGAACAGCGTGGCCAGGACCACCACGGCGATCACGACAGCGACCGCGACCGCGATCCACCACCGTCGTGGACGCGACGGGGTCGGGGAGGTCGACGGGGTCGGTGCCGCGGACGGGGGGGTCGGGGGCGGGGTCGGGTCGCCTTGGGGGCTCGCCACGAACGTACCAGCGGTCGCCCGTAGAAAAGCCCCGCCTCGCCGGTCCCGATTCCTTCGGGTCCTCGGGCTTATGAGGTGGGCCCCCGGTCCCACCACCGGGCGGGGGGACATGGCGTGACGGGCCCCGGGAACGTGCTCGTCGCCGCGGAGATCGCCGTCCTGTTGGTCGGCTTCGGCTACGCCGCCGTTTCCGACTGGCGGGAGCGGGAGGTGACCGACCGGCTGTGGCAGGTCATGGGCGTGCTCGGGGTGATCCTCGGCGCCGCGAGGGTGGCGCCCGGGGGTGCGGCCCCGCTCGGACTGTGGTTGCTCGTCGGCGCGCTCGTGCTGCAGCACCTCTTCGCGTGGGACGACGCGCTGGGCCCGTCCCTCGACCGGTTCGCCGACCTGTTCGAGGGCCTCGCCTACGCCGCCGTGGTCCTGGTCGTCGTGGTCGCCGCGCTGCGCTGGGGGGTCGGAACGGGCGCGGTCCCGGTCCTCGGGATCGCGGTCCTGGTGACGGTCCTGTTCGCGCGCGGGCTCTTCGAGCTCGGGGTCCTCTACGGCGGGGCCGACGCGAAGGCCCTCATGATCGCCGGCGTCGTGCTGCCGATCTTCGCCACTCCGTGGCTGCCGTCGACGCCGGCCCTCGCCTTCGCCCTGAGCGTGGTCCCGTTCTCGATCAACCTCCTCGTGGACGCCGCCGTGCTCTCGATCGCGATCCCGATCGGCCTCGCGGTCCGCAACGCGCGGCGGGGGGAATTCGAGTTCCCGCGGGGGTTTTCGGGGTACTTCCTGCCGGTGCGCGACCTTCCGTACCGGTTCGTCTGGCTGAAGGACCCGACCCTCGAGAGCGGATCGTCCGAGCCGGAGCCCGAGACGACGGAGGAGGACCGTCGTGAGCGGACCCGTGCGGCGCACGAACTCGAGGCGCGCGGGGTGGACCGCGTGTGGGTCACCCCCCAGATCCCGTTCCTCGTCCTGATGGCCGCGGGGGCCGTCGCGGCGCTGCTCGCGGGGAACTTCGTCCTCGACGTCCTCGCGCGGCTCTGAGCGGGACGTCCGACCCGCCGGCGCGGGGTCCACCAAAGCTTTTTTCTTCCGCCCCGGTCGAGGAAGGGAGGAGGAGAGATGCCTCACGCCCACCCGACGACCCCGATCCGGGTCCTGATCGCGAAGCCCGGCCTCGACGGCCACGACCGGGGGGCCAAGGTCGTCGCGCGCGCGCTCCGGGACGCGGGCTTTGAAGTGATCTACGCCGGCCTCCGGCAGACCCCCGAGGAGATCGTCCGGGCCGCGCTCGAGGAGGACGTCGATCTGATCGGGCTCTCGATCCTCTCGGGGGCGCACATGGCGCTGTTCCCCCGGGTCCTCGCGCTCCTCAAGAAGGAGCACGCGGCGAACATCCCGGTCTTCGCGGGCGGCATCATTCCCGACGAGGACGCCCGGCAACTCAAGCGGGCCGGCATCCGGGCGATCTTCGGACCCGGAACCTCGCTCCAGGAGATCGTCACGACCGCCCAGCGGCTCGTGCGCAGCGCGGCATGACGCGCGCGGTCCCGTCGGCCGCGCGGGCGATCCTGGACGGGGACCGGCGCGCGCTCGCCCGGGCGATCTCCCAGGTGGAGAACCGGGACCCGTCGGTCGCTCCGGTCGTCCGGGCGCTGTACTCGCACGTGCGGAACGTGCCGGTCGTCGGGATCGCCGGCCCGCTCGGTGTCGGGAAATCGAGCCTCATCAACCTCCTGGTCGCCCGCCTGCGCGAGCTCGGACGGACGGTCGCGGTCGTCGCGGTCGACCCGTCCAGCCCGTACTCGGGGGGGTCGGTGCTCGGCGACCGGATCCGGTTCTCGCGTCGGGCCGACGACGGGGGGGTGTTCTTCCGTTCGATGGCGAGCCGCGGCGAGGCCGGAGGGCTCGCGGCGGCGACGCGGGAGGTGACCCGGATGCTGGCCGCCGCGAACTTCGAGGTCGTCCTCGTCGAGACCGTCGGGAGCGGCCAGGTCGACATCGCGGTGCGCGACGTCGCGACGACCAGCGTCGTCGTGCTGGTCCCCCATCTCGGCGATGAGGTCCAGACCCTGAAGGCGGGGTTGTTCGAGATCGCGGACGTCTTCTGCGTGAACAAGGCGGACCTGCCGGGCGCCGAGCTCGCCCGGAAGGACCTCGCGGAGCTGGTCGGGCTCGCCGCCGCCCGCGGAGCCTGGACGCCCCGCGTCGTCTCGACCTCGACGTTCCCG
This sequence comes from Thermoplasmata archaeon, assembly GCA_030038885.1. Taxonomy (GTDB): domain Archaea; phylum Thermoplasmatota; class Thermoplasmata; order Lutacidiplasmatales; family UBA184; genus Lutacidiplasma. The sequence goes on along the minus strand of JASHQY010000054.1, from coordinate 12,415 downwards.
ACCCCGCCGCTCGGCATCGCCGAGCTCTGGTCCGCGATCGAGGACCATGAGCGGTTCCTCGACGACTCGGGTCAGCGGGCCACGGAGGAGCGGCGTCGGCTGGCGACCGAGATCGTCGAGCTCGTGCGCGAACGCGTGGGCCGCGAGCTCTCCGAGCGGATCGATCGCGCGCCGGGGCTGCGGAAGCTGCTCGACGAGGTCGTCGCCCGGCGGATCGACCCCCGGACCGCCGCGGAGCGCGTGGAGCGGGACCGCCCCCGTCGCGGGTAGCTGCGGATGGACGGCGCCACCGACCTCGCGTTCGGCGTACTCTTCCTCGCGGTCGGGGTCATCGCGTACTTCGTCTTCGCGTCGTTCGCCTTCGGGGCTGGCTACCAGCCGACGCCCCGCCGCTCGGTCGAGGCGATGCTGCGCCTCGCCGAGGTCGGACCCCGGGACACGCTCTACGACCTCGGGGCCGGCACCGGCGCGATCGTCTTTCGGGCCGCCCGGGTCTACCGCGCCCGGGTGGTCGGAGTGGAGGTCGAGCCGATCCGCATCGCGATCCTGCGCCTGCGGCGCTCCGGGAGCCCGTTCGCGGACCGGATCACCCTCCGGTGGGGGAACTTCTTCGATCTCGACTTCCGCGCGGCGACGGTCGTCACGGCGTTCCTCTGGCCGGGAGCGATGGCCCGGCTCCGGCCGAAGCTCGAGGCCGAGCTCCCGCCCGGCGCCCGGGTGGTCAGCCACTGCCACCCGATCGTCGGATGGACCCCGCAGGTCTACGACCCGGAGACCGACGTCTACCTCTACCGGCGCCCGGGTCCGGCGGAGGTCACATCGGGTGGTAGGTGAACCAGAGGACCCCGCCGATCGCGAGGACCGCGAGGATGATCACGAACCCCGCGATCCAGCCGATGTTCGACGGGTCCCCGGTGGTGTCCGCTCCCGCGCTCGCACCGCGGCTCATGCGCCGCGTCGACCCCGCCGCGATTTATCTCGGCTGTGCTCGCACCCGACGGGCGCGTCAGGGGATCGGGCCGCCGATCTGACCCCGGAGCCCGAAGTAGACGATCAGGATCGCGATGATCGTCGCCGAGGCGAACGTCACGATGATGAAGGCCAGCGGCACCTTCGGGGGGGTCTCGGGCATCGCACCCGAGGACGACGGAGGGGTTCATCTCCTGAGCGTTGGTTCCGTAGGCACCGGGCACCGGGGGGTCCCCCCGCCCGTCCCTAGTCGCTCGACTCGGGAGGGGCCGTCGCGGTCCCCGCGGATTTCGCCGCCGCCTTCGTCGGAGCGGCGGCCCCGCCGCTGGCCGCGGGCTCGCCCTTCGCCTCGGCCGGAGCGTGCGCGCGGCCGCGGTGCGTCTCGTGCCCGGCCGCCTTCTCTTCGGCCGCCGCCTTCGCCGGGGTCGTGTCGTCCTTCGGCTCGGTCGGGGTCACGTACTCCTCGACGATCCGGATCGTCTCGGGGTGCAGCTGCGAGCGCAGGCGGTCCACGACGCGCGGCTTGGCCGCCATCCAGGAGATGTCGAACTTCGAGCGCTCCGGGACCCGCAGCGTGACCGACTTGGCGTTCGCCTCGATCTGGAACTCGGACCCCCGGCCGTACACGAGCTCGAGGATCGCCCGGACCTGTTCCGCGGGCTCGGTGATCCGGTCGACGACCTTGAACTTGCCCCGCACCTTGCGGCCCGCGAACGCCGGGTTGAAGTCGACCCGCACGCGCGCGGCGGTCAGCGTCACGACCCGTCCCCGCCGGCCCTCGATCGTCAGGACGGTCCCGACGTCGAGGTGCGCGTCCTCGCGCCGCATCTCGGGCAGGCGCTGGATCTCGTGCATCGAGAACAGCTCGATCAGCGCCGGGTCCCGCTCCCCGAACGCGTCCGCCGGGGCGAACTCGCGCTCGACCTCCTCGCCGACCTTGAGGCCGACCAGCGCCGACTCGATCCCGCTCGGGAAGTACTCGCCCCCGAGGAGGTGCGGGCGGGGTCCCCAGCGCTGACCCTCGGGGACCGAGACCTTCGCCTCCTGCGCGACCTCGGCGTGCGTCGTGTCGACCAGGTCGGTGCGGCCGCCCCCCTCCGCCCACAGGTCGTAGTCGAGGTGGACGAGCTCCCCGGACTTCGTCCCACCGTGGGCATGGGAGGTCTCGGGCGACATGGCCCGCCGAAACCGGCGGTGGGATAAGGTTTTCCGCGCGCGGCACCGCCGAGGGCCGCGGGTCCCCGGCGCCCTAGCGTCCGACGCGCTCGCGCACCCGACGCCAGCGGATCGCCGCGTCCACGAGCGCGACCGGCTTCATCGCGGCCTCGACGTAGCGCAGCGGGTGGCGCACCGGACGCCGGCGCTCGTCGAGCCGGCCGCGGAGCTCTCCGTTCTTCAGGAGGGACATCGCCATCGCGACGAGGTACCGGTAGCGCTTGCGGGCCCAGCGGTAGAGGCTCGCCTCGCCCGACAGGTCGTGGTAGACGAACGCGTCCGGGAGGAACAGCCCGCGGGCGCCGGACCGGGCGGCCCGGGTCTCGAGGTCGTGGTCCTCGGCGAACGGGATCCGGGGGTCGAAGCCCAGCGCCCGGAGCTCGGACGTCCTCCACGCGGTGTTCTGCAGCGGCACGTAGGCGATCCGGTGCGGGACGAGGTCGCGGTAGATCGACTCCTCGAGCAGCACGGAGTACCGTTCGGTCGCCGAGGACGGAGGTCGCCCGGGCCGGGTCGGGCCCCCGACGAACGTCGCCGCGCCGGATTCGACCGGTCCGACGATCCGGGCGAGCCACTCGGGCGGAGCCCGCTCGTCGGAGTCGAGGAAGACGGTCGTGTCCTCGCGGATCCGCGGCAGCGCGCCGGCGCGGGCGTCCACGACCCCGCCGGCGAACCGCGCGACCTCCACGGGGATCCGCGATAGCCGCCGCCGGGCGTCCTCGAGCAACGCCTCCGGGCTCTCGGTCGACGCGGCGACGAGCACCCGGTCCGGCGGACGGGTCTGCGCGCCGAGCGAGTCGAGCGCGTCCAGGAGGCGGCGGTCGTCGCGGACCGCGATCTCGACGCACACCGTTCCCATCGCGACCCGAGGAGGGCGCCCGATCGAGCGGGGCCGCTCCCCCGAGAGAGATTGTCGGCAGCCCTTAATCCCACCGGGCGGTGGCGGACCCGTGCGCATCGTCCTGGTCGGCGGGGGCGTCGAACCGATCCCGCCCACCGGCTACGGCGGGACCGAGCGCTTCATCGCGGACCTCGCGGACGCGCTGCGCGCGGCCGGCCACGACGCGGTCGTCCTCAACCGGGTGCGCCACCGGCGGATGCGGGACGAGTATCCGTTCGCCTGGGAGCTCCCCCGCCTGCTGCGCGCCGAGGCGTTCGACGTCGTGCACGCGAACTCCCCGGTGGTCGCGAACCGGCTCGCGCTCGCGCGGACGCCGTTCGTGTACACCTCGCACTCCCGCCACTGGTACTACCGGGACCGGCTCTCGCACTGCTGGGGCTACTGGCTCGAGCGGCGCGCGGTGCGCCGGGCCGCGGCGGCGGTCGCGCTGACCGAGCCGCTGGCCCGGACGATGGAGGCCGCCGTCGGACGCACGCGACGGCCGATCGCGGTGATCCCGTTCGGCGTGGACACCGTCCGCTTCCGCCCGGACTGGGCGCACCGGACCGGCACGGTCGCGCTCGGCGTCGGGGTCGTCGCGCCGTTCAAGCGCTGGGAGCTCGCGGCCGCCGCCCTCCGGGGCTCGGGCCTGCGGTTCGACCTCGCGGGCCCCGCTCCCGACCCCGCCTACGCCGACCGGGTCCGGGCGGCGGGGGAGGAGGTGCGGATCCTCGGCGAGCTCTCGGCGGAGGACCTCGCCGAGCGCTTCGCCCGGAGCGATCTGCTCGTCCACCCGAGCCGGGCCGAGCTCCTCTCGGGGGCCGTGGTCCAGGCCCTGGCCGCCGGCCTCCCGGTCCTCGGCGGACCCGCGGTCGCGGCCGCCGTCGAGGACGGCCGGACCGGGGGGATCGTTCCCGACGCGGACCCGGCGAGCTTCGTCCGCGGGCTCCACGACCGGGCGATCGAGCTGGCCGCGAACGCCGCACGACGCCGGGAGATCGGCGACGCCGCGCGCGCGGTCGCCGAGGAGCGCTACGCGTGGCCCCGGGTCGTCGAGCAGTACGTCGCGCTCTACCGCGCGGTCGCCCCGGCCGCTCCCGAGTCCCCCTAGGACGGAGCGCGCCGGTCCGCGACCATCTCGGCGATCGTCCGGTCGATCGCTTCCGAGCTCGTCCAGCGGGGACGCCAGCCGAGCGCGCGGATCCGATCGATCGCGAGCAGCTGCTGGGGCACGTCGCCGACCCAGCCGCGTTCGCCGCCCGTGTACTCGATGCGGGCGGTCCCGCCGTGGGCCGCGACGACCTTCTCGGCGATCTCGCGGACCGAGGTCCGGTCGTCCGTCCCGAGGTTGAAGATGCCCACCGGGGCGTCCACGCGCTCGGCCGCGAGGAGCATGCCCGCGACGCAATCCTCCGTGCGCAGGTAGCTCTTCGCCTGGCGGCCGTCCCCGAGCACCTCGAGCCGGCGCGGGTCCTTAAGGAGCTTCGCGAAGAGATCGAACAGGACCCCGTGGGTCATGTTCGGGCCGATGATGTTCGCGAAGCGGAACAGGAGGACGCGGAACCCGTAGGTGTGGGCGTACGCCGAGAAGAGCGCCTCCCCCGCGAGCTTCGCGGCGGCGTAGAGCGACTGGGGCTCGAGGGGGCCGTACGACTCGGGGGTGGGGAAGACCGACGGATAGCCGTAGACGACGCTCGAGGAGGCGTAGACCGCCCGGCGGACGCCGTGGGTCCGCGCGGCCTCGAGCACGTGGAAGGACGCGAGCACGCCATCCTCGAGGTCGAGGCGCGGGTTCCTCGAGCCCTTCTGGATGTCGGTGTTCGCGGCGAGATGCCACAGCTCGGCGGCGTGGTCGAACGCGCTCGCGTACTGCGCGGGGTCCTTGAGGTCCGCTTCGATCAGGGTGAGCCGGGGCGGATCGATCGGCGGAAGATGCGCGCGCCGACCGCCGGAGAGGTTGTCGACGATCCGGACCTCGCGCCCCCGGGCGAGCAGCTCTCGCACCAGCACCGAACCGATCGCCCCGGCGCCCCCGGTCACGACGACCGGACCCGCACGTCGCGCTGCCGCCATGGTGGCCGGGCCGGACTCAGGGAAGCATATATAAACGAACGGCCGCCTAAACACGACGGTCGATCCGCCGGGGCCTGCCCCGAGAGGAGGATGCGGTGCGTACCTACGTCCGGATGACCTTCCACTCCGAAGGGGCGGATCCGCTCAAGGTGATGGACGTGATGCGGCAACTGGGGTTCGAGGAGTCGATGGGGATGCACGACTTCGTGTACAAGTGGAAGGAGCGGGCCGGGCTCGAGAACGTCATCCGCCTCGTGGCGGAGATGCACGCCCGCCTGAAGGGTCTCGACGTCAACTACGAGATCACGACGATCTCCTGATCGTTCCCCGAGGTCGATGCCGCAAGCGGATCTGGAGCGGCTCGAGCGCTCGCTGCTCCTCCACCTCCTCGAGCATCGCGGCCAGCAGATCCGCTTCGAAGCCGACCAGTGGACGACCGAGTTCGGGATCGCCCGGAAGTTCTCGAACGAGGATCCGGCGACCCTGAAGAACGCCTTGCGGTCGCTCGAGATGTCCCGGATGGTCTTCCGACGGACGCAGTACGTCGTCGGCTATTCCGAGCCCAAGCACGTCTTCTCGCTCACCCCGAGCGGCCACCGCAAGGCGCTCGAGCACCTGCGGGAGGAGGGGGCCGACGCGCCCGCGCCGTCCGCGACGGACGAGGAATCCGAGCCGCCGCCGGCGGCGCACGACGGACCCCACGAGCCGACGCCGAGCCCGTAGCCGCGGAGATGACCGAGCTCGACGGCACGTCCGTTCGCCTCCGTCCGATCGGTCCGGCCGACTACGCGACGGTCTTCGGATGGTACAACGACCCGGAGGTCGTCGCCCCGTTCGACCGGTTCTCGGTCGACACGATGGACAGCTTCGTCCGCTCGGTCGAGACCGCGGCGGGGGATCCCGCGTCGCTCGCCCCCCGATTCGTGGTCGAGCGGCTCGACCCGCCCGGCGCGATCGGGTTCGTGGGGCACTACGTGCCGCACCCGGTCCTCGAGTACGTCGACGTGTGGTACGTCCTCGGCGATCGTACGGCGCGCGGCAAGGGCTACGGCCGCGAAGCGGTGCGGCTCCTCGTCGACCACCTCTACGCGACGACGTCCGTCGAGCGGGTCGGGGCGACGTGCGACGTGGAGAACGTCGCGTCCTACCGCCTGGTCGAGGGGCTCGGCTTCCGCCGGGAGGGCACGCTGCGCTCGGCGCTGTTCCACCACGGGCGCTGGCACGACGTCTACGTCTACGGGGTCATCCGCTCGGAGTGGGCGGCCCGGGAGTCCGCAGCCGGAACGCCACCCGGGACTGGCCGCCGCTGAGCGGCACGATCGGGAGCCACTCGGCCTCGCCGATCTCCCCGGTCGAGCGGACGTGCGTCCCGCCGCACGGGCAGACATCCGCGGCGTCGATCTCGACCACCCGGACCGGATCGACCTGGGGGGGCAACGGGACGAGGCCCGAGCGCCCCGCCGCCGGGTGGGCGTCCCACTCAGCCCGCGGCACGAAGCGGATCGCGACGGGGCGGGGGTGGGCGACCACGTCGCGGACATCGTCCGCCACCGGCGCGATCGCGTCGGCCGTCACGGGCCCCTCGAGGTCGACCGTCGCGCCGGCGCCCGCGAGGTTCGCCCGCCGCGTTCGCAGACCCGTGCGGGCGAAGATCCGCGCGCTCACGAGGTGCTGGGCGGTGTGAAGCCGCATGTGCCGGTGCCGGCGCTCCCAGTCGATCGTTCCCTCGAGCTCCGCGCCGACCGCGAGCGCCCGCACGACGGCCGGATCGCCGCGGACCCGGTGGAGCACCGCCGGTCCGGACTTCACGACCTCGGCGACCTCGAGCGGTCGGCCGCCCTCGAGCCGGAGCGTCCCGCGATCGCACGGCTGGCCGCCGCCGGTCGGGTAGAAGTACGTGCGATCGAGCACGACCGCGCCCGGCGGCAGCGCGGTCACGCGGGCCCGGAACACGCGCACGTAGGCGGACGGCAGGTCGGGGAGGTACGCGAGCTCGGTCACGCCGCGAGCGGGAGTCTCCGGCCCAGAAACGCGTTGCTCCCTCTCGGCGGCTCAGAAGGCTTTTTAGAGGGGGCCGGTGTGGTCCGCGGCGAGGCTTCGGATGTTCAAGCTCCGGATGAAAATGGAGAACCTCCGCGAGGTCGTCGAGGTCGTCTCGACGCTCGTCAGCGAGGTCAAGCTCACGATCTCGAAGGACGGCCTCGAGGCGAAGGCGGTCGATCCGTCGCACGTCGCGATGCTCGTGCTGAAGCTCCATCAGCCGGTCTTCGAGGAGTTCACCGGGGAGGCCACCGAGCTCGGCGTGGACGTCGAGAAGCTCAAGGAGGTCCTGCGGCTCTCGAAGCCCGGGGACGTCATCGACTTCCAGTTCGACGGGAAGAACCGGCTGGTCGCCTCGCTCGGCCGGGTCACCCGGCAGATGGCGGTGGTCGACCCCGCCGGCATCACCGACCCGAAGGTGCCGAACGTCAGCCCCCCGGCGAGCGTGACCGTCAAGACCGAGGACCTCCGCCAGGGGATCCGGGGCAGCGAGAGCTTCACCGACCACGTGACCCTCTCGCTCGACCCGACGGCCTTCACGATGCACTCGGAGGGCGAGACCGACCAGCTCGACCTGCGGATCGCGAAGGAGAACCTGACGAAGCTCGACGTGAAGGAGCCGGTGAAGAGCATGTACCCGCTCGATTTCTTCTCGGCGATGGTGAAGTCGATCTCGGCGGAGGACACGACCCTCCACGTCGGGAACGAGTACCCGCTGAAGGTCGAGTTCGCGATGAGCGACGGACGCGGCGAGGGCCGGTACCTGCTCGCGCCGCGGGTCGAAGAGGACTGAGGGCCGGAGCGCGCGCTCCTCCGCCGAACGGTCGGCCGCTCATGCCGTCGCCCCCGTCCCGCTCGGTCGCGATCCTCAGCGCGGTCCGCACCCCGATCGGCCGGTTCGGCGGCGCCCTCAAGAACGTCCCCGCGACCCGGCTCGGGACGCTCGCCGCCCGCGCGGCGATCGACCGTGCCGGATGGGCCCCCTCGGACGTCGAGGAGGTCCTCTTCGGCCAGGCGATCCAGGGTGGCGCGGGGCAGAACCCGGCCCGCCAGGTCCTGCGGGGCGCGGGCGTCCCCGACTCCGTCGGGGCCGCGACCGTAAACATGGTCTGCGGATCGGGCATGAAAGCGATCCACTGGGGGTTCAGCGCGATCCGCGCGGGAGAGTTCGACCGCGTGGTCGTCGGGGCGATGGAGAGCATGTCGTGCGCGCCGTACCTGGTGGACGGCGCGCTGCGGTGGGGGAGCCTCCCCGGTCCCCACACCCTCGAGGACGGCATGCAGCACGACGCGCTGATCGACGCATACGACGAGCACGAGATCATGGGACTCACCGGCGAGCGGATCGCGAAGAAGCGGGGGTTCACGCGCGCGGACGTCGACGCCTACGGCCTCCGGAGCCACCTGCGCGCGTCCCGCGCGGTGGCCGCCGGCACGTTCGCGTCGGAGCTCGTCCCGGTCCCCGCGACGCTGACCCCCGGCGGCGCGGGGCTCGACCACGACGAGGCGCCCCGGGCCGACACGACGCTCGAGAAGCTCGCGCGCCTGAAGCCGGCCTTCGCCCCGGACGGGGTCCTCACGGCCGGCAACTCCTCGAAGCTCTCGGACGGCGCGGCCGCGCTGGTCCTCGCGAGCGCGCGGGAGGTCCGCGCGCGCGGGGCGACCCCGCTCGCCTGGATCCACTCGATCGCGGAGAGCGGCGTGCATCCCCGGGACGTGATGGAGGCGCCGATCCCGACCGTGAAGAAGCACCTCGCGCAGACCGGGCTCGCGGCGTCCGACTTTGACCGGGTCGAGCACAACGAGGCGTACGCGTCCGCCTCGCTCGCCGTGCAGCACGAGTTCGGCTTCGCGGACGACCGCTTCAACGTGAACGGCGGGGCGGTCGCGCTCGGCCACCCGATCGGCGCGAGCGGCGCCCGGATCGTCGTGACGCTCGTCCAGGAGCTCGTGCGCTCGCGGACGTCCCTCGGCCTCGCGACGCTCTGCATGGGCGGGGGCAACGGGCTCAGCGTCGTCGTCGACCGCTCGGACCTTTAGCGCAGCTCGAGCCCGGTGCGTCGCTCGATCGAGCGGAACTCGGTGAGGGCGGCGGCGCGCTCCCGCGGCGCGACGGCGCTCCCGGTGCGCGCCGCATCCTCCGCCCACGCCCGGATCCGGGCGAACGCGCGGTCGGTCGCGAGCCCGCGCGCGAGGTCGTGTCGGACGCCGGCGGCGAGTCGACGCACCGTCGCCGCGCTCGCTCGCCCGCCCGTCCCGCCCAGCCAGGTCCGAACCGTGCCCCGGAGCCGGGCGTAGTCCGCCGCCGCGCGGTGCAGGGCCTCCGGGTCCCAGGCGAGCCGTCGGGCGTGGGACGTCGACAGGAGGTACCACCGCAGCGCGTTCGGGCCGACGTCCCGGAGGGCGTCCCGCAGCGAGACGAGGTTCCCGGTGGACTTCGCCATCTTCGCCCCGCCGGTGAGGACGAACGCCGGGTGGAAGAACACGCGGGCGAACGGCGTGCCGCGGAGTTCGAGCGCGACCTCGTTCTCGGCGTAGTGGTGCGGGTAGATCAGGTCGGGGCCCCCGCCGTGGAGGTCGACCGGGATCCCGAGCGATCGCTCGGCCATCGCGTAGCACTCGAGGTGCCAGCCCGGGATCCCCCGACCCCACGGGCTCGGCCACGACGGCTTCGGCGGGCGCTGGAGCCGCCAGATCATGAACTCCCCCGAGCGGCCGTCCTGCGCGGGGAACGGGTGGCCGGGCTCCTCGACCGCGTGGGTCGCGAGCTGCCGGTCGGTCGGGAAGTTCTCGCGCGCGCCGCGACGGGGAGGGGTGTAGACCCACTCCTCGCCCTCCCGACGCACGCGACCGCTCCGCTCGAGCCGCTGCCCCGTCGCGATCATGCGGCGGACGTACTCGGTCGCTCGGGGCGTGACGGTCGGGTGAAGGACGTTCAGTGCCGCGAGGTCCCGGAAGAAGCTCCGCTCCTCGCGGCGCGCGAGCGTGCGCCAGGGGATCCCGAGCTGGGTCGCCCGGGCGTCGAGCTTGTCCTCGAAGTCGGTGACGTTCATCACGTGGCGGACGCGCACGCCCTCGCTCTCGAGGAACCGCCGCGCGACATCGAAAAAGAGGTAGGTCCGCGCGTGGCCGACGTGCGCGACATCGTAGACCGTCGGACCGCAGACGTAGAGCGTTAGCGGCCGCCCCGGACGACCGCGGACCGCGCGCCGCATGCCCGAGAGCGTGTCCCTCAGGACGAGGTCCATCGCCCGGGAGAGCGGTCGCCGACGGGCCATAACGGTTTGGGTGTTTCGATGCGGCGAAGGGGAGTCGGACGACCCCGTGCCCTTCCGGCGTTCGAGAATTCCGTGGAAGGCGCGACGGTCCTGTCGTCGAGGAGGCTCGGGGAGCTTGCGGCCGCGCTCGGGCTCCGCGGGATGGCGCGCCCCGCGTCGCGCGGATCGACCCGGGGCTCGGACGCTCGGGGTCGTCGCGCCCCTCGCCGTCGTCGCGAGAATCGTGCGGCGCAAGTGCCCGGCGAGGGACTTCACCGGTCCCCCGCTCGCGGGAGGATTCGCGTTCCCGAGCCCGCATGACCTTGTGAACGAGGCGGTCGAGGCGACCCCGCGACCTCACGGCGTTCCCGAGCCCACCGAGGCGTCCGCACGTCCGCCGCCCACCCCGGCGGGAGTGGTTCGAAGGCCTTTAATCCGAGGGAGACCGTTCCCCATCCGGGCCGACGCGATGTCGGACACGGCTCGATATCTGCACATCCATCGGGGTCTGTTCTGGGCGGGTGCGTGGGCGATCGCGGCGTACTTTCCGCTGACCGTCTTCGCGGCGCCGCAACTCGACGTCCCGGGGACCGAATACACTGGATTCTCGATCGTGCTCCTGGTGGGCGTGATCCTCCTCGTGGCCAGTGTGATCCCATGGCGTTCCTCGCGGGGCACCGTCCGTCCTTCCGTGGATCGTACGGGGGATCGGCCGCGGCGGGTCGATGTCGCGCTCGGCGTCGCGCTCGCGGTCCTCGTGGGTGGGACGCTGCTCGTCGGCACCGGCGTCGTTCCCACCGGACTCTATCCCGCGTCGGGTTCGACCTGGGAGCTCGCGATGAGTCCGTGCGGTCACTTGGCTTCGGGGGAGTCGAGCAGCTTCGCCGCCACCTTCCCGATCTGGTCGACGGTCCGGGTGGAGAGTTCCGACGCGGCCGGATCCCCCTTCTGGCTCAATCTCGCCGGCAGCAATGGCCTCGAAGGGGGGATCGTCGGCTACGGTGGCGTCCTGTCGTTCGTCTCCGACGGCCAGCCGGTCCTCGTGTGGGTCCTCTCCCTGTCCCCGACGAACGGGACGGGCTGTACGACCACGATCATCGATGTGACGGTGCAGTACTCGACGTGAGCGTCGGGTCGCGCGCCGGTCGAAGGCTCCTCAGGGAAAGCCCCCGCGCGCTAACTTGAAGAACGCCGCGGACCCTTGGGACGGAACGGTGGGGTCGTGGAGACGCTCTTCCTGCTGGTCGAGGTCGAGGTCGGCCGTCTCGACGAGGTCGTGCGTCGGATCAAGGCCACCCCGGGGGTCACCGAGGTCCAGGCCGTCACCGGTCCGTTCGACCTGATCGTGCGGGTCCAGGCGCCGCACATCAACGAGGCGCTCGACACGGTCGTCCACCGGATCCGTCGGATCCCCGGTCTCAAATCGACCGAGACCCTCGTGGCGGTCGGCGCGGGCTGAGCGGGCGCGGCCGCGCCCCGGGCTCCCAGCTCAAATAGCCCCGGCGGACTGGCCCGGCATGGTCGCGGTCGGCGAACTGGCTCCCGATTTCGACGCCTTGGACCACAGCGGCGCTCCCTTCCGGCTCGCGTCCACCCGCGGCGCGCCGGTCGTGCTGTACTTCTACCCCAAGTCGGACACCCCCGGGTGCACGATCGAGGCGAAGGGGTTCCGGGACGTCTATCCGGAGTACCGCGCGAAGCACGTCCAGGTCGTCGGGGTGAGCGTCGACGAGTGCGCGGCCCAGCAGGCGTTCCGCCAGAAGTACGGGCTGCCGTTCCCGCTGGTCGCGGACTCCGAGAAGAAGGTCGCGGCGCTCTACGGGGTCCTCGGCCCGCACGGGACCGCGCGCCGGGTGACGTTCCTGATCGACGCGCAGGGGAAGGTCCAGGAGATCATCGAGGGCGCTCCGGACGTCCACCTCGCGCGGGCGCGGGCGGCGCTCCTCACGAAGTAGGCTCGCCCGCGCCCGGGGCGGCGTCG